>NZ_JBLWFG010000038.1:0-217 GCF_048321015.1 Thauera sp. WH-2 | reverse complement strand
AGTACTTCTTCGTGTTCATGGCGCTGTTCGTGGTGCTGTTCGCGGCCTCGGGCATCGGCAACGGCTCGACCTTCCGTACCGTGGGCTTCGTGTTCGACAAGGATGAGCGTGGCCCGGTGCTGGGCTGGACCTCGGCGGTGGCAGCCTACGGTGCGTTCATCGCGCCGGTGGTGATCGGCGGCCAGATCAAGGCCGGCTCGCCCGAGAACGCGATGTA
>NZ_JBLWFG010000037.1:0-301 GCF_048321015.1 Thauera sp. WH-2 | reverse complement strand
GCGAGCACCCAGTCGAACACCGGCACGTACGCGCGCGGCGAGCCTTTGAAGGCGGGGTAGGCGGCGAAGGCGAGGAAGACGGCAAACCCGAGGTGGATCGCGCGCGCCTCGGTGTCGTTGAACACGAACACGCCGAGCGAGAACGGCAGCGGCGAGGCGATCCACAGCTGGAACAGCGACCACCCCAGCGCCACCATCAGCAGCAGCTGTGCAGTCAGCCCGGTGGGCTTGCGCCCGCCCGTGTCGGCCTCGGCGACGATCTTCTGCAGTTCTTCGTCGGACAGCTCGAAGCTGGCCTTGT
>NZ_JBLWFG010000036.1:0-353 GCF_048321015.1 Thauera sp. WH-2 | reverse complement strand
CGCTGATCTGGATGTACTGGACCGAGGTGCGCCGCACCGATGTGCTCGAGGAGCGCGCAGGCGTCCAGCGTCCGAACCAGAGTTGATGTGATTACACAATGACAAGAAGGAGCAGCATTCATGCAGGCAATTGACAAGGCCGCTGTGCAGGGGCCGAAGACCACGAGTAGCGCCGACATCGTCGACTGGCGCCCGGAGGATGAGGCCTTCTGGAAGGAGAAGGGCTCGCGCATCGCCAACCGCAACCTGTGGATCTCGATCCCGAGCCTGCTGTGCGGCTTTGCCGTGTGGCTGATGTGGGGGCTGGTGACGGTGCAGATGTCCAACGCGGGCTACCCGTTCAAGCCGGAGGA
>NZ_JBLWFG010000035.1:0-413 GCF_048321015.1 Thauera sp. WH-2 | reverse complement strand
CATGAAGTTCGCTGCCACCGGCGAGATGAAGTCGAACCTGAACAAGCAGTTCGCGATCTTCCGCAACAAGCACACCTGGTCGATGACGGCGCTGTACGTGGTGACCTTCGGCTCGTTCATCGGCTTCTCGATGGCGCTGCCGCTGTCGATCACGGTGATCTTCGGCAACACGCACACGCTCGACCCGGCCACGCAGGCGTGGGTGCATGCGAAGAATCCGAATGCGCCCTCGGCGCTGATGTACGCATGGATCGGCCCCTTCGTGGGTGCGCTGATCCGCCCGGTGGGCGGGTGGATCTCGGACAAGCTGGGCGGCTCGATCGTGACGCAGTGGATCTCGATCGTGCTGGTGATCGCCTCGGCGGCGACCGGCTACGTGATGCTGCTGGCCTACCAGTCGGCCACGCCCGAGC
>NZ_JBLWFG010000034.1:0-413 GCF_048321015.1 Thauera sp. WH-2 | reverse complement strand
GATGAAGTTCGCTGCCACCGGCGAGATGAAATCGAACCTGAACAAGCAGTTCGCGATCTTCCGCAACAAGCACACCTGGTCGATGACGGCGCTGTACGTGGTGACCTTCGGCTCGTTCATCGGCTTTTCGATGGCGCTGCCGCTGTCGATCACGGTGATCTTCGGAAACACGCACACGCTCGACCCGGCCACGCAGGCGTGGGTGCACGCCAAGAACCCGAACGCCCCCTCGGCGCTGATGTACGCATGGATCGGCCCCTTCGTGGGTGCGCTGATCCGCCCGGTGGGGGGCTGGATCTCGGACAAGCTGGGCGGCTCGATCGTGACGCAGTGGATCTCGATCGTGCTGGTGATCGCCTCGGCGGCGACCGGCTACGTGATGCTGCTGGCCTACCAGTCGGCCACGCCCGAAG
>NZ_JBLWFG010000033.1:0-521 GCF_048321015.1 Thauera sp. WH-2 | reverse complement strand
CGCGCGCTGGGCCTGCCCATGGTGATCCTGGCCGCGGTGTTCATGATCTACATCTTCTTCGGCCCCTACATGCCCGAGGTGATCGCACACCGCGGCGCCTCGCTCGCCAAGGGCATGAGCCACATGTGGCTCACCACCGAGGGCGTGTTCGGCGTCGCCGTGGGGGTGTCGACGAGCTTCATCTTTCTCTTCGTGCTCTTTGGCGCGCTGCTCGAGACCGCGGGCGCCGGGGCCTACTTCATCAAGTCGGCCATTGCGCTGCTGGGCGGGTTGCGCGGCGGTCCGGCCAAGGCCGCGGTGGTGGCCTCGGCCAGCACCGGGCTGATCTCGGGCTCCTCGATCGCCAACGTGGTCACCACCGGCACCTTCACCATCCCGCTCATGAAGAGCGTGGGCTACCGCGCCGACAAGGCGGCCTCGGTCGAGGTGGCCTCGTCCGTGAATGGCCAGATCATGCCCCCGGTGATGGGCGCGGCCGCCTTCCTGATGGTGGAATACGTGGGTATCAGCTACGTGCAGGT
>NZ_JBLWFG010000032.1:0-575 GCF_048321015.1 Thauera sp. WH-2 | reverse complement strand
CCGTACAGCGTGCCCACGATCACCAGCACCATGACGATCCACATGCCGTTGCCCGAGAGCAGCCCCGAGCCGGTCGGCGCCGGCAGGTACAGGTACAGACCGATCGCCGACACCACCAGCGCAATGCCGTAGAACAGGATGATCTTGCCCAGCGCCGCGCCGGTCGAACCGATGTTGGGCGACACGGTGAGCAGGTTGTTCATGCCGAACCAGCCGATCACCGCCAGCGGCACCAGCAGCAGCAGCCACACGAAACCGGCGTTCTGCACGTAGGTCGGCGTGCCCGCGGTGATCTTGCCGATCAGCGAGGCCGAGTCCTTGACCAGCGGGATCGGGTCGCCCGCGAGCGCGCCGAACAGCCCCACCGTCATCACCAGCGGGATCAGCACCTGCATCGTGGTCACGCCGAAGTTGCCCAGGCCCGCGTTCAGGCCCAGCGCCGTGCCCTGCTGGCTGCGCGGGAAGAAGGTCGAGATGTTCGACATCGAGCACGCAAAGTTGCCTCCGCCAATGCCTGACAGCAGCGCCAGCAGCTGGAACACCCACAGCGGCGTCTCCAGGCTCTGCAGCGCGAA
>NZ_JBLWFG010000031.1:0-984 GCF_048321015.1 Thauera sp. WH-2 | reverse complement strand
ACGACCGCACCCGATCCGGCATCGCAGCAATGCGTTCCATGCAGGTACGTGCCTTCTCGAGAAGTGCGGCGGCGGTCTTGGCAATCGGCCCGGAACGTATCGAGGTTTTCAGATCCCGGTTGAGGTACTCGTCGGGGTTGAGTTCCGGCGCGTACGGCGGCAGGTAAAACAGTTCGATCTTCTCGGTGTTTTCCGCCGCCCACTCGCGGACACGGTTGGCGCGATGCACGCGCAGATTGTCGACGATCAGGAACACCTTACGCTGCGCGTCCTGAATCAGGTCCTTCAAGAACACGATGAAGCGCTCGGCATCGATGGCGCCCTCGAAGAACGAGAAGCGTACCAAGCCCTGGTTGGTGATCGCCGAGATCATCGACGTCGATCCATGGCGACCGGCCGGCAGTCGAAGCTCCGGCGTCAGTCCCGCCATCGAGTAGCCGCGCACCCAGTGCGAGTCCTGACGAATGGCGGTCTCGTCCCCCCAGTAGATCTCGGCATCCTCAGTCTTGGCGCGCGCAACGATCTTCGGGTACGCGTCCTCGAGCCACGCCTTGAGCCGGGCCGGATCCTGCTCGAGCGCACGCTTGACCGGCCGCTGCGGAGTGAAGCCCCAGCGCCGAAGGTACTCACCGACCGTGCGAATGGGCATGTCGATGCCAAAGAGCTGCTTGATGGCGAGCATGACCGCGCGACGATTCCACAGCGCGAACTCAAGCTGAAGCTGGGCGGGATTCGAACCGATGATCTTCAAACGCAACTGCTCCTCTTGAACCAGCGTCAGCGTTCGACCCGAACCATGGCGTCGGCCACGTTGCCCGCCCTTGATGACGCTGTCGACGCTGTCGGCCTGGGCGCGCCGCGCCCATTTCAATACAGTGCCAACGTGAACCCCGCACACCTCAGCGATGTGCGACCACGTGTAACCTTGCTTGCGCAGGACAAATGCCTGGCGGCGAATGTGTTCCAGGGCTTCGGGCGGAAGCT
>NZ_JBLWFG010000030.1:0-1104 GCF_048321015.1 Thauera sp. WH-2 | reverse complement strand
CCCGATGCAGGTGCGCGTGCTGCGTCACATCAGGAAGCGCTACGGCTGCCCCCAGGGCGACCAGGCGCCGGTCAGCGCCCGCGCCCCGGGGCAGGTGCTGCCCAAGAGCAACGCCAGCAACGACCTCTTGGCGATGCTGCTGGTCACCAAGTACGTCGACGGGCTGCCGCTGGCGCGTTTCGAGTACGTGCTTGCCCGCGCGGGCGCGCTCGTGCCGCGTCAGACCCTGGCGCGCTGGGTGATCGGCACCGCGCAAGCGCTGCAGCCGATCGCCAATCTGATGCGCGACGTGCTGCTCGGGCACGATGTGATTCACATGGACGAAACCCCGGTGCAGGTGCTCAAGGAGCCTGGCCGGGCAGCCACGAGCAAGAGCCAGATGTGGGTGCAGCGCGGTGGTCCGCCGGGTAAGCCGGTGATCCTCTTCGAGTACGACCCGAGCCGCGCGCAGGCGGTCCCTTTACGCCTGCTCGAAGGCTGGAAGGGGCACCTGATCGCCGATGGGCTCGAGAGCTATGGGGCGATCTCCTTCTGCGAGGGCGTGACCCGGCTCGGCTGCTGGGTCCATGCGCGGCGCCGCTTCGTCGACGCCAGCAAGGTGCTGCCCGCCGGCAAGCGCGGTCGCGCCCATGAGGCGCTGGCGCTGATCGGCAAGCTCTACGCCATCGAGAAGGAGGCGCGCGAACTGAGCAACGCCGAGCGCCTGGCGCGACGCCAGAGCAGAAGCCGCGTCGTCATCGACGAACTGCGCCGTTGGCTCGATCAGGTGCTCCCCACCGTGCCGCCCACCTCGGTGCTCGGCGGCGCGTTGGGCTACCTGCATCGGCAGTGGCCGCGACTGACGCGCTACCTCGCACGGGGCGATCTGCCGATCGACAACAACCCGGCCGAAAACGCCATCCGGCCCTTCGTCGTTGGGAGGAAAGCGTGGCTCTTCTCGGATACGCAAGCCGGGGCGCGTGCCAGCGCGCTCATCTACTCGCTGGTCGAGACCGCCAAGGCCAACAACGTCGAGCCGTACCTGTGGCTGCGCCACATACTGCGCGCCGTGCCCAATGCGACCACCGTCGAACACTTCGAGGCCCTCCTGCCCTGGAATCTCAA
>NZ_JBLWFG010000029.1:0-1248 GCF_048321015.1 Thauera sp. WH-2 | reverse complement strand
GTTTTTCAGGGAGCACGAGCATGTCGGAGCGCAGTACGTTCTGGTTGTCGCACCTGTCGGCAATCGAAGCCGAGGGCATTACCACGAAGGCTTACGCCGAGCGCGAGGGGCTATCGCCGCAGGCGCTCTATCAGTGGCGCAAGCGCCTGGTGACCGGTGGCCGTCGTAGCCGCGCCAAGCTTGGCGGATTCGTCCCGATCAAAGTCGAACCCTCGATGACGCCCCGCGCGGGCTGCACGGTGGTGATCGACGCGCAGCTGCGGCTCGAATGCGCGACGCTGCCTGGCGTCGACTGGCTGGCCGCGCTGTCGGCGGCTCTTGCCGAGCGAGGGCGCTGATGCACCCGGGGCATTCGATCGGCGCGGTGTATCTGTACCGGCCGGCGATCGACTTTCGCAAATCCATCGGCGGACTGTCGGCGCTGGTCGAGCAGGAGCTGGGACTGAACCCGTTCGGCGACGCGCTGTACCTTTTCATCAACCGTCGCCGCGACAAACTCAAGGCGCTGTACTGGCACCGCAACGGCTTCTGCCTCTGGTACAAGCGGCTCGAAGCCGAGCGCTTCGCCTGGCCGGCGGCCGAGGCAAGTCAGCCCACCTGCGTACTGACGATGAAGGAGCTCGAATGGCTGCTCGAAGGCTTCGATCTGTGGGCGGCAAGGCCGCATAAAACGCTGCAATACCAATCGGTTACGTAGCGTGATCGGGTATAATTCCAGCATGCAACCACGTACCGCCGACCCTCGTTCGAATGCCGCCGTCGGCGTGTGCGCATCCCCCCTCCCCGAACAGTTACCCGACGATCCGGCCGCGCTCAAGGCCTTGCTGCGGGAACAGCAGCACGCCTTCGAGCTTGCCTTCAAGGCGCGCGAAGCCGAACTGCAAAAGGCCTTCGAGGCACGCATCCTCGAGCTCTACGAGCAGCTTCGCCTGGCGCGCCGGCGCATGTTCGGCCCCAGCAGCGAATCGCACGCGGGCCAGGGGTGGCTCTTCGACGAGGCCGAGGCGCTGGCCGAGTCCGCAACCGAGGCGGGCGACACCGCAACCTTGCCGCCGCCGGCCACCGAGACGACGGGTGAGACGCCCGCCGACACGGGCAAGAAGAAGGCGCGTGGCAAGCGCAAGCCCTTGCCGATCGAGCTGCCGCGCATCGACGTCGTCCACGACGTCCCCGAGGCCGAACGCACCTGCGCCTGCGGCACACCCATGGTCGAGATTGGCCAGGACGTCAGCGAACAGCTCGACATCG
>NZ_JBLWFG010000028.1:0-1309 GCF_048321015.1 Thauera sp. WH-2 | reverse complement strand
TGGGTTCGACTTCGATTCGCTCATTGCCACTGACGGGGAGGAAACCGACCACTTCAACGCTGCGCTGAAGCGGCCGAGTCAGATCCAGATGTACCTGGCGCGCGTCACGCCCGGTTCCGACGATCAATACCCGCGGAATGAACATACCCGCGGCCTGTCGTTGATTGAACACCCCGCGCGCAAGTAGCAGCACACCCAACGACACCAGTATGCTCCACTGCAGTGCAAGCGGAGCCATCTCTGCCCACGGGAGCACTCGGAACACGAAATACGCAACGGGGATACTTACCACGAGCGAAAGCAGCACGCGCACTGCGGCCTGACGGCGGGACCGCTCATAGAAGGGCCGGTACAGCCCCATCGCAGCGTTCATCCCCACCATCAGTGCTGCGAAGGTGAGCGCCGAGGGCACGCACGCCACCCATTCAAGTCCTTCGTGCGAACCGAGGACTGCGATAGCACAAAGGACCACGGAAAAAAGGACCGCGGCATCGAACAACACCTGCTGCAGCGCATGCGTCGGCAAGTAGTGACTGAATACCTTCAACATGGACTACCCCTGGCTTCGGTACAGCAGGACCGGAACTACGTCCCGCCGGAGAATTGATCGCCCCGCGTTCTTTCGAGGCACAACGAATTCACTCTAGACAATGC
The DNA here is from genome assembly GCF_048321015.1 of Thauera sp. WH-2. Lineage (NCBI taxonomy): Bacteria > Pseudomonadati > Pseudomonadota > Betaproteobacteria > Rhodocyclales > Zoogloeaceae > Thauera > Thauera sp. WH-2. The sequence goes on along the minus strand of NZ_JBLWFG010000028.1, from coordinate 655 downwards.
CTTCCTCAATGGATGTGAAGGGCATCACACCCCGGCCCAGAATGGACGCTTGCACCCCTGCGCACAGGCACAATCCTACTGCATTCTTACACCGTGATGCGGCAGCGCAGCATGCACGATTGATTTTCGTGCAACGACCCTGTAGGGTCGGAGCATTCCAGTCAGTTGCCAGGAGCAAACCATGAGTGATTCCACCAGAGATTTCACAGCCGTGTATGGACATGCGTTCGAGGAACTCCACCTCGGCATGAGCGCCTCGGTTTCCCGTACGGTCAGTGAAGCCGACATCCTGATGTTTGCGGGCGTTTCGGGTGATACCAACCCCGTTCATCTCGACGAAGAGTTCGCCGCCAGCACCATGTTCGGTGGGCGCATCGCACACGGCATGCTTTCAGCCGGCCTGATTTCGGCCGTTTTCGGCACCCGTCTCCCCGGCCCGGGCTGCATCTATCTCTCCCAGACACTCAAGTTCAAGGCGCCGGTGAAAGTTGGCGATACCGTCGTTGCCTGCGTGACGGTTAAGGAGCTCAAAGCTGAGAAGCGCCGGGCGATCTTCTCGACGGTCTGCACCGTGCGTGGCAGCGTAGTTCTTGAAGGGGAAGCCGAAATGCTCGTTCCGAAACGCGACTGAGTATCGGTGAGTAGACGCAAGACA
>NZ_JBLWFG010000027.1:0-1309 GCF_048321015.1 Thauera sp. WH-2 | reverse complement strand
TCGTTGATCCGTGTCTGAGACCAAAGCTCGCGCATCATGCGAATGGTATTAGCATCAAACAGCGGATACATGATTGGCACTACCAAGTAACCTGGACCATACAAGCCTCTACTGTCCTCGTAGGATCTCTTCTCTAACTTTTTTCGTACAGCATCAACAAAACGCTTCGAAAAAGCTTCATCCGGGTTAAGAAACGGCCCCGTCCCTATTGGCTCGTGAACTTCGCCCGGAGTGACGTACGAATACTCATCTTTCGCAAAGGCGTCGCTCCAAAACGCATCGGTTACCTCCACCCATCGGGTCGTGCGCCCGGAGCGGATAATTGCCTCTGGGGGGTCAGGTTCCTCCACCACCGAAAAATTTGTTCGATAGCGTGCGTTGAACCACTGCAAGAAAAGAGCGACTTGAGCGCGCTCATGAGCTTGCTTTATTGGTTTCCGATCAGCCATCAAGCACCTGGCGTCAAAGCACAGAGGCGCGGTGCAGCCTGATCGCAGCGCGCTCACTAGAACGACGGGCTCGCCAGACTACGTGTTGGATTTGCCAAGATTGCATAAGGCACAGAGCGTTTGTAAATTCTCAAGTATCGTTTCGCCGCCCTTGCTCCAGGCGACGACATGATCAACGTGGAGTTCAACACCTGGATCTAGTGCCGGACTAGCTCCACACGCGCAGCAGGTGAAACGATCGCGCTGAAGTACGTGCCATCGAAGGCGGAGCGATGGATCGCGCCCAGTGGCCCTGCGAGCAATTCCTACGCTTTGAGAGAGGAGTATTTCAGCGTCACTTCCGTTCGCGTACTCGACGAACGCAGCCAGTGCTCCCGACCACGAGCCAAAACGGCGGTTGTAAGGCGATTGAGAGATTGTCGAGGGTTTGTATGCAAGCTCACTTCGCCGAGGTTGGCGGCCGTAGTGTTGCCAGAGGATCAGTAGATTCTCAAACAACTCCTCGTCCGCGATGTCGATCACGTTCGACACCGAGAGGCCCGCAGCAGCAAGCGCGTTGTTCCAGGTTCCGAAGCGTCGAGTGGCGGTCGAATCTTGGTATTGACCGAGCCGACGATAGTCCTTCTGCCCAATTGTGTCTTTACCGACGCTGGCGGCAACCGCACGTATGTCCTCGAGTAACTCCTCGTCGGAGACAGGCATTCCGGAAACCCGCGTGATCTCGAAGCGATTGCGTGTCATGTGCGGGGCTTCGTTTGTGGACGACTGCACTGCTGTACAACGTCGGGAGTGCGTCGCATTAACCCGGCAATCAAATAGGTTTTGATATAATTCGGGCATGGAAAAGATCGACGCCCGCA
>NZ_JBLWFG010000026.1:0-1602 GCF_048321015.1 Thauera sp. WH-2 | reverse complement strand
ATGAAGCACGCGATCCTGCCCGCGCTGATCTCCTACATCGCGCTGTTCTACATCGTGCACCTCGAGGCGCTCAAGATGGAGCTGCAGGGCCTGCCGCGGCGCGAGCCGCTGCCCTGGCAGCGCGCGGTGATCAGCACGCTGATGACGGTGTCGGGCGTGATCATCCTGTCGGCGGTGGTGTACTGGGGCTTCGGCTGGATGAAGGGCGCCTTCGGCGAGGCGGCCTTCGTCGTCGTGGGCGCGCTCATGCTCGCGGCCTACGTGGCGATCGTGCGCTTCGGGGCGAAGTACCCCGAGCTCCATATGGAAAAGCCCGGCGAGAAGATGGCGTACCTGCCCGAGATCGGCCCCACGCTCAAATCCGGCCTGCACTTCCTCTTGCCGGTGGCGGCGCTGATCTGGAACCTGATGGTCGAGCAGCTCTCGCCCGCGCTGTCGGCGTTCTGGGCGACGCTGTTCCTGATGTTCATCCTCGTCACCCAGCGCCCGCTGTTCGCCTTCTTCCGCGGCCACGGCGCACTGGGCGAGGCCACGAAGCACGGCTTTCACGACCTGTTCTCGGGGCTGGTGACCGGTGCGCGCAACATGATCGGCATCGCCATCGCCACCGCCACCGCGGGTGTGATCGTGGGCACGGTGACGCTGACCGGCATCGGCCTGGCGATGACCGAGCTCGTGGAGGTGCTCTCGGGCGGCAACCTGATGGTGATGCTGGTGCTGGTGGCAGTGATCTGCCTGGTGCTGGGCATGGGATTGCCGACCACGGCCAACTACATCGTGGTGTCGACGCTGATGGCGCCGGTGATCGTGGAGCTGGGCGCGCAGAGCGGGCTGCTGGTGCCGCTGATCGCGGTGCATCTGTTCGTGTTCTATTTCGGCCTGATGGCCGACGTGACCCCGCCGGTGGGGCTGGCGTCCTACGCCGCGGCGGGCATCGCCAAGAGCGAGCCGATGCGCACGGGCCTGACCGCCTTCGGCTACAGCGCACGGACGGCGATCCTGCCCTTCATGTTCATCTTCAACACGCAGATCCTGCTGATCGGCATCACCGACACCTTCCACCTGGTGATGACCATCGTCAGCGCGACGGTGGCGAGCATGATGTTCGCCGCGGCCACGCAGGGCTTCTTCATCGCCAAGACCCGCCTCCACGAGACGCTGATCCTGCTGCTGGTGACCTTCACGCTGTTCCGTCCGGGCTTCTGGATGGACATGGTGTATCCGCCCTACGACGAGGTGGCGCCGACCGAGCTCACGCGCCTGGTCGAGGCGGCGCCGCGCAACGGCAACCTGCGCGTGTGGGTCGAGGGCATGAACCTCGAGGGGCAGGACATCGCCAAGGGCGTGCTGCTGCCGCTGGGTGAGCCGGGCAACGCGCGCGAGCGTCTGGGCAAGATGGGCCTGACGGTGATGACGCTGGGCGATCAGGTGCAGGTGGCGGCGGTGCGCTTCGGCAGCCCGGCCGAGAAGCTGGGCCTGGAGCAGGGCTTCGCGATCGCCAGCATCGAGCTGCCCGCGGCCGAGCGGCCCGACAAGGAGTGGATGTACCTGCCCGCCTTCGCGCTGATTGCGCTCGTGTGGGCGATGCAGAAGCCCCGCCAG
>NZ_JBLWFG010000025.1:0-1799 GCF_048321015.1 Thauera sp. WH-2 | reverse complement strand
ACTACAACAGCGCCAGCTGCTCCGGCGCCGCGGGCTTTTCGATTCCTAAGGCATGAAGCACCTCGTTCTGCTCTGTGCTGATCGTCGACACCCCCGCCACCGGCTCGCCGCCGTTCAGGCGTACCCGGTGATGCTGAATGCGCTGCAGTTGTTCGAGTGCCCGCTCGGGCGTGTAACCCGCGTCGGCGGCCTTGAGGCGGCTACGCATCACCCGGTGCAGGATCAACGCCATGAAACAGATCGACGCATGGGCGCGGATCCGCTCGGGCAGGCGGTGATACACCGGGCCGATGTCGATCTCGGACTTGAGCACCTTGAAGCCGCGCTCGATGTCGGCGAGCGACTTGTAGCGCTGAATCACCTTCTGTGCGGACAAGCCCTCGGCGTTGGTGACCAGCAGCAGCTTGCCGTCCATCATTTCGGCAAGACGCTTGGCCTTGTCGTCGATGTGGTAGCTGAAGAGCTCCTCGCCCAGATCCACCTTGATGATGCGCGACAGGTGCGCTTCGCTGACCGCATGATAGAAGCGCGCCTTGGCGCCACTGTCCGAGAGCTTGCGCCCCCTGTACTTCACGCCTTCATCCTGCTCGGTGAGCTTGCCCGTCCATTGGTCCGCCTGGCGGGTCAGCGCGTCGATGCGCTCGTTGCGCTGTTGGGTCTTCGTTGCTGCCGTCACTGGATCGTGCGCGACCACCAGCCGCAGGTCGTTCCAGGCCTGCTCCGAGATCACTTCCTGAGTGGCGGTGGCGCACTGCTGTTCGTGGAAGGGTTCGAGCAGCTCGATGAACTCGTTGTATCGCCGGCCCGGCACCGCGACGATGAATTCGAGCGGCTTGCCACTGGCCAGGCGCACAGCCTTCAGCGCTTCCAGATTGTCCAGGCTGAGCAGCCCCCGGTCAGCGACCAGCACCAGGCGCTGCACCGACGGGAAACGCTCGAGCACCTTGGTGAGCGTGGGCAGCAAGGTGCGCGTCTCAGCCGTGTTGCCGTCGAACACTTCGTGGTAGATCGGCAGGCCCTCGGCGGTCTGCACCACGCCGAGCATGAACTGGCGGGCGATGAGTCCTTCCTTGGCCATGCCGTACTGGCGCACGTCACCGGCCTGCTGGCTGAGCCCTTCGCTACGGATCGTGGTGAGGTCGTAGAAGACCACCGACAGATCCTGATCGATCAGCGGGCGCAGCAGTCCGGCGACCACCGCATCGACCTCGTCCTGGTGATCCATCATCGCGTCGAGGCTGCGCAGCAACTGCTGGTGCGTCACCGCCTTTGGCCCGAAGTCGGGCAGCGCCACGGTCTGCACCCAGCGCAGTACGCCAAGCTTGGATTCGGGGTCGCACAGGCGGTTGAGCACCATCAGGCGGATCAGCGCCTCCACGTCTGTGGTGCGCCGCGTGCGGCGAAACACCCGCCGCAGATCCGAGAACCCGAGCGACTTCCACAGTTCGGTCAGCGCCCACACGTTACCGAGTGCCCGCGCGGACTCGAACGATACCGTCGGCGCCGGCGGCTTGGCCCCCATCGGTTCACGGCCGGTGACCTTCAGAAGGCCGTTGATGACCGCGTCGAGCGAACCATCGACCTGCTCGGCGCGGCCGAGCGTGGCGACGGTGCGCTTCTTCACCCGTCCGGCCTCGTCGCGATAGGACTCGACGAGTTGGACGTAGCGGCGGCCTCCGGAGGTGGTGAGCTTGACGTGCATGCCGCTACTTTAATGACCTACAAAGCAGCGTCAAGTTTGAGGATGAATGTTACAAACGTGCCACCACAGAGCTTTTGCGGTCGCGGCCTTCAAACCC
>NZ_JBLWFG010000024.1:0-2123 GCF_048321015.1 Thauera sp. WH-2 | reverse complement strand
AACGCAGCCCCCGTTGGTGCTTGCGTGCGAAACCGATTTCTCGAGCGGCTACACGCCGCCCGAGAAGCTCCCGGCTCAGGGATTGGCGTCCTCGATCGCCTGTTCCAGTTGCGCACGCGGCATGTAGCCGCCGATACGCGTGCCATCGGCGAGGAAGATGGTTGGCGTTCCCGTGATGCGCAAGCTCTGGCCAAGCTCTACATTGCGCGCGATCGCGCTGGTATCGCACTTCGCGTCAGTCGGCACCTTGCCGCTGACCACCCAATCCGTCCACGCCTGTGCGGCGTCATTGGCGCACCAGATGTTGTCGGATTTCTTCGCCGAGTCTTCACTCAGGATGGGGTAGAGAAAGGTGTACACCGTCACATCGTCCATCTCGGCAAGCTCCTTACCCAGACGCTTGCAGTATCCACAGTTCGGGTCCTCAAAAGTCGCGATGACCCGCGTCCCCTTACCTCTGACCAGTTTCACGGCCTGATCGAGCGGGAGCGAAGAAAAGTCGATCGCGGAGAGCTCATTGAGTCGAGCCTGGGTGATGTTCTGTCGCGACGACGTTTCAATAATGCTTCCATCAAGGATGAAGCTGTTCGTGGCATCCGTGTACACCAGCTGCCCGTTCTTCAGCACCACCTCATACAAGCCGCCGTATCCGGTTTTCGTCACTGATTCGACCGCAGGCGCACCGATGAAGGCCTCCATTTGCTTCCGGACATCGTCTTCACTCGCTTGGACTGTGCCCGCAACGAGAACGGTGCAGGCAAAGGCAAGGGGCGTGACCATGGTACGTGTGAACGTACCCATTGTTCGATTCATCTGATTCTCCAATGCATTCAAAGGCGACCGTTAGCAGCGTAACGGACAAGCACGTCCTTTAAGACCGGCAAGCGGGTCGTGAGGTTCAGCCCGGCATTGCGCAGTAGAGAAAGGACGGGATCCCGGGTTCCAAAGAAGCGATTCAGGCCGTGCGTGGCGTACTGCAACAAGAAGGGCTCCTCCGCCCGACGACGCGCATAGCGGCGCAGGACGCTCAGATCGCCCGGATCCTCCCAGGAGGCGAGCCCCGCCAGCTCTTCGGCAAGCACCCTTGCATCCTGGAAGCCGAGATTGATGCCATGCCCCGAAAGCGGATGAATCGCGTGTGCAGCATCACCGATGAGCGCAACCCGAGTCTGCACCGTTTCGGCCACCCGCATCAGCCGCAAAGGAAACGCCGCGCGCGGCGCAAGCAGCGAGAACGCCCCGAGCCGATGCGCGCCCGCTTCGGCCACATGCGCGCAGAACGCAGCGTCGTCCAGCGCGAGGAGCGCATCGGCCGTCTCGTCCGGTGCAGACCAGACGATGGACACCGCATCCCCTGCAAGCGGTAGCCACGCCAGTACGCCGTCCTCGCGAAACCATTGGAATGCGGTGCCATGGTGCGAGCGCTCACAATGCAAATTCGCGACCACGCCCTTCTCGTGATATGGCGTGACAGACGCCTGGATACCTGCCTGCTGGCGTACCCAAGAGTCCCTTCCATCCGCCCCTACCAACAGCCTTGCAGACAGGCGTCTTCCATCCTGGAGCACGAGCGAAACACCACCGTCGTGCCTTTCCATGGCATCAGGTGCACCAGGGCAGAACAGCGTCACGTTGTGTTGACGCTTCAGGCTCTCCCACAGTTCCACATGCACGAGACTGGATTCAGCAATCCATGCGAGCTGCGCCAAGCCGCTCTCGTAGGCCGAAAAGTTCAGCTTTCCACCTGCGTCGCCCTCGATAAGCATCTCGGCCACGGGATAAAGACGACTTCTATCGAGATGCTCCCAGACGCCGAGCGATTCCAGAAAAGCCGCACTTGCAGGACTGTACGCATAGATCCGCGTATCCCACCCGTCACAGCGCTTCGGGGCTGCATGCTCCACGAGTGCGATTCTCAATGCGCTTCGCCGAAGCGCGACGGCAAGCGCAGCACCCGCAAGGCCACCACCGACGATGATGAGATCGAACTTCATCGTGATCTCCGAAATCTCTCAAGCCCCGGATTGTGCCTGATGGTTCTGGGCGCGTCACACCGCTGCCGAGACGTCAGCTGCAGTTGGTGCCGTGTGCAGTTGGCGCCGTGTAGACGCACGAACGCCCTG
>NZ_JBLWFG010000023.1:0-2209 GCF_048321015.1 Thauera sp. WH-2 | reverse complement strand
TGTCAAGCGACACGAAGATTTAACCCCCTGACGACATCTGGAATTGACCCTCCCTGGGTTAATCAACTCTCCGACGTGATCGGGGTAGGGGTGGGGGCAGCGGCCTTCTGCAGAAGGCCGCTGCGGCGCTTGTCGCGCAGCCGGTAGCTGTCGCCCCGGATCGTGATGACCTGGCTGTGGTGCAGCAGCCGATCGAGGATAGCGGTGGCGGCGACCGCGTCGCCGAACACCTGCCCCCACTCGCCAACCGGCCGGTTGCTGGTGATCAACATGCTGGCCCGCTCGTAGCGCCGCGACACGAGCTGGAAGAACAGGTGCGCGGCCGCCGGTTCGAGCGGCAGGTAGCCCAGTTCATCGATGATCAACAGCTTGGGCTTCGAGAGCTGCAACAGCTTCTCCTCGAGCCGGCCATCGGCGTGCGCCTTCGTCAGCCCGGCCATCAGCGCCGCCGCCGAGGTGAAGAGCACCGTATAGCCGCGATCCACCGCTTCGCGCCCCAGTGCGACCGCCAGGTGCGTCTTACCCACGCCCGGCGGGCCGAGCAGCAACAAGGCCTGACCGTGGCCGATCCAGCGCCCGGTGGACAGATCCCGGATCTGCCCCGGATCGATCGAGGGCTGTGCGTCGAAGTCGAAGCCTTCGAGCGTGCGTGTGCACGGGAAGCGGGCGAGCTTCATGCCCATCTGGATGCGCCGGGTGTCGCGCCGGGCGACCTCGCGCTCGGCCAGGAACAGCAGCGCTTCGCGCAGCGTCATCTGCGCCCGGCTGGCTTCGTCGAGCAGACTGTCGAGCTGGTCGCGGATCGCCGTGAGCCGCAGCCGGGTGAGCAATTCGTCGAGTCGTTCGGGTTCGAGCATCACCAGCCTCCTCCGACGAGCGCTTCGTATTCGGCCAGCGGGCGCAGCAACGCATCGGTGGGCGGCGGCGCCTCGATCTCGGCCGGCGGCGGCGATCCACCCAGCAGATGGCTGCGCTCGATGCTACGCCCCCGACTGCCGGAGAGTTCCGCGTGGCGAGCCACTTCCTCGCCGGCGTACTCGACCGCCACGGTGTCGCCGCTGACGACGACCGTGACGGTCTCGCCAATCAAGCGCCACGGCACGCTGTAGGCGTTGGTGTCGAGCTCGATGCAGCCCTCGGCATTGACCCGGCGTACGAGCTCACGCACCTGCAGGAAGGGGGCGACTCCGGCAATCGGGTGCAGGTGCTCTCGCTCCAACTCGAAGCGCTCAGCGGGCGTGACACCTGTCGTGCCGTGGATGCGCACATCGGCCACCTCGCGCTGCCAGCGCGCCAGGTGCGCCTCCATCGCCGCCCAGCTCTCGAAGGCGTGACCGGCGATGGCGTTCTTCTTCACGTAGCCCACGCCGTTCTCGGTCTTGCCCTTGGTGCGGGCGCGAAACGGCGCGCATGCCCGGGCAGCGATGTCCCAATGCCGGCAGAACGCCTCGAAGCGGCTGTTGAGCCGAACCTGGCGCGTCTGTGTGTCGTGCTTGTCGACCAGCGCCTTGGCGTTGTCGATGAGCAGCGTCTGCGGCCGTCCGCCGAAATGCGCAAACGCCGCCTCGATCCCGGCGAACCACGCGCTCTGGCGCTCGTGCCGGAACGCGCATGCAAACCCCCGGCGCGAAAAGCCCAGCGTCGCCACGAACAGGAAGACCCGCACCGGCTCGCCGCCGATCAGCACACGCGTCTGGCCGAAGTCGATCTGCATCTGCTCGCCCGGCGCGGTCTCGAAGCGGATCGTCGCACGGCGGCTCGCTTCAAGCTCCTGGCGGAACCCTCGGCACGCGCGCTCGACCGTGCGCAGGCTCGTGTCGATCCCGAGTTCCTTGCTCAACTGCTGACGCACCACGTCGCAGTTGCCCCGGTGCTGCAGGAAACGCTCCCGCAGCCATGTTTCATGACCGCCCAGCACGCTGTCGCGCTGCGGCTGTCGGTAGGGCACCGGCCCGCCTGCATTCAGATAGCGCCGCACCGTGTTGCGCGCGATGCCCAACGTCCTCGCGATCCGCTTCGCGCCCCACCCTGACTGCCCCAACCGAACGATCGTCGTGACCGCCTCCGGCTCCAACATCTCCCGCACTCCGCAAACCAGACGGCGTACAGGATTCACCTCGATGTGCTTCGTTTCCAACAGTGGCCTCCTTGCGAACGAGGGGTCAGTTCCTCGTGTCGCTAGGGGGGCAATTTACGGTGTCGCCTGACA
>NZ_JBLWFG010000022.1:0-2341 GCF_048321015.1 Thauera sp. WH-2 | reverse complement strand
ATCGTGAAGAGGATCATCACCGTGGTGGTCGCGGTACTGCGAAAGCTATCCAGGAGCCGCGTGCCCAGCGATGCACGGGCGACGCGTGAGAACAGCAGCATCACGAGGGCGGCGAGCGCCCCGATTGCACCCGCTTCAGTCGGGGTGATGAGGCCAACGTAGATTCCGCCAAGTACGAGTACGAAAAGCACGACTACCTGCCAGGCTTGTCCCGTTGCACGAACTCGCTCGCCCCACGGCGAACGCGGGCTGCGCGCCTCTTGGTTCATGCCACGGCGGCCGATCACCGCAATGCCGGCCATGAAAACGAGCGTGGTCAGAATCCCCGGTACAAAACCGGCGATCAACATCTTGCCTGCGGACACTTCCGTAAGCGCGGCATAGAAAATCAGAAGAACCGAAGGCGGAATCAGTACGCCTAGAACACCGCCCGCTGCGACCGAGCCTGCAGCGAGGCGGGGGTCGTAACCCGCCTTCTTCATCTCAGGGATCGCGACCGCGCCAACCGTGGCGGCCGTGGCGACCGATGATCCCGATGTGGCCGCAAAGCCTGCCGAAGTAAGGATCCCGGCCATGGCAAGACCGCCCGGCAAATGCCCAACCCACTTGCGTGCGACATTGAACAGTCGCTTACCGACTTGCGCGTGATGAGCGAAGGCCCCCATCAGGATGAAGAGGGGAATGACCGTGAGTGAATAGCTTGCAGTGGTGGAGAATGGAAGCGATTTGAGGCGGTTGAGAAGGAAATCGAGGTTCTCAACCATGACGATACCGAAGGCGCCTGATAGAGCGAGGGCCGCAAATACGGGGGTGCCGAGTGCAAGAAGCACAAAGATCAGCCCTACGGCGATACATGTGATGAGGGTAACGTCCATGACATTTCCTGGATTCTTTGATGCTGCCCAGATTTGATGCGTTAGATGCCGGGCCGCTCTGGCCCGGCATCTAACGTTCAGTGCGCGGCGATGGCGTTCACGCGCCGTTGCTCCGGCAGCCGATCGCGTGCAACGAGGGCGGCGTGGACAAGCGCTTGAAGTGCGGCAAACCAAAGCCCTACGGCCACGATCACCTTGGCCCACCATACGGGTACTTGTAATGCACCCCAGCGGAACTCGAGGATCGAGACCGAGTAGGCTGCCTCCTTCGTCGCTGGCCAGGCGAGCAAGGCGAAGGTCAGTCCGGCAAAGACCCAGCCGAGTGCAGAACAGTGGCGCCCAATGATGCTCGGCAACCGATCGGTTAGCAGCGTCACGCGGATATGGCCGTCGTCCAGCAGTGTCGCACCCAGCCCCATGAAGACGACCATTGCCATCGACATCTCCGACATCTCGAAGAGACCTGGAACTGCGCGTCCGCTAAGGGCGCGAGCTACGACATCGATGGTGATTGCGAACATCATGAAGGCCAGGAAGACCAAGGCAATCCAGGACATCACATGAGCAATCCGCGTCAGCAGGCGATCGAAGGTGAGCATCTTCAGAGGCTCGCAGCGATCTCGATCGGCCGCTTGAGCTTGCCTTCGGGTGCGTGCTTTGCGATTGCCTTCTCAATCACGTCCTGCATCGCCTTCCCGTCAATCCCGTTCGGTTTGGCGACGCTGTTGATCCAACTTTCGACTTGGGCTGGCTGGACCGTTGCCCTGGCTCGGGCCTTTTCGCTTTCGGGGAGGTCGATGAACTTGACGCCTTCAGCAACGGCCTTCTTCACATAATTGGTCAGAACGCCCTCATAGATCTCGGTGAATTTCCCGTTGTAAAGCTCGTTGGCGAGGTCGTTACAGATCTTCTGATTCGCCGGTGACAGCCCTTCCCAGACCTTACGGTTCATTACGGTTAGTGCGGGAGCGTGCGCGCCGTCGCCAATGTCGTAAAAGTTCGGCGCGATCTCATGCAACTTGTATGCGACGGCCGTAACGAAGTCGAAGCCATAGACTCCGTCGAGCACTCCGCGCTCGAGCGATTGGTACACTTCACCCGCAACCATCGGCACTGCAATGCCGCCAAGGCGCTCGATGACGTCGGTGCCCACGCCATAGGCACGAATCTTCTTACCCTTAAGGTCTGCAAGCGAAGAGATGGGCTTACGCATCACGAGCGGAGCGTAGTTCCAGTTCGTCCAGTAGAGGACCTTTGAGCGGTGGCGCTGCTCCCACTCCTGACGCAGCGGCGCGAAGTTTTCATATACATCCTGGCAAACCCGCTGCAGTGCATCGGCACGATCCACTCGGAAGTACCATTCGAGCCCTCGCGTTGCCGGCATTTCAGCCTGGTAGTATCCCGGAGAAATGATGGTGATCTCTGAGGTGCCGTCACGGACTGCACCAAGGTGCTCGCCAACCTTG
>NZ_JBLWFG010000021.1:0-2408 GCF_048321015.1 Thauera sp. WH-2 | reverse complement strand
GTAAGCGGTAACCGAGCGGCGTTCTTGCCTACTTCGAGCGCGGGTGGAGATCGGATCGAAGCGGATTGGCCGCGAAGTGTTGCTTCCACAGCCTTGGGGTGAGTTGCGCGACATCGGCGGCAGGGTGCTGGCCGACGCGCTGGAGCACATCGACCAGATAGGCATAGGGGTCGATGTCGTGCAGGCGACAGGTGGCGATCAGGCTCTGCGCGATCCCCACGTATTTCGCGCCGACCTCGGTCCAGCAGAAGAGCCAGTTGCGGCGGCCCATCGGCACTACGCGTAGCGCCCGCTCGAGGTGGTTGGTGTCGATCGGCACCTCGGGGTCGGCGAGGTAGACCTCGAGGGCGGCCCGGCGCTCACGCACGTAGGCCAGGGCAGTGGTCAGCGGTGAGCTCGGCAGTAGCCCCTGGGATTCGAATTGGGCGCCGACCCAGTCGAAGAACCGGTCGACCATCGGCTTGGCCTGGGCGAGCCGGTATGCGCGGCGTGCCTCGCCGATGAGTTGTGCCTCACGGATGTGCTGCTCTACCGCGTAGAGCTGGCCGATCATCTCCAATGCCTGCGTCGCCCGTTCGGGCTCGATCGACTGGGCCTCGAAGAATTTTCTTCTCGAGTGCGCCCAGCATTGCGCGCGCGTGAGCCCGCATTTTTGTGCGTAACGTTCGTAGGCCGCGTAGCCGTCGGTGAGCAGCACCGCCCCCTCGGGCGGTGGGTCGGTCCCCAGGGTCTGCGCAATGTGTTTGCCACTACGCCCCTCGTGATAGGCGAAGCAGATTTCGTCGCGCTCGCCATACACCGGCCAGAAGTAGCCGCCCTTCATCTTCCCCGGGCCGGCGCGCCCGGCCTTGATCGGGGTCTCGTCCATCGCCTTGATGCGACTTGCGCGGATCGAGTCGAGCTGGGCCGTAAAGACCGGCTCGAGCAGCGCGAGCGCCGCGTGGGTGAGCTGCGTGAGCCACGGGCGCGAGACCCGGATGCCGTTGTCCCCGAGCCGCTGATGCTGGCGGTACAGCGGCTGGTGGTAGCAGAACTTGTCGGTGATGAGCCCGGCGATGAAGCTCACGTCGGCGCGGCTACCGTCGATCACCCCGGCGGGGGCCGCCGGGCAGTGGATCGTCTGCGTGTCGCGACGCTTGATGACCGGGCGCACGTACTTGAGGATCACGTAGCTGCCCGGGCGCTGCGCCAGACGGTGGCTCACCTTCTCGCCGATCACCTCGAACTGGTCGGTGGTGAGTCCATCGGTCTCGGGGTTGGCGAGCGTGATGGTCTCGATTGGGACGCGGGTCTCGTCGAAGAACAAGCCCGAGTCGTCCTTGTCGTTCGTGAAGTCGGTACGCGACACACGACGGGTGTGTCCCGCCACGGTCTTGCCGGGGAGGTCGGGCTGTGTGTCGGGGATCGGCAACTCGCCCAGATGCATCTGCGCCGGGTCTGGTGAAACCACGCGCTTCTCGCTCTTCTGGCCGAAGAGCTGGCGGCGGAACCACTCGAGCTGATGTTGGATGGTCTGCACTTGGCGCTGCAGATCCTCATGCGCCTGGGCCAGTTCGACGACGCGCTCGGGCGCCCACTGGGCGGCCTCGGCAAGGGTCGGAACGGGGGCGGAGTGCGGCGCGGGCATGGCGCATATTTTACCGTAGAACCCAGCATTCATGCGGGTTGCACGGCGTTTTCGGGCAGTCGGAAACGGCGCTTGGAGCGGACCGGCTCGATACCTTCGAGCAGCAGCTTGAGCCCGGTCCAGTCCATCTGGCGCGTGCAAACCTGCGCCCAGTTCGACACGAAACGCCCCTGTTCGAGGCGCTTGGCCCACACGCAGAATCCGGTGCGGTCCCAGTACAGCACCTTCATCTGCGTGCCGCGCCGGTTGATGAATACGAACAGCTCGCCCGAGAGCGGATCGCAGCCGAGCGCTTGGCGCGTGAGCGCGTACAGGCCGTCGAAGGATTTGCGCATGTCGACCGGGCGGCCATAGACATGGACCCGGACGGCGCCTTCGGGGAAGAACATCAGCCGCGCGACAGGTGAAGGATCACGCCGTCGCCCAGATCGAGTCGGAGCTCGAGCCGTCCCGTGCCGCCGAGTTTGAGCGTGCCGGCGTCGACGAAGCCGATGCGCTCCATCGCCGGCGCAGCGCACTGCGTACTCGGCTCGCCCAGCAGGCTACGCCAGCGCCGGAAGGTCGACTCGCTGAGCCCCTCACGGGCGCAGAACGGCTCGACCCCCAGCCCACTCTCGGCAAACCGCGCGATGACTGCTTGCCATTCCTGACGGCTACGCCGCCGCCACTTGTTGTTGGTCGCTGTCGCCCTGGTCACTGCCGGCTCCTCCCTGATGAATGTGGGAGGGATTGTTCCGCGCGGACGGGGGCTGGAGAAGGACGCCGCTCAGTGACCGGTTAC
>NZ_JBLWFG010000020.1:0-4065 GCF_048321015.1 Thauera sp. WH-2 | reverse complement strand
AGGTCGATTCGCTTTGGACGCTATCGGTTGCTGTACTTCGGCAGATCGGCCGAAGCCGTCACTGGCGGCGGCACAAATGAATGGCCGGTATTTGCTACGTTACTGGCGATTGAGTTTCCCAAGTGTTGCAAAGGGCAGCGTACGAGTACGTACGCATAACGTCCGTCATAGGCGTATGCTGTCCTCATCACACGCCACTGATTCTGATGTGATTTTGGGGCCGACAGCTGCGAGCCGAGAAACCTGAAGTCGAGAGAAACCATGAAGCTCACACGGATCTACATCAACAACTTCCGAAATTTCTGCGAGATCGACGTCACACTCGATGGAAACATCGTCATCGTGGGAGAGAACCGCGTCGGAAAGAGCAACCTACTCTATGCGTTGCGGTTGATCTTCGATCCTAGTTTGCCAGACAGCGCGCGCCAGTTAGGCCAAGGGGACTTCTGGGATGGGCTCGGCGAGCCGCTCGAAGATCAAAAGATCACGGTGTTTGTGGAACTGTCCGACCTCGAGGACAACCTAGACCTACTGGCCCAACTCACGGACTTCCGACTCGACGATGATCCGCACACCGTGCGACTCACTTACGAATTTCGGCCGATCCCCGGCATCGACGGGTTTCCCAAGTCCGACGACGACTACGAGTTCCTTTGCTACGGTGGTGAGGCGGAGACGAAGCGGTTCGGGCATGACCTAAGGCGGCGCATCGCGATGGACCTCCTGCCCGCGCTGCGGGACGCAGAGGGCGACTTGGCGACATGGCGTCGCTCTCCCCTTCGGCCTCTGCTCGAACGCGCGTTTGCATGCGTGGCGAGCAACGATCTTCAGGAGGTGCGCGATGCTGTTCAAGCGGCAACTGGCCAACTAGCGGAGTTTCCATCCGTGCAGAGTTTGGAGCAGGGCCTACAGGAGCTGTTTGCGTCAATGAGCGGCCCCAGTCAGGACATCCAGCCGAGCTTGGGCTTCGGGACGACCGATGTGACACGGTTGTACCGGAACCTTCGCCTCCTGATCGATGGCGGCTTGCGCACTATCAGCGAGGCCAGTCTTGGCTCGGCCAACGTCGCCTTCCTCACGCTGAAGACCCTTGAGTTGCGGCAACTGATGGCCGAAAACCGGCGGGACCATACCCTGCTAGCGATTGAAGAGCCCGAGGCCCACCTGCACCCGCACCTGCAGCGGTCGGTGTACCGTCATCTGTTCCAAGGCGTCGCCGCCGAAGAAGCAGAAAACGAGGAAGAGGAGGAGAAGAAGGAACAACTACTGTCGCTGCTGATGACTACCCATTCGCCGCATATCGCCAGCGTCGCACCGCTGCGATCGCTGGTCCTGCTGCGTCAATCTGCAGACAAAGGTACCGTCGTCACCTCGGCGGCTTCCGTCGACCTCACCACGGATGATGAGGATGACCTAGAGCGTTACCTCGACGTCACACGCGCGGAGATGCTGTTCGCACGCGGGATTATCCTGGTAGAAGGGGATGCTGAGAAGTTTCTGCTACCTGTGTTTGCCGCCGCAAGGGGACATGATTTGGACCACTTGGGCATTACGGTATGTTCGGTCGCTGGCACGAACTTCACTCCCTATGCGAAATTTTTAACCACGATGGGCATTCCATTCTCGGTCGTGACAGATTGGGATCCCCGGCCGAAGGGAGCGCCTCTTGGCTTCAACCGCTCCTGGAAACTCGTCGACACCATGGAGACTGCGCGGACGGGGGAGTCTCCGGCAGAACTCATCAAGGAGCTCAAGGCCATGAAAGACGGCGATAAGTTCGCCGCCCGTTGCGAGGCATACGGTGTCTTCTCCAATACGGATACGTTGGAGGTCGACCTGTTCAACGATACAAACTTCACGCAGGGGGTCATCGACACGCTGCGCGAAACGTCGTGGAGCGAAGAACGAAAGGGTTGGATCGATGGCTGGGAGGCTGATCCGGATACGCTTGACGTCGACAGGTACCTGAAGCTAATCGAAGTCGTCGGCAAGGGCCGGTTCGCGCAGCGCCTGGCCTCGTGCGTCGGGGGCGTGGCGCCGCCGGCCTATATCGCTAACGCCATCGACTTCGTGGCCGAACGTGTCTGATCGAGCAGCCTACCTGCGTGCGGCGGCACAGCTCCGGGGTAATCCTGGACAATGGTCAGCCTACGAGTCCCGTGGCCATTGCGTCGTCCTAGCGGGGCCCGGGAGCGGGAAGACCAAGACGCTGACGGCCAAGATGGCGCGCATGCTGGCGGAGGACGTGCGTGAACCGAGAGGCGTGGCCTGCATCACATACAACAACGAGTGTGCACGTGAACTTGAAGATCGGCTGGCCGCCCTGGGGGTCGAGCCTGGTGGGCGCGTGTTCGTTGGGACGGTACATTCTTTCTCTCTCACGCAGATTATCCTCCCCTACGCCAAGGTGGCAGGGCTGGGATTGCCCGAAAGATTTGGAGTGGCCACACGAGCGGAGAAGCAGGAGTCACTAGCCGAGGCGGCGGCCCGAACACTGGTAGAACCCGGCAATCTTCAGGACTTGGACTTCCGCCTCGGCAACCATCGACGCTCGATCCTGAACCGCGATAGCGTGGAGTGGCGCGAGACTGATCCGGAACTCTCGGAACTGGTGGAAGCCTACGAGGAAGCGCTGCGTCAGCGAGGTCTAATCGACTTCGACGACATGCCCTTGTTGGCCGTGCGTGCGCTGCGCGACAACCAGTGGCTGCAGCGCGCACTGCTTGCTAAATATCCTGTGCTTGTCATAGACGAGTACCAAGACCTCGGCGTGGCGCTACACCGCATGGTGTTGGGATTGTGCTTTCGCGCGGGCATGCGGTTGTTTGCCGTGGGCGATGTCGACCAGTCGATCTATGGGTTCGCTGGGGCCCGCCCTGATCTGCTGCGCCGGCTTTCCGAGCGCGAGGACGTCGAGACCGTGCGCCTGCGACTGAACTACCGCAGTGGCAATCGCATCGTCGCAGCCTCCCGAGTGGCCTTGGGCGAGGAGCGCGACTATGAAGCGGCTGACGCCGCTGCACAGGGCATGGTGTTCATCCATCCCTTGGGAGGTTCGTACGAGCAGCAGGCGGTACGCCTTGTGCAGGAGTTGCTGCCGCAGGTGCTGGAACGGCATCCGCGACTGGGCTACCGCGACGTGGCCGTGCTGTATCCGGCGGCCTGGATTGGCAATGCCGTTGCCGATGCCGCCGAGGCCGCTTCGATCCCGATCGTGCGCTCCGATGGCAACGCCTTATACCCACGTTCCAGCCGAATCATGCAGTGGTTGGAGTTGTGCAGCCAATGGTGTTGCGGTGGATGGCGGACGGGGAAACCACGGCTCGCGCGCGTGCTAAGGGAAGGGCGGCGGCTGTTCATAGAGGCCATCCATAGCGATGCACAGCTTTTGGACTTTCATCGCGCACTGATCGCCGAACTGTGGGAGATGCGAGACCCAAACACTTTGCTGCATCGCTGGATGGAAGGACTGCGGGTCAATGTGATCGAGCCGTTCGCTTCCCAATGTGTCGCACTGCGTGACGAGATCGAGACGCTCGCAACGTTCGCGGCGCGCGTAGCGCCGGCGGGCGACCACCCAGACATGGTCTTGGGCGAACTGTCTGGGAGCGGTGAGCAACTTGATCGCCTGACTCTGTCGACGCTGCATAGCGCGAAGGGCAGGGAGTTTGCCGTGGTATTTATGTTCGGCATGGACAGAGGTCGTTTGCCGCGCAACGGTGTTGGCCAACAGCAGCTCGCGGAGGCCCGCCGGCTCTTCTATGTCGGGTTCACTCGGGCGAAAGCTGAGGTCCATATAGTACACACCGCAAGGCGCTCGTCGCCGTTCGTGGATGAGATCGAGGAGCACTTGGCGGACGAGAAGTGACCCCGATACCGATTTCAATCTTCAGAACCCCCAAGGTAGGGTACGAGTGGGCAGATGCCGGCAATTCAGTTGGACTGCCGTCACCGGCAGTTTTGGCCGACACTCAGTCATTCCGCGCCCCACCTGACAGCCCCCCGGGGTTCGACACTTCATCCCGATTTTCGCCCCTTTTCCGAAAGTGCCTCCAGCGCCGGCGC
>NZ_JBLWFG010000019.1:0-4577 GCF_048321015.1 Thauera sp. WH-2 | reverse complement strand
AGTCTGGTGGGCTGGATCAAGCGCGAATGCCTGGACGACATTAAAGCCGCGCACTCCTGGACGGAGCTGCACCAGGTCATGCGTGACAACGGTCTGGAGATTACGCCAAGGGGCAACGGGCTGGTGATCCGGGCCGATGACGGCACGATGGTCAAGCCCAGCACCCTTGCCCGCGATCTGTCCAAGCCTGCTTTGGAGAAGCGGCTGGGAGCCTTTGAGGCGTCACCGGGTCAGCAGGAGAAGCCGCCCAGGCGGCGTTATGAAAAGAAGCCGGTACGGTCACGCTCTGACACCACCGAGCTTTATGCCAGATACAAGGATGAGCAGAAGAATTTGACCGCCGCCAGGGCCGAGGCATTGGCCGCGGCGAAGCGGCGTAAGGATCGGGCAGTGGTCGATGCCAAACAGAAGGCTGCCACCAAGCGGGCAGCAATCAAGCTGGCCGGTGGCGGTCGAGTGGCCAAAAAACTGCTGTACTCACAAGCCAGTGCGGCGCTACGCGCCGAGCTGGACGGGATATACAAGGAATACACCAAAGAGCGTGAACGGCTGCACCAGGGCCACCAGCGCCGCCAGTGGGCCGATTGGCTCAAACAAGAGGCTACCCAGGGTAACAGCGAGGCGCTGGCTGCCTTGCGGGCCAGAGAGACTGCCCAGGGATTGAAGGGCAACACGGTCAAAGGGCAAGGTCAGGCGAAGCCCGGCCATGCGCCGGTGATCGACAACATCACCAAGACGGGCACGATCATTTACCGGGCCGGTGCCAGTGCCGTGAGAGATGACGGTGACCGGCTGCAAGTCTCGACCGGCACCGACCGCGCCGGCGTTCAGGAAGCCTTGAGGCTGGCCGCAGAGCGGTACGGCAGTCGTATCACCGTCAACGGCACTACCGAGTTCAAGGCCCAGGCGATCCGGGCCGCTGTGGATGGCAAGCTGCCCATTACGTTTGCTGATCCAGCCCTGGAAAAGCGCCGACTGGCACTGCTACAAGACAATTTCAGCGTGACCAGTAAGCCAGGTGTCGGCAAGGTGCCGCCGCCGGTGGCCAGGGCGGGCCGTTTGCGCTCCTTGTCTCAAGCCGAAGTGTTGCAGGTCGAGGGCGCAGCGGCAGCGATTACACCGCAGAAACCCGCGTCTACCTCGGAGCCCGCGCCGGGCGAGCTGGAATGGCGTAAAGCCAAGCTGCAAGCGGAATTGAACGCCAAGCAGGAGAAGGCAAAGCATCGCAAAGGGCGAGGCCGTTAGTGCTTGTGCAATTCCGTGTCGTTGCTACCATTGATAGCTAGCACACCAAAAGGCAAGAGAATGGCAAATTTGAACATTCGCAATTTACCCGATGAGGTGCACCAGGCGCTGAAAGTCCGGGCGGCGCTGAACAACCGGGGTACAGAGGCGGAAATACGCGAAATATTGACCGCAGCGGTCCAGCCGTTGGATCTGGAAAAAATGGGCCGAGCTGTCGGCTTGGAACAACCAGCAAAGCAGTAATTTCGTGCAGGGTTGCACGACACACACCGAACTTAAATGAAAACGTAAGCCCGGCGTGACGGTGTCGCAAGGGCGGGTACCTTGGCAGATTTTGGCGAACTGCCACGTGATGGCCCAACCCCACAGTAACGCAGTATTAACGGCGTTGTGGGGCAGATTAGCCGCAATAGCTAACTCATCACATCGAGAGGTACTCGACCATGAAACTTGTCCGTTTTTTAGCGGCTAAAACCTCGCTCGCCGCCATCCTCGCTGGCAGCGTCATCACCTCTACGTACGCCGGCATACCCGTCATTGACGGCGGTAACCTAACGCAAAACGTCATGACAGCCATTGAATCGGTGGCGCAGACACTCAAGCAGATCGAGCAATACCAGACTCAGCTTCAGCAGTACGAAAACCAGCTTCAGAATACGGCCGCACCGGCGGCGTATATCTGGGACCAGGCGCAGTCAACCATCATCGGACTGATGAACGCGGTCAACACGCTGGACTATTACAGGAATCAACTCGGCAGCGTCGATGCGTACCTGGGCAAGTTCCAGGACGTGGCCTATTACCGTGGATCGCCGTGCTTCTCGGCCGCCGGGTGCACGGATGCAGAGCGCGCCGCGATGGAGCAAAACCGCAGCGTGGCAAGCGAGAGCCAGAAGAGAGCGAATGACGCGCTTTTCAAGGGCCTTGAGCAACAGCAGCGCAACCTGACAGCTGACGCTCGCCAGCTTGAACGGCTTCAGTCGGCTGCGCAGGGAGCTGCCGGCCAGATGCAGGCTATCAGCTTCGCCAATCAGCTCGCCGCCAATCAGGCGAACCAGCTCCTGCAAATTCGTGGCTTGTTGATCGCGCAGCAGAACGCCGTGACCGCCAGGATGCAGGCGCAGGCCGACCTTGAAGCGCAGCAGCAGGCCGCCGGCGCAACCTCCAGGGAATCAAGGATCGAGCTCACGGCCAGCCCGAAAAACTGGCTTGAACTGACCCGCTGACGGAGGCCTGCACCATGAAGAAAACGATACTGCTTGCTGGCTTCGTTGCGGTGCTGGCGACTGGTTGCGATAAGAAACCAGCTGTCTTGCCCATGCCCGAGGTCAATGACAGCAATTGCCAGATCGAGGCAATCAAGAAGATTGAGGAAAAGGCCACACGCGAGAAATTCGCAGTGCTGTGCTCTCGCCGGTCGCCAGCCATCGGCGGCATCGCGCCGACCGAGAAGCACATGAACTGGCTCGAACTTGCCGATCCGAAAGACCGGGAGGTGAGGCCATGAAAGCACTGCACAAGGCGGCACTGATCGGCGTCACCATCGCGCTTTACTCCACCGCCGCATCGGCTCAGCTCGCAAACCAGGGGATGCTTGACCAAGTGGTAACGGAGTTCGCTACGCGGGCCGCGTCCTGGCAGACGGTGGTGATGAATGCCGCAATGTTCCTGTTCTGGACGTTGGGCACGATCTCGCTGGTTATTACGTTCGGCTTCATGGCGCTGCGCAAGGCCGACATTGGCGAATTCTTCGCCGAGTTCATCAGATTCATCCTGTTCTTCGGCTTCTTCCTCTGGCTGTTGCGCAACGGCCCGGCACTCGCCAACTCAATCATTCAGTCACTTGCCAGGGTCGGCGAACAGGCATCCGGGGTGGCCTCGGTGACACCCTCGGGCATCGTGGATATCGGATTCATGATTCTGAAGCAGGCCCTTGGGAACTCGTCTGTCTGGTCACCTGTGGATAGCTTTATTGGTGTGGCGCTGAGCGTCGGTATTCTTATCCTGCTCGCCCTCATCGCCGTGAATATGCTGCTGTTGCTCGTGTCGGGCTGGTTGCTGATGTACGCCGGCATCTTCTTTCTCGGCTTCGGTGGTTCGCGCTGGACGTCCGACATGGCGATTAATTACTACAAGACAGTGCTCGGCGTGGCGGTGCAGATCATGGCGATGGTGCTGCTTGTCGGCATCGGCAACGATCTGCTTTCCAGCTTCTACGGCAGGATGAACACCGGCACGCTGAATTTTGAAGAGCTGGCTGTGATGCTGGTTTTTTGCGTGGCGTTGCTGATGTTGGTCAATCGCGTTCCACCTCTGGCCGCCGGCATCATCACCGGGTCGAGCGTCGGTGGTGCAGGCGGCATTGGCAACTTTGGAGCGGGCGCGGCGATAGGTACTGCGATGACCGCAGCGGGTATGGCCACAGGCGGTGCGGCGATGGCTGGTAAAGCCATGATTAGCGGAGTCGCAGGCGCTACGGGCGGCGCATCGGCCGTCCTGGCCGCGTTTCACAAAGCCTCAGCGAGCATGAGTAACGGTGGGGATTTGCCCGGCATGGGATCGATGATGGGTGGCAATTCGGGTGCTGGCAGAGGTGATGGCGCAACCGGTACGGCTGGCAGCTCGCCGTTTGCACAGGCTGCCGGCTTTGGCAGAAGCGATTCCAGCTCAAGTGGCGGCAGTTTTGCTAAGGCCGCGAAATTGGCTAGAGGCACGGCATCGGAGTTGGCCAAAGGTGTCGGCTCCCAAATGAAGCAAGGATTTCAGGAGCGCGTGAATGAAACGGCGGGCGGGAAGATGGCCGCCTCAATCCGCGAAAGCATGGCGTCGAAAGAAGCGGGCCAGTTCGAGGGCAACAGCCTGGGCGGCACCCAAGGCAATAACGAAGCGGCCTCATTCGCAAACCGTGACACCGATAACAGCGAAGGCAGGAGCTAAACCCATGACAACAACCTATATGGCCGCATTGGCAGCCCTGTACGAACGCCAGGAGGAGCAGCAGGCGTTTGTTTCACCTTTGGGCGATCAATCGACTGAGGTTGATGCAGCAGCAGAAACAGCGGCCTTTGTGGCGCGGCCCGACCCTGCACGAGGCATCGAACCCAAGCCAGTCAGCATCGACGTGAAGGGCGGCAGTAATCAGCGGTCAGCCTTCGCCGAGGCAGCGGGGCTGTACCTGTAGGCGCACCGGGCGGACCGGTAACCCGCCCGGCACTTTCAATCAACACCTGTCTGAGAGGTGAATCATGACAACACAGCATCTTATCGAGCCGGGCCAGGTCGTGCACCAGGCGGCCGCCATCCTTGCTTCCTTGGAGTACATCGACCAGGGC
>NZ_JBLWFG010000018.1:0-5309 GCF_048321015.1 Thauera sp. WH-2 | reverse complement strand
CGAATCGCTTCGGCGATGGTTTCACAATGATTGGTGCTCATGCTGATGTAAGTCAGTATTTTGAGTACTTTGCTGGATTGAACTTAAGAGTTTGATCCTGGCTCAGATTGAACGCTGGCGGCATGCTTTACACATGCAAGTCGAACGGCAGCACGGGCTTCGGCCTGGTGGCGAGTGGCGAACGGGTGAGTAATGCATCGGAACGTGCCCATGTCGTGGGGGATAACGTAGCGAAAGCTACGCTAATACCGCATACGCCCTGAGGGGGAAAGCGGGGGATTCTTCGGAACCTCGTGCGATTGGAGCGGCCGATGTCGGATTAGCTAGTTGGTGGGGTAAAGGCCCACCAAGGCGACGATCCGTAGCGGGTCTGAGAGGATGATCCGCCACACTGGGACTGAGACACGGCCCAGACTCCTACGGGAGGCAGCAGTGGGGAATTTTGGACAATGGGGGCAACCCTGATCCAGCCATGCCGCGTGAGTGAAGAAGGCCTTCGGGTTGTAAAGCTCTTTCGGCCGGGAAGAAATCGTGGTCTCTAACATAGGCCATGGATGACGGTACCGGACTAAGAAGCACCGGCTAACTACGTGCCAGCAGCCGCGGTAATACGTAGGGTGCGAGCGTTAATCGGAATTACTGGGCGTAAAGCGTGCGCAGGCGGTTTTGTAAGACAGATGTGAAATCCCCGGGCTCAACCTGGGAACTGCGTTTGTGACTGCAAGGCTAGAGTACGGCAGAGGGGGGTGGAATTCCACGTGTAGCAGTGAAATGCGTAGAGATGTGGAGGAACACCGATGGCGAAGGCAGCCCCCTGGGCCTGTACTGACGCTCATGCACGAAAGCGTGGGGAGCAAACAGGATTAGATACCCTGGTAGTCCACGCCCTAAACGATGTCGACTAGTCGTTCGGAGCAGCAATGCACTGAGTGACGCAGCTAACGCGTGAAGTCGACCGCCTGGGGAGTACGGCCGCAAGGTTAAAACTCAAAGGAATTGACGGGGACCCGCACAAGCGGTGGATGATGTGGATTAATTCGATGCAACGCGAAAAACCTTACCTACCCTTGACATGTCTGGAACCTTGCTGAGAGGCGAGGGTGCCTTCGGGAGCCAGAACACAGGTGCTGCATGGCTGTCGTCAGCTCGTGTCGTGAGATGTTGGGTTAAGTCCCGCAACGAGCGCAACCCTTGTCACTAGTTGCCATCATTTAGTTGGGCACTCTAGTGAGACTGCCGGTGACAAACCGGAGGAAGGTGGGGATGACGTCAAGTCCTCATGGCCCTTATGGGTAGGGCTTCACACGTCATACAATGGTCGGTACAGAGGGTTGCCAAGCCGCGAGGTGGAGCCAATCCCTTAAAGCCGATCGTAGTCCGGATCGTAGTCTGCAACTCGACTACGTGAAGTCGGAATCGCTAGTAATCGCAGATCAGCATGCTGCGGTGAATACGTTCCCGGGTCTTGTACACACCGCCCGTCACACCATGGGAGTGGGTTTCACCAGAAGTAGGTAGCTTAACCTTCGGGAGGGCGCTTACCACGGTGAGATTCATGACTGGGGTGAAGTCGTAACAAGGTAGCCGTATCGGAAGGTGCGGCTGGATCACCTCCTTTCAAGAGAACAGGCCGCGTACGGCCAAGTATCCACAACTTATCGGTTGTTCAGGCGAAAAGAGCCTCGGATGAGAGGGTCTGTAGCTCAGCTGGTTAGAGCACCGTCTTGATAAGGCGGGGGTCGTTGGTTCGAACCCAACCAGACCCACCAATCAATGGTTGCTCGAAAGCAGAAATGGGGCTGTAGCTCAGCTGGGAGAGCGGCGGCTTTGCAAGCCGTAGGTCGTCGGTTCGATCCCGACCAGCTCCACCAGGACTGCAGGCGAGAAGTAAGAAATGCCGGCGCTGTGCGCATGCGCGGCGGCTGTCATCTCTTACTTCTTGAACGGTCGCTTCGGCGGTCGGGCACAGAGGTTTGCTCTTTAACAAAGTGGAAGAAGTGTAGTACGTACCGAGCCGGTGCGTACTGCAAGTTGTGTGATTGCATTGATCCGGCGCTGAGCTTGTCAGCGTAGTGCCGGATCGCACAAACGAGTTCGTTCCTGTACGAGGGGTCTTCGAGGTCGCAAGATCGAAGAGGGCCCAAGGTTATAGGATCAAGCGACTAAGTGCATGTGGTGGATGCCTTGGCGATCACAGGCGATGAAGGACGTGTAAGCCTGCGAAAAGCGTGGGGGAGCTGGCAATAGAGCTTTGATCCCACGATGTCCGAATGGGGAAACCCACCCCGCAAGGGGTATCCCAGACTGAATACATAGGTCTGAGGAGGCGAACGCGGCGAACTGAAACATCTAAGTAGCCGCAGGAACAGAAATCAACCGAGATTCCGTAAGTAGTGGCGAGCGAACACGGAACAGCCTGCACGACTAAACCATCAGCTTAGCAAAACGGTCTGGAAAGTCCGACGATACAGGGTGAT
This sequence comes from Thauera sp. WH-2, assembly GCF_048321015.1. Classification (NCBI taxonomy): domain Bacteria; kingdom Pseudomonadati; phylum Pseudomonadota; class Betaproteobacteria; order Rhodocyclales; family Zoogloeaceae; genus Thauera; species Thauera sp. WH-2. Next base: position 2,832 of record NZ_JBLWFG010000018.1, on the reverse strand, counting down.
AGTCCCGTATGCGAAAAGCCGGTGGCGGGTCTGAGCGTGCGACAAGTAGGGCGGGACACGAGAAATCCTGTCTGAAGATGGGGGGACCATCCTCCAAGGCTAAATACTCGTGATCGACCGATAGTGAACCAGTACCGTGAGGGAAAGGCGAAAAGAACCCCGGGAGGGGAGTGAAATAGATCCTGAAACCGCATGCATACAAACAGTGGGAGCCTCGTAAGGGGTGACTGCGTACCTTTTGTATAATGGGTCAGCGACTTACGTTCTGTAGCGAGCTTAACCGAGTAGGGGAGGCGTAGCGAAAGCGAGTCTGATAAGGGCGACTGAGTTGCAGGGCGTAGACCCGAAACCGGATGATCTATCCATGGCCAGGATGAAGGTGCCGTAACAGGTACTGGAGGTCCGAACCCACTAACGTTGAAAAGTTAGGGGATGAGCTGTGGATAGGGGTGAAAGGCTAAACAAATCCGGAAATAGCTGGTTCTCCCCGAAAACTATTTAGGTAGTGCGTCGTACGGACACTTGCGGGGGTAGAGCACTGTAATCGTTGGGGGGGTCATTGCGATCTACCCCGCGATAGCAAACTCCGAATACCGCAAAGTGATATACGGCAGACAGACATCGGGTGCTAACGTCCGGTGTCAAGAGGGAAACAACCCAGACCGCCAGCTAAGGTCCCAAATGCATGGCTAAGTGGCAAACGAGGTGGGAAGGCATAGACAGCTAGGAGGTTGGCTTAGAAGCAGCCACCCTTTAAAGAAAGCGTAATAGCTCACTAGTCGAGTCGTCCTGCGCGGAAGATGTAACGGGGCTCAAGCCATGAACCGAAGCTGCGGATGTGTCTTTGACACGTGGTAGGGGAGCGTTCCGTAAGCCTGCGAAGGTGTCTCGTAAGGGATGCTGGAGGTATCGGAAGTGCGAATGCTGACATGAGTAGCGATAAAGGGTGTGAAAAGCACCCTCGCCGTAAGCCCAAGGTTTCCTGCGCAACGTTCATCGGCGCAGGGTGAGTCGGCCCCTAAGGCGAGGCAGAAATGCGTAGTCGATGGGAAACAGGTCAATATTCCTGTACCGCTCTATGATGCGATGGGGGGACGGAGAAGGTTAGCTCAGCCATCTGTTGGAATAGGTGGTTTAAGCGTGTAGTCGTGCCTGGTAGGCAAATCCGCCGGGCTTAGATGAGGCGTGATGACGAGAACCCTTGTGGTTCGAAGTGAGTGATACCCAGCTTCCAGGAAAAGCCTCTAAGCTTCAGTCATAGAGTGACCGTACCGCAAACCGACACAGGTGGGCTGGTAGAGAATACCAAGGCGCTTGAGAGAACTCAGGAGAAGGAACTCGGCAAATTGATACCGTAACTTCGGGAGAAGGTATGCCCCTGGTACGTGAAGGCCCTCGCGGCCGGAGCGGAACGGGGTCGCAGAGAATCGGTGGCTGCGACTGTTTATTAAAAACACAGCACTCTGCAAACACGAAAGTGGACGTATAGGGTGTGACGCCTGCCCGGTGCCGGAAGGTTAAGTGATGGGGTGCAAGCTCTTGATCGAAGCCCCGGTAAACGGCGGCCGTAACTATAACGGTCCTAAGGTAGCGAAATTCCTTGTCGGGTAAGTTCCGACCTGCACGAATGGCGTAACGATGGCCACACTGTCTCCTCCTGAGACTCAGCGAAGTTGAAATGTTTGTGAAGATGCAATCTCCCCGCGGCTAGACGGAAAGACCCCATGAACCTTTACTGTAGCTTTGCATTGGACTTTGACGGGACTTGTGTAGGATAGGTGGGAGGCTATGAAACCGGGACGCCAGTTCCGGTGGAGCCATCCTTGAAATACCACCCTGGTGTCGTCGAGGTTCTAACCCAGGCCTGTGAATCCAGGTCGGGGACCGTGCATGGTGGGCAGTTTGACTGGGGCGGTCTCCTCCCAAAAGGTAACGGAGGAGTACGAAGGTCACCTAGGTACGGTCGGACATCGTACTGATAGTGCAATGGCAAAAGGTGGCTTGACTGCGAGACCCACAAGTCGAGCAGGTGCGAAAGCAGGTCATAGTGATCCGGTGGTTCTGTATGGAAGGGCCATCGCTCAACGGATAAAAGGTACTCTGGGGATAACAGGCTGATTCCGCCCAAGAGTTCACATCGACGGCGGAGTTTGGCACCTCGATGTCGGCTCATCACATCCTGGGGCTGTAGCCGGTCCCAAGGGTATGGCTGTTCGCCATTTAAAGTGGTACGTGAGCTGGGTTTAAAACGTCGTGAGACAGTTTGGTCCCTATCTGCCGTGGGCGCTGGAAGTTTGAGAGGGCCTGCTCCTAGTACGAGAGGACCGGAGTGGACGCACCCCTGGTGTACCGGTTGTGACGCCAGTCGCATCGCCGGGTAGCTAAGTGCGGAAGAGATAACCGCTGAAAGCATCTAAGCGGGAAACTCGCCTCAAGATGAGACTTCCCCGGGGCCTCGAGCCCCCTGAAGGGTCGTTGAAGACCACAACGTTGATAGGCCGGGTGTGTAAGCGTGGCAACACGTTCAGCTAACCGGTACTAATTGCCCGTGTGGCTTGATCCTATAACCTTCAAAACAAAACGAACTCAAAAATCTGTTCGAAAAATCGAAACAGACAATCACACAACACTTCTTCCTACCTTTGCTTCAGCAAAAAAACGCTGAAGAACAAGTCAAAGTCTGACGACCATAGCTGTGTGGCTCCACCCCTTCCCATCCCGAACAGGACCGTGAAACGCACATGCGCCGATGATAGTGAGGTCCGCCCTCGTGAAAGTAGGTCATCGTCAGACTAACCCAACTACACAACGCCCTGATGAACATAAAATCAT
>NZ_JBLWFG010000017.1:0-5568 GCF_048321015.1 Thauera sp. WH-2 | reverse complement strand
GGCATTTTTGAAAGTGCGATCTAGAAAAAACAAGCACTTGCGAGCTTAACTGTCGAACTCGGGAGGGCGCGGCGCAGCGCCTGGGGCCGCTGGCCGAAGCGGTGGCGAACGCTTTCATGGTGGTGTACTACCAGGCCGAAACAGGCCGTGCGACTCGGAATGACTTCTGCGAAGCTCTGGAGGCGATTCGCCGATCTTTTCCTCAAGCGTAGCCCGGCGGAACAGGTAAGAATAATAAGAAGAATATTATTCTTACCGTCTTACCCAGCCTGGCAGTAACTACGACGGCGGCCAGGTGGCCGTCTTCTGCTATTCGATGCGGCATCTGACCTTCGCTTGGCCTGCAATTTCGTGGGCGTGCTCAATATAGGCCACATCGCCAGAGGCCTCAGCGTGAGCCAGATACGCATGTGTGGCTTCCGCGCTTTGCAAGTCCTCGACTAACAATTCACGGCCAACGGGTGGCGCATCGACCCATACGCGCTCTTCTGGCGGCAATGGGTATGCCCCTGAAACTTCGGTTTCGGCCAGCAGTTCGTCCAGAGCGGCTTGGCCATCGACGGACCTCATCGGTCATGCCAGCGTTTCGGCGTCACGGGCGGCCACGTGGATCTGCAGCTAGTGCACGAAGGCGGCCCTAATTATGTCGTGTGCGGCAGGGCGGCGGTTGCTTCGGCTTTCACGTCTGTCGGCACGGCTGAGCTCACAATTTTCATTGTCGTATTCGCCGGCGTGTTTGGAAATCGGTGGCTTTCTCGGTACAGCTAAGCCTCCCTCTAGTTGGCTTGCTACGGGCCTTTTTTACATACAGTTGCTGAATTGGCAAGTCGACTTGATGTGTCCGCACCTGTTGCTGAGGTGTCTGTTGGCGGAGGGTATTTGACTTGTTCGGATTGCAACGCAGCCGGATACTCGCTAAGATACTTATAAGCGTCATATCCAAGGAAAATCCATGCATTCCCAGGTATTAGCAAAGCAAGAACTAAAGCAATATTTCACCGATGCGACAGAGGTCAGTTCCACAATGGCCGAGTTGCTCGGAAACGTAACAGGTAAAACCGTTCTGGAACCAAGTGTCGGAAGTGGCTCTCTACTGAGAGTCCTACAAGGGCGCCCAGAGCGCGTAGACGCAGTCGATATTGATTCGACTATACTGGGAACAGTTAAGCGTCGACTGCCCGGCATGATGATCAATACATATTGTGCTGATTTTATTGATCTCCACCTTAGCAGCAGTTTAATTTCGACGCCGAAGGTACACTTGCCAGGTGGCTACGATGCGGTGATATCAAACCCCCCATTCGGCCTATTCTTTACTCAAGATTATCGTCGGCAATTGAAGCAAGCCTTTCCAGACCTCTATGTAAGAGAATCATATGGTCTGTTTTTTGTTTTATCGATTTTCTTGCTAAAGCCTGGGGGTAGGTTCGTCTTTTTGATGCCTGATACTTTTCTGACCAGCAAAAATCATGCACCTTTAAGGCGATTTATCTGCCGGTCGGCAGCGGTTTCTAATGTCGTTCGCTTTCCTTCAAAACGTTTTGAAACTGTTAACTTCGCGTACGGAAATCTTTGCATTATCGCTGGAGATAAGCGCAACGTGCGCCCAGAAGATTCTATCGACTGGATTGAAGCCTTTGACTCGGAATATCCTCTTTTAGATCAGCCAAACAGCAATGTTTCTAAGCTCGCTGGGAGTGATTTGCTCGCGCATCTGGAACAAGGATGGCGAAGAGGCATGGCCGATTCGCCAGAAGAGCTTAAAGATTGGGTGACACTGGGTGATCTCGCCGAATGCAAAACGGGAATCTACACGGGCGATAATAAACGCTTTATAGGATACGATCCCGCTCGTGTGAAAAAGCGTCTCAATGGCCATGCCATCCAGTGGGAAACCGATATTTATCCGGAAAGTTTATCCGATGAACAAAAAGTCAAAGGGCTTGACATATCCCCTTCCTACGTGCCATTGATTAGGGGTGGACATAGAGATTTTGATGAAATTACTGCTTGGGCAATCAAATGGGATCGGGAGTCGGTCTTGTTCTACAAGACGGATAAAAAAGCTCGACTGCAGAATTTAGGATATTACTTTAAGCCAGGAATTGCCGTCCCGATGGTAACTTCCAAAAGATTGACGGCCTCGCTAATGAGTGGAGCTGTTTTTGATCAGGGCGTGGTAGGAGTGTTTCCCAAGAAGCTGGAAGACTTGAGCTCTCTTTTGATTTATCTTAATTCGTCGATTGCTTCTAAGCTCCGTAATGAGATTGTTAACGGTAGCGCAAATAATTCTGCAAATTATTTGAAAAGAATCCCAGTTCCAAGGTTTTCATCTTCGGCCAATATTGCAGCCGATAAGATCTTGGAAGATGCAAAAAATAAGCGCATTCTTACTCAGGAGCAATGCGACGAATTTATTGAACGAATCACCAAGCCAGATAAGATGTGAGGTCAGTAGGCTGGCTTTTCAGATATCGATAGAAGCTTTCGCTCAGATCTGCCGGCCAGTCGATTACTTCATCTCGAACAGACTGAATATCCGCGCCTGTGATCTCTTCAATCTTCTGATAGGTGTCTCGGCCTGTATAAACTTGCCACAGTTCCGAGCGCCTCAGGACGTTAAGGTAGTTATTGTTTTCTTCCTGACGCACGAGAAGCATTAGTTCTGTACGATGATCCCAAATCTTATACGCCCGTCCGACCGTCATTAAGCGTAGCATATTGCCCTTCTCATTCGAGCCGAATCCACTTTTGAAGTCGATTACATATGGAATTTCACGCTTTTTGAAAACCTCGTCTTCACGCATGTTGATGTCGCCAACAATTTCAAAAAGCGTGGAGACGTCTGTCATAATCTCAACACTTTTATCGTGAATGCCTAGATTTCCGGTAATGCGATCTAATAACGTCTGTCTTACATCGGAGAATGTCGGAGGTGCTATGCGCTCAACGGTTTTGTCTGCAGGGTAAGTCCATGCAGTGGAGCAAAACGCTTCCCAAAGCTCTCCTATCCGGCGAGAAAAAGCCATATACTCGTAAGCCCAGACCTTATGGCGATATTCCAAACTAGCGACTGTGCAGCAGTATTGGACTATCAAGGCGGCAGTACCCCGCTGGTCTTCGGGGAGTTGAGCTAATTCAGCCACAAGGCGGTTTCGCTGCTGGCTGATAAGCGCGTTCACATGTTGAGCTTTTTGTTGACGTGTTAAAGGAAGGGCAGCAATACGCTCCACGTCGAGAGTCAATCGCGCATGTAGGCCTTCAAGCACCAACTTTTTATCGATCGGTCCCGGCATCAGTCGTCCCCCGATCCGCTGAACAGTTCGCGGGGAGATACCCCAAGAGATATGGCTAGGCGGACTATATTTTTCAAGCTTGGATTCCGTTCACCGCGCTCGATTCCACCGATATAGGTCCGGTCAAGGCCAGAGCTAGCAGCTAAATCTTCTTGCGAAAGGTTGATTTTGAGACGAAGAAAGCGAATACGCGCGCCGAATCTGATGCGCTCTTCATCGAAATTTGAATTTTCGTCACTCATGCCCGACATGGTGAAGTGATGATGACTCTAAGTACACGGAATATAAGTATCATGGCTGGAAGGAGCCCCGTCACGTCATGTGCTTCAAGACAAACTGATCCCTGGCCCCCATCTTTGGGGAAGCAACTAGAGGACCAGCGTCGGGGTAAGACAACAGGTTGTTTATTGGTGGGAAACGTGGATCTACAAATCCCTGCTAAGTGTTCAAGGCGGTGTGATGAGTGGTAAGGAAGAGTAGGTATGACAAAGCCGTATCAAGACAACTGGGTTGAGCCGTTCTTCATCACAGAGTACATCGCGGCCGAAATGGCTGCTATGGGTGATAAGTTTGAGCCGCCGTCGATTGTCTGCACGGTGCGTCTGAGTGACGTGCTGAGGCGTATGGGTGTTGCTGAATTGGGATTGCAGCCCGGCGAAATCGCTGATCAGGAGCGTGAGCGCCGGCGCAACAAGCCATTCTCAGCTTGCTAAACTGGATATGGTATTTTTCATGGGACTATTGATTTTTTTTACTTTAAGTCATTGTAAATAAAGGGATTTGTCCTGTTATTTATGATAGAGTGGGAGTGACCGGAAAAGAATATTGACTTATAACTCAGGAACTTGCGTTTGTTTGGGAATGATTTGGCGCAAATCATCAACAAGCAAGTTTGTAGGGCAAGTCATTGAAATGTAAAGGTGCATCAGCTTCAGCAATGTCGGAGGTCGTCGAGCAGCATGTCGGCAAGCCCTTCCTCGTCGATCGCCAGTCGTTCGGTGAGCATCGCGCCGGCGAGTGTAGCGTCCCACAGCGCGCTGACGGCGGCATCGTCGAGGGGGCGACCGGGGCGCGGTGCGCCGATGACGGCCGCGCGATAGTCGGCGGTCGAGAAGCGCCACGGCCGGGCGTCGTGCTCACGGACCATCTGGTTGCCGATGCGAAGGCCCGGCCAGTCGAAGTCGCCGTGGTAATGCAGCGCTGCTCCGGCGGAACGCAATTGCGTGAGCAGGACGCGCTGGGCCGCGGCCGGCATGCCGTCGGTGCACACCAGCGGTGCACAGCTCGGCCCCAGCTGGTCGGCGGCGATCGCGAGCAGGTTCGGGTTCTCGCAGACGAAGACCGGGCGGCCCGTGACGGTCCAGGCCGGTGGCGAACGCAGCAGGCGGCGCAGTGAGAGATAGGCCGGTTCGCCCGGTTCGGCGCCTGTCGGCCCGGGAAGGTTGAGCGCCAGGGCCGGTCGTGCGAGTTCATTGACCAGCACGCCGGCCGCGGCCCACAGTTCGCGCGCGCGTTCGCCGTCGAGCTCGGCGGTGGCGTCATGGCGTAGCGCCGTGAGGATCAGAGTGGCGACCGGGCTGCCGGCGTCGAGCGCGTGCGCATCTCCGAGCGCGGCAACGGCCAGTTGCGCACGGGGGATGCCCGCTGCGGGTAGCCGTTGCAACACCCGATCAGCATGGCGGACGAGGAGGGTACCTGCCTCGGGGCGGCTGCCACACAGCCGCTTCAGCAGCCCGAGCCCGACGGAGGTCTGCAGGGCCGAACGCAGCCCGGGGTGTTCGCAGTCTTCGACCAGCTGTTGCCATTGCGAGCGCACCTGCAGGCGTTGGGCCATCAGGTCGATGATCGGCCCGTCGATTTGCTCGAGCGCATCGCGCAAGGAGGTGGCCAGCCCCGCCCGCGCGAGCGTGGTGTCGATCTCTGCGACCTCGATCTGCATCGATCGCACATGGCGTGCAGGGCGGCCGGTGAGTGCGGCGAGCGCTGCGTGTTCGGCTTCGTTCAGCGCGCCGAGACGCACCATACCGGCCTGTGCGCCGCGCTGATAGCGTTGGCGCAGCCGCTTGCGCAGCCCCGCCAAGGCTTCGCCGCCCAGCAGTCGTTGCAACCGGGGATCCATGATCATTCTTGGGGAAAGCGCCGATCCGGATCGTCTTCGCGCTGCCGCGCCCGGCCATCCCAGATCCAGCGCGATACATGCACCGCATCAATGTAAGCGCTCCACGAACCCCATCTTCCCCGGGCTCGCTACGCCGTGATCAACTGCTCAGCC
>NZ_JBLWFG010000016.1:0-16110 GCF_048321015.1 Thauera sp. WH-2 | reverse complement strand
GGAAGCCGAAGCATGCGGGCTCAAACGGGGCTACGTAAGAATGGGGTTCGTGGAGCGCTTACCGCAATTACGCGGGCTTCAGAGCATTTCATGCCATCAGGTGCCTGACGGTGCCAGACGCGGGATCATTCCCACTCGATCGTCGCCGGCGGTTTGCCGGAGATGTCGTACACCACGCGGTTGATGCCGCGCACCTCGTTGATGATGCGGCTGCTGACCTTGCCGAGCAGGCTGTGCGGAAGTTCCGCCCAGTGTGCGGTCATGAAGTCCTGCGTTTGCACCGCACGCAGCGCGACAACGTACTCGTAGGTGCGGCCGTCGCCCATCACGCCAACGCTCTTCACCGGCAGGAAGACGGCGAAGGCCTGGCTGGTCTTGTCGTACCAGTCGGCGGCACGCAACTCGTCGATGAAGATCGCGTCGGCCTGGCGCAGCAGATCGGCGTATTCGTGCTTGACCTCGCCGAGGATGCGCACCCCCAGGCCAGGCCCGGGGAAGGGGTGGCGATAGACCATGTCGTGTGGCAGACCGAGCGCCACACCGAGCTCGCGCACCTCGTCCTTGAACAGGTCGCGCAGTGGTTCGAGCAGCTTCAGGCCCAGGGTTTCGGGCAGACCACCGACATTGTGGTGACTCTTGATGGTGTGCGCCTTCTTGCTCTTTGCGCCACCCGACTCGATCACGTCGGGGTAAATGGTGCCCTGCGCCAGCCACTTGGCGTTCGGAAGCTTCTTTGCCTCGGCCTGGAAAACCTCGACGAATTCGCGGCCGATGATCTTGCGCTTCTGCTCGGGGTCGGTGACCCCCTTGAGGTGGCCCATGAACTGTTCGGTGGCATCCACATGCACGACCTTGGCGTGCAGTCGGCCGGCAAACATCTCCATCACCAGCTTGCCTTCGTTGAGACGCAGCAGGCCGTGGTCGACGAACACGCAGGTGAGCTGGTCCCCGATTGCGCGATGGATCAGCGCCGCTGCCACTGAGGAGTCGACGCCGCCCGACAGACCAAGGATGACCTCCTCGTCACCGACCTGCTCGCGAATCCTCTGCACCGCCTCGGCAATGTAGTCGGGCATGTTCCAGTCGTGGCCGCAACCGCAGATGTCATGCACGAAGCGCCCGATCATCTCCTTACCTTTGATCGTGTGTGTGACCTCGGGGTGAAACTGCACGCCGTAGAACCCACGCACCTCGTCGGCCATGGCCGCGATCGGCGTCGCCTCGTTGCTGCCGATGATCTTGAAGCCCGGCGGCAACCCGGTGACCTTGTCGCCATGGCTCATCCACACGTCGAGCAGGCCATGACCCTCGGCGTTGGTCCGATCCTGGATGCCTTCGAACAGCTTCGAGTGCCCATGCGCACGCATCTCGGCATAGCCGAACTCGCGCTTGGCCGAGCTCTCGACCTTGCCGCCGAGTTGGCTGGCCATGGTCTGCATGCCGTAACAGATGCCCAGCACCGGCACACCCAGCTCGAACACCGCCTGCGGCGCACGCCACTCCTCCGCTTCGTACACCGAGTTCGGACCGCCCGACAGGATCACGCCCTGAGCACCGAAACTGCGCACGAATTCGTCGGACACGTCGAAGGGATGCAGCTCGCAATACACCTGCTGCTCGCGCACGCGACGTGCGATGAGCTGCGAAACCTGGGAGCCGAAATCGAGAATGAGGATCTTCTGGTGAGCCATGGGCGCGAACGTCTCTAGCGTCTTGAAAAAGGAAAGGCGGCTTCGCAGCCGCCCGGAAATACGAACCAGCCCGATCAGCTGATCTGGTAGTTGGGCGCTTCCTTGGTGATCTGCACGTCATGGACATGCGACTCACGCATGCCTGCCGAGCTGATCTGCACGAATTGCGCTCGCTCATGGACTGCCGGAATGTCCGGGCAGCCGAGATACCCCATGGAAGCCCTCAGGCCGCCGACGAGCTGGTGAATCACGACTCCGACCGGCCCCTTGTAGGGCACACGGCCCTCGATGCCCTCGGGGACGAGCTTGTCGATGTTGCCGGTGTTCTCGTCCTGGAAATAACGGTCGGCGGCACCCTTCTCCATCGCGCCCAGCGAGCCCATGCCGCGATATGCCTTGTAGGTGCGCCCCTGGTACAGGACGGTTTCGCCCGGCGCTTCCTCGGTGCCGGCGAACAGGCCACCGAGCATCACCACGTTGGCGCCCGCAGCGATCGCCTTTGCGATATCGCCGGAAAAGCGGATGCCGCCGTCGGCGATCATCGGCACGCCGGATCCGGCAAGCGCGTTGGCAACGTTGTCGATGGCCGTGATCTGCGGCACGCCCACACCCGCAACGATGCGCGTGGTGCAGATCGACCCCGGGCCGATACCCACCTTGACACCATCGGCGCCGGCATCGACCAGCGCGCGCGCGGCATCGGCGGTGGCGATATTGCCCCCCACCACCTCGATCTGAGGGAAGCGTTTCTTGACCCAGTTCACGCGGTCGAGCACGCCTTGGGAGTGACCATGGGCAGTATCGACCACGATCATGTCCACGCCGGCCTCCGCGAGCAGCTCGGCACGCTCCTCGGTGCCAGCCCCCACGCCGATCGCCGCCGCCACGCGCAGCCGCCCCTGCTCATCCTTGGCGGCGCTGGGGTGCTCGGTGGACTTCATCATGTCCTTCACGGTGATCAGCCCGCACAGCTCGCCGGCATCGTTGAGCACCAGCACGCGCTCGAGGCGATGCACGCGCAGCAGCTCACGCGCCTCATCGAGGCTGGCGCCTTCACGCACGGTAACCAGCCGCTCCTGCGGCGTCATGATCTCCGAGACCAGCGCATCGAGCTTGGTCTCGAAGCGGGTGTCGCGGTTGGTCACGATCCCCACGACCTTGCGGCCCTGCACCACCGGCACGCCAGAGAAGCGGTGCTGACGCTGGAGCGCGATCACTTCGCGCACCGTCATCGTCGGCGGGATGGTGATCGGGTCCTTGAGGATGCCCGATTCGTGGCGCTTGACCTTGTGCACCTCGGCAGCCTGCTCCGCCGGGCTGAGGTTCTTGTGCACGACGCCGATGCCACCTTCCTGCGCCAGCGCGATCGCGAGGCGGCTTTCGGTCACCGTGTCCATCGCGGCCGAAACGAGCGGGATATTGAGACGGATGCGGCGAGTGACCTGGCTTTGCAGGCTCACATCGCGCGGAAGAACCGTGGAGTGGGCTGGAACGAGAAGGACGTCATCGAAGGTCAGCGCCTTCTGAATCACTCGCATGGCTTTTTTCCTTTCGACCAAATCCGTATTATACAGAGCGTCAGAGCGTGGTGTAAGCAGCGCCCTCCGGAGATTTTCTCGATGATTCGTCGCCCCCTGTTGCTCGTCGCCCTGCTCCTCTCCCTGCCTGCCGCTGCGCAGATCTACAGTTGGAAGGACAAGGACGGGCGCGTGCACTATTCCGACACCCCGCCGCTCACCGGCGAAGTCAGTGTCGTACAGGGGACACGCGCTCCGCGTCCTGCTGCCGCGACAGCGGCAGATAGCCCCGCCGCCGATGGCGCGAGCGAAACAGCCGGGGCGCCGAAGGGGCCGCCGACGCTCGCTGAACGCGAGCAGGCCTTCCGCGAACGGCGCGCGGCCGAGGCAGAGGCAGCGGCGAAAGCGGAAGAAGCTGCAGCGCGCGATGCCGAGCGCGCCCGCTTCTGCGAACAGGCACGCAACCAGCTCACGGCCCTGCAGTCGGGGCAGCGTGTCAGCCGCTTCAATGCAGCGGGCGAGCGCGAATACCTGGACGATGCTGCGCGCAACGCAGAAGCGCAGCGCCTGCAGCAGCAGATCTCCGAACACTGTAACTAACCCAGGCCTTGAACCAGAACGCCAGGCCTTGAGCCAGAACGAGCGAGCCAAAGAGTGCGCGCCCCCACTCGCGCGCTGGGCGGCTCAAGCCTCCTCGTCGGCGGACCCGCCCCCTTTCTTCATCACCTTGCCTTCGTCGGCGCGCTTCTTGCGCACGGCCTTCGGGTCGGCGATGAGCGGCCGGTAGATCTCCACACGGTCACGGTCGCGCAGCGCGGTATCGGGCTTCACCAGCTTGGCGAAAATCCCCAGCTTGTTGTTACGGGCGAGATCGATTTCCGGGTACTTCTCGAGCAGACCCGACGCCTGCACCGCATCCCCAGCGGTCGCACCCTCCGCCAGGCTCAGCGGCACGAGCTCTGCCCGTTCGGGCAAGGCATACACCACTTCCACATGGATCATCTCGCCCATCATCGAACTCCTGCCGAGCCAGCCGGTTTGTAGATCTCGCCCGCACGCTTGACGAAGGAATCGACGAAGGTATTGGCGATGTGATTGAACACAGGCCCCAGCACCTTTTCCAGCAGCTTGCTCGCAAACTGGTAACGCAGCTGGAATTCCACCTTGCACGCAGTGTCGCCAAGCGCAGTGAACTGCCAGTGGCCGTCGAGATGGGTGAAGGGACCATCGGTCAGGCGCAGCTTCATCTCGACCGGATATCGTTTTTCGTTCTCGGTGCTGAAATGCGCCTTGATGCCGTGATAGTTGATGTAGAGCGTTGCCGCCGTAACCGTGTCGGTACGCGCATGGACCACTGCGCCGCCGCACCAGGGAAGGAAGTGCTGGTAGTCCTCGCACCGGTCCACGAGTTCGAACATCTGCGCCGGGGTGAATTCGATCAGTACGAGCTTGTTGACTTCGGCCATGGGCGAGCGGTGAATCGGCACCGTGACCGGAACGGGCACGCGACCGAACTGTTAAAATGCGCAATTCTACCGCATGCGCAACTCGGTTTTCCGCGCTGCGCCGCCCTCCGGGACAGCACCACCATGAGCATCATCGAAAATCGCAAGGCCTTTCACGAATACTTCATCGAGGAAAAGCACGAGGCCGGCATGGTCCTCGAGGGCTGGGAGGTGAAGGCCATCCGCGCCGGGCGCGCCAACATCAAGGAATCCTACGTGGTCATCCGCGGCGAGGAAATCTTTCTTTTCGGCATGCACATCGCACCGCTCACCACCGCCTCGAGTCACGTGCACCACGACCCCACGCGCACGCGCAAGCTGTTGCTGCACAAGAAGGAAATCGCGCGCCTGATCGGCAAGGTCGAGCGCGCAGGCTACACGTTGGTGCCGATCGACATGCACTACAAGAAAGGCCTCATCAAGATCGAGATCGGGCTCGCCAAGGGCAAGAAGCTGCACGACAAGCGTGAGGATGAGAAGAAAAGGGACTGGGAGCGCGAGAAGCAGCGCCTGATGCGCGTGAAAGCCTGAGCGCCCCCATCCTGAGAACCCCTCAGAGCAGAATCAGCGCTCCAGCTGCCACGCCGAGGAGTGCGAGCCAGACGAGCGCCCCGAAGCTCATCACCTGCACCGCCACCTCACTCGCGTAGACCGGCTCGTGAACGCCCAGAAGGCGATCGACGCCATGGCGCACCAGCATCGCCGACGCGCCCAGCGAGAGCAGGCCGATGATGCCCATGAACCAGACGCTCCCGAACAGCACGGCGAGTGACGACAGCCACAGCGGAATCGGCGCGATGGCGGCAACCGCATACGCGTCGTGCAGGTTATTGCTGCCCTCCTTGGCCATGGACGCCAGGCGGATCGAATTCGCCATGATCGGAACGCTGAAGTGCTCCGCCACGAAGAAGATCACCGCGGCAATCAGGCCATTGCCAAACGTCACGCCGGGGAACATCTCGGCCGCCATACCGCCCGAGGCGACCAGAATCATCAGCGGCGGCAGCAGGGACAACGGCAACACGACGCGAAGGAACATCACATCCATCGACGGGCGCAGGCGCGCCACCAGGTCCCAGCCCTCCCGACTGGAGATCACCATGCGGGGAAACTGCATCACTTCCATGATCTTTCCTCCTCTGCCGGATGAAGGCAGGTCTCTGGTGGACAGGATTGCCCGCCACGCCCGCCAATGCATCACACTTTGATATTAATCGTGATCCGGCAGATTGCAAGGGCGATCTCGTGCACAGAATCCACTGCGGCGGATACCGAACCATGCTCGGTTGGCGATAGAATCGCGGCATCATGAGCACGCCACTAGACAAGTCCGAATTCGAGGCCCTGGCCGATTTCCGCTATCAGTTGAGACGCTTCCTCCGCTTTTCCGAAGTGCTCACGCGACGCCACGGCATCACCAACCTACAATACCTGTTGCTGCTGCAGATCAAGGGCTTCCCCGGACGAGAGTGGGCAAACGTGGGCGAACTCGCGGAGCGCCTTCAAGCGCACCAGCACGGGGCCGTCTCCCTTGTTTCGCGCTGCGAAAAGCTCGGCCTGGTGGAGCGACGCCCCGGACGCGACGACCGCCGCGCAGTCGAGGTACACCTGACCGCCGCCGGGGAAGCGCTGGTGGCCCGCATCGCTGCACGTCACCGCGACGAGCTCCGCTCCCTGCAGGAACTGCTGGGCGGCGTGTTCGGAAGGCTGCACTGAACTGAAGGCTGCACCGGGCCGATGCCTTCATTGCGGACCACTGCGCTGCGCCGGCGCCAGGCATCTTCTTTGATCGAGGGCCCGCGCACGCGCCGGCCCGGCACGGCTCAAGCGTCGGGCGCAGACTCCAGCCCGTTCTCCACCGCATACACGGCGGCCTGAACGCGGCTGCTCAGGTTGAGCTTGCGCAGCATGTTCTGCACGTGGATCTTTACCGTGCTCTCGGCCAGGTCCAGCGCGCGTGCGATCTCCTTGTTGCTCTGCCCGCGCGCGATGAGCTGCAGGATTTCCCGCTCGCGCGGAGAAAGCCGGTCCAGTTCCCCCCCCTCGGGCGCGCTGCGCGGTTCACCCGTCGTCCGCAGCGGGGTGCTGCGGGCGGGCTCGGGCACCGAGCGGCCGGCTTCAGCGCGCACGCCATTGAGCAGCTTGCCCATCATCTGTGGCGACACGACCGATTCGCCCTGGGCCGCGGTCTTGATCGCAGAAACCAGGGTCTCAGCCTGGATGTTCTTCAGCAGGTAGCCGCAGGCACCGGCACGCAAGGTCTCGATCAGGTCGTCCGAGTCTTCGGACACTGTCAGCATCAGCACCCGCGTGTCTGGCACCTCCTCTAGCAGCAGGCGCGCCGCCTCGCGACCGGAGAGTCCGGGCATGTTGTTGTCGAGCAGCACGACATCGGGTTTCAGCTGTCCGGCGAGGCGGATACCCTCTCGCCCGTCGCCAGCCTCGCCGACGACGTCGAAGCAGGGGTAGCTCTGCAGCAGCGAGCGGATACCACTGCGAAAGAGCGTGTGGTCATCCACGAGCAGGACGCGTATCACGGATTCGGTCATCAGGCTTCCACCTTGTTCGATCTGGGCAGTTGAAGGCGTATCTCGGTGCCGCGCCCGGGCGAGGAGCGAACCGCAAACTGTCCGCCGATGCGCAGTGCGCGTTCACGCATGATGTGCAGGCCGATGTGCGCCTCGGTGTCGAGACTCTCGTCATCCTCGACGAAGCCGACCCCGTCATCACGGACGGTCACCGCCAGCCCGTCGCGCCCGCGCCGCAGGCCTACCGAAACCGCTTTTGCGCCCGCATGCTTGCGCACGTTGGAGAGCGCCTCCTGGACGATGTAGAGCACCTGCGTCTCGGCTTCCGGGTCAAGCGGCGCACCATCGCCCTGGACATCCAGGTCTGTCGCCACCCCGGTCTGCTCGGCCAGGCGGCGCAGTGCGGATGCAATCGCCGCATCGAGGTCCTGCATCTCCACCCGGGTGCGGAAGTGCACGAGCAGTTCGCGCACATCCTCATAGCTCTCCTGGATACCGCGACGGAGCATTTCCACCGTCGCGGCAACGTCCTTCTCGCGATGTTCCGCGAGGGCGCGTTCCAGCATCTGCACCTGCAAGTTGAGGAATGCCAAGCCCTGGGCGATCGAATCGTGCAGCTCGCGCGCCAGCAGGTTGCGCTCTTCGGACACCGCCAGCTCGCGCTCACGCGCATGCAGGCGCTGGTTCTCGATGGCCGTGCCGAGTTGCTGCCCAAGTGTCTCGAGAAGCTGGCGATCCGTATCACTGATCGGTTGCGAATGGCCGTAGAAAAGGTTGAAGACGCCCAGCGAGCGCTTGTTGGCCGTGATCGAGGTTGCCGAGACGGTGCGGAAGCCGGCACGCGCACAGGCGTCCCGGGTGACATCCAGATTGGCCGCCAGCACGTCGAGGGTCAGCGAGCGTCCGCCGCTTTGTGCAGCCTCGCCACAAACACATTCGCCACAGGCGAGCACCTCCTCGCGATCGAGGAATTCTTCGCCCAGGCCGTCATGTACGATCATGCACAGGTTGCGCGAATCAAGATCGAGCAGCCGCGCCGAACTCGCCACCGCGCCCATCGCCTTCTGCACGCGCTCGAGAAAACCCTTGCACAGGGTATCGACATCGGCCGGTTCACGCAGGAACGCAACCACGTCGTAGAGGATCTCCAGCTCGCGGTTTTTCTGCTCGAGGCTCCGCGTCTTGGAAGCGACGCGCTCCTCGAGCGTGTCGTATACATGCTGCAAATGCGCCGCCATGCGGTTGAAGCCATCAGAAAGCTCACCGAACTCGTCATTCGAGAGCACGGGAACACGCGCATCGAAGTCCTCCTCGCTCATGCTCTGAACGCCCTCGTGGAGATCATGCAGCGGGCGGATCACAGTGACGAAGAAGAAGCGAAGCAGCAGAATGGTGCCGATCACCGCGAGCGCGATCAGCGCGACCTGCGAAGAGCGCAGGATGTTGGTGTTGCGCGCGTAGTTGTGCTCCATGCGCAACACCAGCTCATTGATGATGGAGACGAACTGCGGCGCCAACTCATCGAACTCGGCAGCCAGCGCGCTCCGTGCGCCAGGCGTCGGTGCGGCGCCGATGCGCGCGAGCAAGGGGCGAACCTGGTCATGCCACTGGGAGGTCATGTCCTCCAGGGCGGCAGGGATATCGTCTCGCTTCGGCACGAACAGCGGACGCGTCGGGTCGCCGGTGCGCAGTCCATTCAGGACGCGCTCGAACTCGTCGATGCGTGCGTGCAGATCGGCCGCAAACTGTGCGTCGGGCGTGGCCCCGCTTCCTGCCCGGGCGACGAAGTGGGCGAACCGGTACACCCGCATGCGCAGGCTGCCGGCATCGTTGATCGCCGCCGCCGCCCCCTCGAGGTGCCAGGAGATGAACAGGGTCAGGGTGATCGCCGCCAGCGCTGCCAGGAAGAACGCGAGCAGGATGGCGGTGATCTTGGTCGAAAGCCCCGCGTTACGGCCGAGCATGGTTTGAAGGAGACTCTTCTCGTGCATGGGCGCACGCTAGGGGCAAGAAGCGAAAAAGGCAAGGCATCCGGCCTTGCGGCCGTGTGCCTTGCCTCCTGTCGCCAGCCTCAGGCGCGCTTGGTGCGAACGATCTGGTAGGCGCGCGTCAGGTAGTTGAACGGCGCGGTCAGGATGTGCACCAGGCGGGTGAAGGGGAACACCAGGAACACCGTCAGGCCGAAGAAGATGTGGAGACGGAAGATCGGGTCGACCTGCTCCATCAGCTGCGGCTGCGGGTTCAGCAGAAGGATGCTCTTCACCCACTCGGCCAGGGCCAGCATCACTGCAGGGTCACCCTTGTTGGCGTGGCCGATCGAGAACGGCACGGTCAGCAGGCCCAGGATCAGCGTGATCATCAACCAGGTGATGATGAACACGTCGGCACGACGGCTGTTGATGCGAACGCGCGGATTGTACATGCGGCGATACCACAGCATGGCGCCGCCGATCAGGCAGGTGATGCCGAAGATCGCACCCGCGGTGAGCGCAATCCACTGGTGCGCAAGGTCGGAGATCCCGAGCGCCAGCCACAATCCATGCGGCAGTACCAGGCCAGCGAAGTGGCCCAGGAACAGCATGATGATGCCGACGTGGAACAGATTGCTCGCGAGCATCATCCCCTGCTTGGAGAGCAACTGCGACGAGTCGGTTTTCCAGGTGTACTGCTCGTTATCGTAGCGGATCCAGCTACCGATCACGAACACGGTCAGCGCGATGTACGGGTAGACCCCGAATAGCAGATTGCACAGAGACATCTTCTTCTCCTCAGGCGGCCTGGCGGGCCAGCGAGCTGTGGTTTTCGATCACGCGGACGAGCACTGCATAGGGGCTCTCCGCCTTTTCCAGGTTGGTCGCGAGCACGTTGAATACCTTCACCGCGTCAGTCAGGAACACGCGCGCCTCGATCTCCTCGAGTTGCGACACGAACTCCAGCATCATCGGCAGGTAGTCCGGGATCTCGTGTTCGTCGTGCTGCAGTCCATAGGACTTGTAGAACTCCGACAGGTCGATCAGCGCGGGGCCACGGTTCTTGTCGTCACCGAAAACGTGGTGCGTCAGGTGAAGGCTGTGCTCCGGGGTGAGGTCGAAGGTCTTGACGTAACGCCCCTCGAGCTCGGTCTGGTCCTGCGCCAGCATCCAGTCAATGAAACCGGCGATGCTGGCATGTTCGGACCCGGTGAACACCTCATCGGTGTCCACCGAGCGGACCAGACCCAGCGCACCGCCCTGCCCGGAGACCGCGGCGCGCAAGTCGCCGACGATCTCACCGCCCGGATAGTCGAGCAGCACGGCAAGCAGCTTGTAGGTCTGCATGATTCCTGTCTCCTCAGTAACGCTCGCCGGTGACGTCGTGCATCTCGTCGGCGTGCGGTGCCGGCGTGCGCGGCTCCATCGACTCCCTGCGGCGTTCGGGGAACAGCGAGTTCGGCGAAATACCGACCGACGAGGCGCTGCCGAAGCTGAAGCCGGCCTGGCCCTGGAAGCCGTGGTAGTCCTCGAGGCGCATCTCTTCCTTTGAGGTCGGAATCACGAAGCGGTCTTCGTAGTTCGCGATCGCCAGGTAGCGATACATCTCCTTGGCCATGTCCTCGGTCATGCCGACGGCCTCGAGACCACGCGTATCCGGCGTGCCCTCGACGTGCACCGAACGCTGATACGAGCGCATCGCAATCATGCGGTTGAGCGCGTCGATGATCGGCTGCTCCTTGCCTGCGGTCATCAGGTTGGCGAGGTACTTGACCGGCAGGCGCATGGCAGAAGCCTTCGGGATCACGCCGTCGGCCTCGGTCGGCAGCGCCTTCTGGTCGATCTGCGACTGCACCGGCGAGAGCGGCGGCACGTACCAGATCATCGGCAACGTGCGGTACTCGGGGTGCAGCGGGAAGGCGATCTTCCACTGCACCGCCATCTTGTAGATCGGCGACTTCTGCGCGGCAAGGATCCAGTCGTCGGTGATGCCGTCCTTCTTGGCCTGGGCGATCACGGCCGGATCGAACGGATCGACGAACATGTCGAGGTGGGCCTTGTACAGGTCCTGCTCGTTGTCGGTGCTGGCGGCGTCCAGGATCTTGTCGGCGTCGTACAGGATGATGCCGTTGTAGCGGATGCGGCCCACGCAGGACTCGGAACAGACGGTCGGCAGGCCGTTCTCGACGCGCGGGTAGCAGCCGACGCACTTCTCGGCCTTGGACGACTCCCAGTTGAAGAACACCTTCTTGTACGGGCAGCCCGAGATGCACATCCGCCAGCCGCGGCAGCGGTCCTGGTCGGCAAGCACGATGCCGTCTTCCTCGCGCTTGTACAGCGCGCCGGACGGGCAGGACGCCACACATGCCGGGTTGATGCAGTGGTTGCAGATACGCGGCAGGTACATGTGGAAGGTGTTCTCGAACTGCTTGTACATTTCCTTCTCCATGTTGGAGAAGTTCTTGTCACGAGCACGAGAGGCGAACTCGCCGGCGAGGTCGTCTTCCCAGTTCGGGCCCCAGGTGATCTTGTCCATCTTCTCGCCGGTGATCTGCGAAACCGGACGCGCAGTCGGCGCGGCCTCGGACAGCGGCGCGTTCTGCAGACGGGCGTAGTCGTAGGTGAAGGGCTCGTAGTAGTCGTCGATCTCGGGCAGGTTCGGGTTGGAGAAGATCTGCACGATCTTCTTCAGGCGACCGCCGGCCTTGAGCTCGAGCTTGCCATTGAGCTTGGTCCAGCCGCCCTTCCACTTCTCCTGGTTCTCCCATTCCTTCGGGTAACCGATTCCGGGCTTGGACTCGACGTTGTTGAACCATGCGTACTCGACGCCCTTGCGGTTGGTCCACACGTTCTTGCAGGTCACCGAGCAGGTATGGCAACCGATGCACTTGTCGAGGTTGAACACCATCGCGAATTGCGCGCGGATTTTCATGTGTATCTCCTGAATCTCTGGTCTCGAGTCGGCGCTTACTTCTTGCCGATGCCCACGGGGTTGCGCTGGGCTTCGCGTTCGGGCGTGAGCGGGCGCTCCAGCCAGTCGATGTCCTGGTCCTCGATCTTGTGGATCACCACAACCTCGTCACGCTGGCAACCGACGGTGCCGTAGTAGTTGAAGCTGTAGGCCAGTTGCGCATAGCCGCCGACCATGTTGGTGGGCTTGACGATGACGCGGGTGACCGAGTTCAGGATGCCGCCACGCTTACCGGTGGTGTTCGAGCCGGGCACGTTCACGTTCTTTTCCTGCGCGTGGTACATGATCGCCATGCCGCGCGGGATGCGCTGCGAGACCACCGCACGGGCAACGGTCGCGCCGTTGGCGTTGATCGCCTCGACCCAGTCGTTGTCCTTGATGCCGATGCTGGCAGCCTCTTCCTCCGACAGCCAGACGTACGGGCCGCCACGGAACAGGTTCAGCATGCGCAGGTTGTCCTGGTAGCTGGAGTGGATGCCCCACTTGGAGTGCGGGGTGATCCACGACAGCGTCAGGTGCGGCTTGCGACGCACGCTGTCGGGCACGTTCTCGTGCGCCTTCAGGTCGACCGGCGGCTTGTAGGCGCAGAAGCCTTCGCCGAAGTCGAGGAACCACTCGTGATCCTGGTAGAAATGCGCACGGCCGGTCAGGGTGCGGAACGGGATGTGCTCGTGGATGTTGGTGTAGCCCGCGGTGTAGGACACGGTCTCCGACTCGATGCCCGACCAGGTCGGCGCAGTGATGATCTTGCGCGGCTGGGCGACGATGTCGCGGAAGGTGATCTTGTCCTCGTGACGGCCGGCGTACAGGTGGTGGTGGTCGATGCCGGTCTTCTTCGACAGCGCGCTCCACGACTTGTGCGCCACTTCGCCGTTGGTCTCGGGCGCCATGCGCATGACCGAGTCACAGACGTAGATGTCTTCCTCGAGCGAAGGCATGCCCTTCGAGACACCCTCGACCTGCACCGGGTAGTTGCACTTCTTGAGCTCTTCGTATTCCTGGGTGGTATCCCAGTCGAGGCCTTTGACGTTGTTACCCAGCTTGACCATCAGCGGGCCGAGCGCGATGTACTTGTTGTAGATCTGCGCGTAGTCACGCTCGACAAGCTTGAGCATCGGCATGGTCTTGCCCGGGATGGGCTCGCACTCGCCGTACTTCCAGTCCTTGCCCACACCCATCGGGGTTGCCAGTTCCATCGGCGAGTCGTGCTGCATCGGCAGCGCCACGACGTCCTTCAGCGTACCGAGGTGCTTGGCGCCCAGGGCGCTGAAGGTCTTGGCCAGCGTGCGGAAGATCTGCCAGTCGGACTTCGACTCCCAGCCCGGGGTCACCGCCTCACCCAGCGGGTGGATGAACGGGTGCATGTCGGTGGTATTGAGGTCGTTCTTCTCGTACCAGGTCGCGGTCGGCAGGATGATGTCCGAGTAGGCGCCGGTCGAGTTGAGACGGAAGTTGATGTCCACCATCAGGTCGAGCTTGCCGGTCGGGCCGTGCTCGTGCCACTTCACTTCCTTGCAGTTGTTACCCGCGCCGCCTTCCTGCATCACGCCGTTCTGCGCGCCCAGCAGGTGCTTGAGGAAGTACTCGTGGCCCTTGGCCGAGGAACCGATCAGGTTGGCGCGCCACACGATCAGGTTGCGCGGCCAGTTCTCCTCGGCGTCCGGATCGGCGAAGGACACGTCGAGCGCACCCGACTTGAGCTGGTCGACCACGTACTTCGACACGCTCGCCTCGTCGCTGGCACCCGCCTTGGCGGCTTCGGCGGCGAGCTCGATCGGGTTGCGGTTGAAGTGCGGTGCCGACGGCAGCCAGCCCATGCGCACCGCTTTGACGTTGTAGTCGGCGAGCGCCAGGCCCTTGTTGCGGCAAGGACCGGCGGGCGACAGCAAGGCGTCGGCGTCGATCGTCTCGTAGCGCCACTGGTCGGTGTGGAAGTACCAGTACGAGGTCGAGTTCATGTGGCGCGGCGGACGCTGCCAGTCGAGCGCGAACGCGATCGGCGCCCAGCCGGCCTGCGGACGCAGCTTCTCCTGACCCACGTAGTGCGCCCAGCCACCACCGGTCTGACCCACGCAGCCACACATGTGCAGCAGGTTCATGATCGAGCGGTAGGCGAGGTCGTTGTGGTACCAGTGGTTGATCGCGGCCCCCATGATGACCATGGAGCGGCCCTTGGTCTTGGAGGCGTTGTCGGCGAACTCGCGACCGGTACGCTCCAGATCGGCCGCCTTGACGCCGGTCTGCTTGGCAGCCCAGGCCGGGGTGTACGCCACCGAGGCGTCGTCGTAGGACGAGGCCACGTTGCCACCGCCCAGACCGCGATCGATGCCGTACTGCGCGACCTGCATATCGAACACGGAGGTGACGAAAACTTCCTCGCCGCTTGCAAGCGTCAGGCGACGCACGGGTACGTTGCGGTACAGCAGCTCGTTCTCGCCCGGCACGAAGTGCGGGAAGCCCACGGAAACGACATCGTCACGGCTGTCGATGCAGGTGAGCTCGGCCTCGGTCTCGGCCTGGTCTGCACCGGCCTTCTCCAGCAGGTTCCACTTGCCTTCTTCACCCCAGCGGAAGCCGATCGAACCGTTCGGCGCAATGAAGCGGCCGCCCTTCTTGTCGAAGACGATGGTCTTCCACTCGGGGTTGTTCGACTCGCCGAGGTTGTTGTCGAAGTCGGAGGCACGCAGGTTGCGGTCCGAAACATAGCCTTCGCCGTGCTTGCGCAGCACCACCTGCATCGGCAGGTCGGTGTACTTGCGCGCGTACTCGGTGAAGTACGGGTCCTGCTTCTCGACCAGGAACTCCTTCAGTGCGACATGCCCCATGGCGAGGAAGGCTGCGGCGTCGGTGCCCTGCTTGACCGGCATCCACAGGTCGGCAAACTTGACGTATTCCGCGTAGTCCGGCGCCATCGAGACGATCTTGGCGCCCTTGTAGCGCACTTCGGTGGCGAAGTGCGCGTCAGGGGTACGGGTCATCGGCAGGTTGGCGCCGGTGATGATCAGGTAGGTCGAGTTGTACCAGTCGGCGGCCTCGGGCACATCGGTCTGCTCGCCCCAGGTCTGCGGCGAGGCTGCAGGCAGGTCACAGTACCAGTCGTAGAACGAGCCGCAAGCGGCGCCGATCAGCGACAGGTAACGCGCGCCGGCGGCGTACGAGATCATCGACATCGCGGGAATCGGCGAGAAACCATAGATGCGGTCCGGACCCCACTTCTTGATGGTGTAGACGTTGGCTGCCGCCACGATCTCGGTGACCTCGTCCCAGTTGGTGCGCACGAAGCCGCCCAGGCCACGCACGTGGACGTAGCGGTCGCGCTTGGCGGGATCCTTCTGGATCGCCTCCCAGGCCTCGACCGGGTCACGACCCGCCTTGCGCTCTGCACGGTACAACTCGAGCAGGCGACCGCGGATCATCGGGTACTTGATGCGGTGCGGCGAGTACAGGTACCACGAGAACGAGGCGCCACGCTGGCAGCCGCGCGGCTCGTGGTTAGGCAGATCCTCGCGGGTGCGCGGATAGTCGGTCTGCTGCATCTCGAACGAAACCAGGCCGTTCTTGACGAAGATCTTCCACGAACAGCCGCCGGTGCAGTTCACACCATGGGTGGAGCGCACCACCTTGTCGTGGCGCCAGCGGTTGCGGTAGGCATCCTCCCAGTTGCGGTCTTCATTGGTGACGATGCCATGCCCATTCGAGAAGGTGTCCTTGACCTTGTCGAAAAACCTCAGGCGATCGAGAAAATGACTCATGGTTTGCTCCTCTCAAGTCGTCGCTTCGTTCGTCAAGCGCGATCGGTAAAACCCGTAAGTGAAAAACGGAAATCGTGAATCGAAGAATGAATCAGGGGTTCTTGATATACGCGTCCTTGCGCAGGTAGAACCACCAGTTGATGACCACGCAGATGGCGTAGAACACCGCGAAGCCA
>NZ_JBLWFG010000015.1:0-18081 GCF_048321015.1 Thauera sp. WH-2 | reverse complement strand
CGCAGGCGTGCGGCCGAACGCGCCGCGGCGCTCGCCGATGAGCGCACGCAGGGGTGAACTTCAGGCCCGGCGGATAAGGGCCCGCAAGTAACACGGACGAGGCCGCAGGCGCTCAGGCGCCGGTGGCCGCGGCCATGCGGGCGAGGGCCTCGTCCAGTGTCGCACGCGGGCAGCCAAAATTGAGCCGCAGCCACCCGGGCGCACCGAAGTAGCGCCCGTCGGACAAGCCGACACCGGCTGCCTCAAAGAACGCTGCGACATCCCCGATGTTGTATTCCGCGATGAGCTCACGACAATCGAGCCACGCCAGATAAGTCGCCTCCGGTCGTGCTAGCGAGATGCCCGGCATGGCCGCGACCGCCTCCATGACCCGGTCGCGGTTGCCACGCAGATAGGCGAGCAGCGCCTGCCGCCAGGGGTCACCATCGCGGTAGGCGGCCTCGGCCGCGACCATGCCGAGCACGTTCACATGCGGCACGATGCCGCGCATCGCGTGACGGTAGCGCCGGCGCAGCCCAGCGTCCGGAATGACGGCGAAGGCGCAGTACAGCGCTGGGACGTTCCAGGTCTTGGACGGCGCCATCAGCGTGATCGTGCGCTGCGCCGCATCGGCATCCAGCGCAGCGATCGGGCGATGCCGGCAGTCTTCGTCGAGCACCAGGCCGCAGTGGATCTCATCGGAGCAGATCAGGAGGTCGTGCTGGCGCGCGAAATCCGCCAGTCGGCGCAGTTCCGCTTCGTCGAAAACGCGCCCCACCGGGTTATGCGGCGAGCACAGCAGCAACATCTGGCTACGCGCATCAACACTCGCCTCCAGCGCCGCCCAGTCCCAACCCCAGCGCCCCTCCTGAAGCACCAGTTCGCAGCGCTGCAGCACCCGGTCCGTGTTCTCCGGTGCGGACAGGAAGGGCGGGTACACCGGCGCCGCGGTGAGCACCCCGTCGCCCGGTTTGCCGGCGATCGCACAGGCCAGGTTGAAGCCCGTCACCACACCCGGAAGCCAGACCAGCCAGTCGGGATCTATGGTCCAGCCATGGTCACGCTGCAGCCCCTCGACGACCGCCTCGACCAGGGACGGCCAGGCGTCGGTGTAGCCGAACACGCCATGATCGATCCGGCGATGGAGCGCCTCGACCACGGCGGGCGGCGCCGCAAAGTCCATGTCGGCGACCCACAGGGGCAGGACGTCCCGCCCCGCGTAGCGGCCCCACTTTTCGCTTGGCAGGCTGCGGCGGTCGATGATGCGGTCGAAATCGAAGGCGGGGGCGGTCATGGCGAGAGCGTCGGAGGTTGCGCGAGGGGCATTGTCCCGCATCGGGGTGGAGGGCGCAGCCCTTGAGCGATGGTTGGTGCAGCTGCGATCCATCAGCGGGACCGGAATCGAAGCCACCGCCTACACGCGCCGCCTTGTGCAGGGAAACTGCGTGGAGGCGGCCGACGGAGAGCCTATCCAGCTTGCCCGTCGTTCTTTACCACCCCGAAGCGTTGCAGGGTGTGCTCGCGTGCGGCAGCGTGGTCCACGATCGGTTCCGGGTAGTCGACACCGATCTTGGTACGGCACGCCGTCTGGTCGATGCCACCCAGGGTCCATGGCGCGTGGATGAACTTGTCGGGCACACGTGCAAGTTCGGGCAGGTAGCGGCGGATGAAGCGGCCCTCGGGGTCGAACTTTTCCGACTGGGTGACGGGATTGAAGATGCGGAACCAGGGCTGCGCATCGCACCCGGTGGAGGCCGCCCACTGCCAGCCACCGTTGTTGGCAGCGAGATCGTAATCGTTGAGCCGGGCGGCGAAGTAGCGCTCACCGAGGCGCCAGTCGATGCCGAGGTCTTTTGTGAGAAAGGAGGCCACGATCATGCGCAGCCGGTTATGCATCCAGCCGGTCTGGTTCAACTGGCGCATCGCCGCGTCCACGATCGGGTAGCCCGTGCGCGCCTCGCACCATGCGGCGAAGCGCTCGGGGGCATCATCCCATTTGACCGCCTCATACTCCGGACGGAAGGCGTGATCGACCACCCGCGGGTTGTGCCACAGGATCTGGTGATAGAAGTCGCGCCAGATCAGCTCCGACAGCCAGCTGTCGGCACCCTCGCCGCCTCGGGCTCGAGCGTGCGCGGCGAGTTGGCGGATCGACACCGTGCCGAAGCGCAGATGCGTGGACAGATAGCTGACGCCCTTCACCGCAGGAAAATCGCGCGCGCGCTTGTAGCGGTCGATGCGCGCGGCGAAGTCCTCGAACAACCGCCGTCCGCCACGCATGCCCGTGGGCAGGTTCAGCTCGGCGAGCCCGGCGGGTTCGAAGCCGATATCGGCCAGGCTGGGCAGAGTTTCACCCATCGGCTTCGGCGCCAGGTGCGCGGCGTATTTCTCCACTGGATACGCCTTGAGCTGGAAATCATCAATCGCCTTGAGCCAGGCGGTCTTGTATGGCGTGAACACGCTGTAGGACTTGCCTGCCTGCGTCAGCACCTCGTCGCGCTCGAAGATCACCTGGTCCTTGAAATCCTCGTAGCCGATGCCGGCTTCCGCGAGCGCCTGCGCCACCCGGCTGTCACGCACGATCGCGCCGGGTTCATAGTCGCGGTTGGCGACGACCTTGTCCACGCCGAGCACTGCGGCGAGGCGCGGCAGCACATCCTCGGCACGGCCGTGGCGCACGATCACCCCAGCCCCCACCCCTCCCGCTGCGCGCGCCATGGCCCCGAGCGCTTCATCGAGCTCGATCAAGCTGGCATGGATGAACTCGACACGGCGATCCCGGCGCGAGGGCAGCGCCTCCAGGATCGCGGTGTCGAACACGAAGGCACAATGCACGCGATCGGCGAAGCGCAGGGCATGATGGAGGGCCGCATGGTCAAAGCTGCGCAGATCGCGACGAAACCAGACGAGAGCGGAAGGCATTGATCTGTCCAGGACAAATAAAGCCTGCATTATGACCCAGCCCGTAGCGCCAAGAACGGGGTCGATGGGCGTAAAATGCCGTCCATGGATACGCCCACGGCCAATTTCACACACCACTTCCTGATCGCCATGCCCAACATGGTCGATCCTCACTTCGCGCGCACCCTGACCTATATCGCCGAACACAATGACCAGGGCGCGCTCGGTCTCATCGTGAACCGGCCGATCGACATGACGCTCGCCACGCTTTTCGAGCGCATCGAACTCCCACTGGAAGCCGAAGGCTTTGCCGCCCAGCCGGTGTATTTCGGTGGCCCGGTGCAGACCGACCGCGGCTTCGTGCTGCACCGGCCACTCGGCGACTGGCACTCCACGCTCAAGGTGACCGACGAGGTCGGCCTGACCAGCAGCCGCGACGTGCTCCAGGCCATCGGCGCGAACGGCAAGCCGGAGCAGGTGCTCGTCACCCTTGGCTACGCCGGCTGGGCCGCGGGCCAGCTCGAGCAGGAACTGCTCGACAACGCCTGGCTCACCGTACCCGCAGACATGGCCATCGTATTCGATCTGCCACCCGAAGAGCGGCTTGCCGCCGCGATGCAGAAGCTGGGCGTCGACTTCACCAACCTGAGCGAGGTTGCCGGGCATGCCTGACGCGGTTGCCGCCGCCCTGCCCGCGCGCGGCACCGTTCTCGGATTCGACTTCGGCCTCGCGCGCATCGGCATTGCCAGCGGCGAGCTGGAAACCTGCCAGGCCAGCGCGCTCACCACCGTGCACGAAGAGGCCAGCGACGCCCGCTTCCGGGCAATTGCCGCCTTGATCGAGGAATGGCGGCCGATCGCCCTCGTGGTCGGCATTCCCACCCACCTCGACGGCACGGCGCACGAGCTTACCGCGCGCTGTCACCGCTTCGCGAACCAACTCCACGGCCGCTTCGGGCTACCCGTATTCACCGCCGACGAACGCCTGTCTTCGGTGGCGGCCGAACGCGAGCTCGCCGACGCCGGCCGCAAGCACTGGCGCGAACGCAAAGCGGTACTCGACGCAGCCTCCGCGCGGCTCATCCTGCAAACTTTCCTGGACACCCGACGCCATGAAGAACCTTGACGCCGAAGCCCTCTACCGGCAGCTCGCCGAGCAGATTCGCCCCCACGTCACGCCTAAGACAGCGCTCGTAGGCATCTACACCGGCGGCCTGTGGCTGGCCGAGCGGCTGCACGCCGAGCTCGGCATCAGCCAGCCACTGGGCGCGATTGACGTCTCGTTTTACCGCGACGACTACGGCAGCAAGGGTCTGCATGCCAGCCCCCAGCGCACCGAGATCCCCTTCAACGTGGATGGCGCGCATGTGATCCTCGTCGATGACGTGCTGTACACGGGGCGCACCACTCGGGCTGCACTCAACGAACTGTTCGATTTCGGACGCCCGGCGATGGTCGAACTCGCCGTACTGGCCGACCGTGGCAGCCGTGAACTGCCGATCGCTGCGCGCTACTGCGCACACACCCCGCCCCAGGCGCTGCCGCGCGAGCAGAGCCTGCAGTTGCAGCGCGACGAGAACGGCCGGTTCACACTCGAGCTGACCGGGAACGAATAACCGCCGTACGGACACAGCGCGACCGCGCTGCTCCGTCTTCTCATCACCCTCTCCCTTTCCTGCCCACTCGCTGACACCGAGGCACGCCCGATGCGCCACCCCCAGCTCAACCAGCACGGCGAACTGCAGCACCTGCTCACGCTAGACGGTCTGCCGCGCGACATCCTCACCGCCATCCTCGACACCGCCGCGCCCTTCACCGAAGTCGCCGAGCGCGAGGTCAAGAAGCTGCCGCTGCTGCGCGGCAAGAGCGTGTTCAACCTGTTCTTCGAGAACTCGACACGCACCCGCACCACTTTCGAGATTGCCGCCAAGCGGCTGTCGGCCGACGTGGTGAACCTCAACATCAACACCAGCTCGGCGGCCAAGGGCGAGAGCCTGCTCGACACCGTCGACAACCTGTGTGCGATGCAGGCCGACATGTTCGTCGTGCGCCATGCCGCCAGCGGCGCGCCGATGCTGATCGCCCAGCACCTGCGCAATACCCGGCGCGAACACATCAGCGTGGTCAACGCCGGCGACGGGCGGCATGCGCACCCGACCCAGGGCCTGCTGGACATGTATACGATCCGCCACTTCAAGCAGGACTTCAGCAACCTGACGGTGGCGATCGTCGGCGACGTGCTGCACTCGCGCGTCGCGCGCAGCCAGATTGCCGCGCTGACCACACTCGGTGTGCCCGAGGTGCGCGTAATCGGCCCCAAGACCCTGCTGCCGACCGAAGTCGAGAAGCTCGGCGTCCGCGTGTTCCACGACATGCGCGAGGGCCTGAAGGGCGTCGACGTGGTGATGATGCTGCGCCTGCAGAACGAGCGCATGAATGGCGCGCTGCTACCCACGCCGCAGGAGTACTACAAGATCTGGGGCCTGACCGCCGAGAAGCTCGCGCTCGCCAAGCCCGACGCCATCGTGATGCACCCCGGTCCGATGAACCGCGGCGTCGAGATCGACTCGGCGGTAGCGGATGGCGCGCAGGCGGTCATCCTGCCCCAGGTCACCTTCGGCATCGCCGTGCGCATGGCGGTCATGAGCATGCTGGGCAGCCGCTGAGCGCCCGCCACCGGAAGACGAACGAGCATGAACATCCTGATTTCCAAGGGCCGCGTCATCGACCCGGCCAACCGCAGCGACGCGGTGCAAGACGTCTATGTTTCGGGCGGCAAGATCGTCGCCCTCGGTCAGGCCCCGCAGGGCTTCGTCGCCGAGCGTACGATCGACGCCAACGGCCTCGTGGTCGCCCCCGGCTTCATCGACCTCGCCGCGCGCCTGCGCGAACCCGGGTTCGAATACCGCGCCACACTCGAGTCCGAGATGGAGGCGGCGATGGCCGGTGGCGTCACCAGCCTGGCGATCCCGCCCGACACCGACCCGGCACTCGACGAGCCCGGCCTGGTCGAGATGCTGACCTACCGCGCCAAGAAGCTGAACCGCGCCCACATCTACCCGGTCGGAGCACTCACGCTCGGCCTCAAGGGCGAGCGCCTGTCGGAGATGGCCGAACTGGTCGAAGCCGGCTGCGTGGCCTTCTCGCAAGCCAATGTGCCGGTCGTGGACAACGCCGTGCTGATGCGGGCGCTACAGTACGCCGCAACCTTCGATTTCCGCGTCTGGCTGCAGCCGCTTGCACCCTTCCTGTCGCGCATTGGTCACGCGCACGACGGCGAGGTCGCCACCCGCCTGGGCCTCACCGGCATCCCGGTCGCGGCCGAGACGGTGGGACTGTACACCTACCTCGAACTGGCCAAGGCCACTGGTGCGCGCCTGCACATTACCCGCCTGTCCTCGGCCGCCGGCCTCGCCTTGATCGACCAGGCGCGCACCGAAGGGATGGACGTGACCTGCGACGTATCGATCAACCACGTCCATCTGTGCGACATGGATATCGGCTATTTCGACCCCAATTGCCACCTGATCCCGCCGCTGCGCAGCCAGCGCGACCGTGAGGCGCTCTGCAAGGGACTCGCTGACGGCCGCATCAACGCCCTGTGCTCGGACCACACGCCGGTGGACGATGATGGCAAGCAGACCCCATTCTCCGAGTCCGAGCCCGGGGCCACCGGACTCGAGCTCCTGCTGCCGCTGACGCTGAAGTGGGCGGACCGCGCTGGTCTTTCGCTGCTCGACGGCCTCGCCCGCATCACCTCGGACGCGGCGAAGATCGTCGGCATCACCAAGGCCGGCCACCTTTCGGTCGGCGCACGCGCCGACGTATGCGTCTTCGATCCAGCAGCCCACGGCATCGTCACCCGCGAGGGGCTGAAGAGCCAGGGCAAGAACACGCCCTTCCTCGGCATGGAACTACCCGGAAAGGTGCGCTACACCCTGGTCGAGGGCCAGGTGATGTACGAAGGCCGCTGAATCCTCGCCGGCGCCCGGTCGCCGGCCTTGAACGAAAAGGGGCAGCCGGTTGCGGCTGCCCCTTTTCGTTCAAACGCCAACGCGGAGATCAGGCGCCGAACAGCAGGGGCGCGAAGCCGTTGCGCACCCCGGCGAGCACCATCAACACGATCTGCAGCACCAGCAGTAACACCAGCGGAGAGAGGTCGACATTGGCAATGGTCGGAACCACGCGACGGAAGGGACGCAGGAACGGCGCAGCAAGCGAGTGCAGCACCGGTGCCAGCGGCGCGTGCGGGCTCACCCAGGACAGGATCGCCGAGCCGAGCACGACTGCAAACAGCAGGTACACCATCATTCGCAGCAGTTCGATCAGCCCCACGCCCAGCAGACCGGCCAGCACCGACGCGGAATCACCGCTGAAGGCGGCACCATGCAAACTGAGCTCGAAGGCCACCAGCAGCACCTGCACCACCCAGGCCGGCAGCAGGCTGGCCATGTCGAGCCCGAACAGGCCAGGCACGACACGACGCAGCGGACGCACGGCCCAGTCGGTGGTGCTGACCACGAACTGGCCGAGCTGGTTGCGGAAGGATATGCGCTGCCACTGCATGTAGAAGCGCGCCAGCAGCATGAGCGTGATGAAGCTGGCGAGCACGTCAACCACCAGCAACAGGATGTTCGCGAGCATCGCCTAGTCCTTTCCGAGTAATTCACCGAGTTCGCGGCCCCGCGCCTCGGCGGCGCCAACCGCGGCGACCAGCACATCGTGCCAGCCTGCACCAGCCAGATGGGCCAGTGCCGCCTCCGTCGTGCCGCCCTTGGACGTCACCTTCTGGCGCAGCACTGCGGGCGCGTCCGCCGAGCCCGCGGCCAGCTTCGCCGCGCCGAGCACGGTGTCGATCGCCAGCCGGCGCGCGGCCACCTCATCGAAGCCCAGGCGCTGGCCCGCAGCTTCCAGCGCCTCGATGAAGTGAAACACATACGCCGGGCCACTACCCGAGATCGCCGTCACCGCATCCATCTGCGCCTCGGTTTCGGCCCACACCGTGCTGCCCACCGCGCTGAGGATGCGCTCGGCGTCCTCACGCCCGGCGGCATCCACCGAGGGATCCGCGTACAGGCCGGTCACACCGGCACCGATCAGCGCGGGGGTGTTGGGCATGCAGCGCACCAGGCGGGTGTACGGGCGCCCTTGCCCCCCCAGCCAGCGGCCGAGGTCGGCCAGGCGCAGGCCGGCGGCGATGCTGATCACGAGTTGCCCGTCGAGGCGCCCCGCGAGCGGAGCAAGCGCCAGCTTCATCTGCTGCGGCTTGACCGCGAGCACGACCACATCGCAGTCCAGCGCAGCCTCGTCGAAGGCCGCCACCGCGCGCACGCTGAACCGGCCCTCGAGTACCGCGCACGCCTCGCTGCCGAGTTCCACGACCTGGATGTCTGCAGGCAAGAAGCCACGTTCCAGCATTCCGCCGATGAGGGCAGTGGCCATGTTGCCACCACCGAGGAAGGTAATCTTCATTCAATGACCTCGAGATAAAGTCTGATGTGCGCGCAGGCGCCGATCAGGCCGATGTGACGCCCACCCGCGTCTGCCGCTCGCCGAAGATCGCGGTGCCGACGCGCACGATGGTCGCCCCTTCGGCAATGGCCGGCTCGATGTCGTGCGACATGCCCATCGAGAGCGTATCGACTTCCAGACCACCTTTGAGGAGCGCATCACGCAGACTGCGCAGCAAGCCGAAGCGGGCACGCAGAAGTGCCACATCCTCAGTCGGCTCGGGAATGCACATCAGGCCGCGCAAGCGAAGCTGTGGGAGAACGGCAACCGCGTGCGCCAGCTCGATCGCCTGCTCGGGCGCGACGCCGCTCTTGCTGTCCTCACCGCTGACATTGACCTGGACGCACACGTTCAGCGGCGCCAGGTGCACATCGCGCTGTGCGGACAGACGTTCGGCGATCTTCAGCCGGTCGATGCTGTGCACCCAGTCAAAGGCGTTCGCCACCGGCCGCGTCTTGTTGCTCTGCAGCGGACCGATGAAATGCCACTCCAGCCCCATCCCGCGCAGGGCCTCGACCTTGTCCACGCCCTCCTGGACGTAGTTTTCACCAAACACGCGCTGTCCAGCCTCGGCCGCCTCGCGCACCGCTTCGGCCGGCCAGGTCTTGCTGACGGCCATGAGCCGGACATCATCAGTGGAACGCCCGACAGCGTGGGCAGCGGCCGCGACACGGCTGCGGACGGCAAGCAGGCGCTCGGCGATTGTCGTCATGATTCGTGGCCTATTTCCTTGGGGAGCGAAGCGCGAAAAGTATAGCATTGCGCTGTTCGCCCGATTTTCGTTCAACCTGCCCCGCATACGGGGCGCCACTGCGCCGGAAAGACCATGGACATCACCGAACTGCTCGCCTTCGCGGTCAAGAACAAGGCCTCCGACCTCCACCTTTCCGCCGGTCTGCCGCCCATGATCCGCGTACATGGCGATGTCCGGCGCATCAACCTGCCGCCACTCGAGCACAAGGAAGTGCACGGCATGGTGTACGACATCATGAACGACGGGCAGCGCAAGCAGTTCGAGGAAACCTGGGAGTGCGACTTCTCCTTCGCCGTGCCCAACCTCGCCCGCTTCCGCGTCAACGCCTTCAACCAGAATCGCGGCGGCGCAGCCGTCTTCCGTACCATTCCCTCCAAGGTACTTTCGCTTGAAGAACTGAACTGCCCGAAGATCTTCAAGGATATCGCCAGCCAGCCGCGCGGCATCGTGCTCGTCACCGGGCCGACCGGCTCCGGGAAGTCCACTACGCTCGCGGCGATGGTCGATTACGTGAACGAAAACGAGTATGGCCACATCCTCACCGTCGAGGATCCAATCGAATTCGTGCATGAATCGAAGCGCTGCCTGATCAACCAGCGCGAGGTGCACCGCGACACCATGTCCTTCAACAACGCCCTGCGCGCCGCGCTGCGCGAAGACCCGGACGTGGTACTCGTGGGCGAGATGCGCGACCTCGAGACCATCCGCCTCGCGCTCACTGCGGCCGAAACAGGCCACCTCGTTTTCGGCACCCTGCACACCTCGTCGGCAGCAAAGACCATCGACCGTATCGTCGACGTCTTTCCCGCAGCGGAAAAGGACATGGTGCGCTCCATGCTGTCGGAGTCCCTGCGTGCGGTGATCTCGCAGACGCTGCTCAAGACCAAGGATGGTCAGGGTCGGGTGGCGGCGCACGAGATCATGATCGGCACCCCCGCGATCCGCAACCTGATCCGCGAAAACAAGATCGCGCAGATGTACTCTTCGATCCAGACCGGCCAGAACGCGGGTATGCAGACCCTGGACCAGTGCCTCGCCGACCTGGTGCGGCGCAATGTGGTCTCGGCGGCAGAAGCCCGCCACAAGGCGCAGAACAAGGAAAGCTTCGCCGGTTGACCGGCATCCCCCACTCTCCCGCCCGCAGGAGCACAAGCAGATGGAACGCGATCAGGCCCTCAAGTTCATGCACGATCTGCTGCGGCTGATGCTGCAGAAGAACGGTTCCGACCTCTTCATCACCGCGGGCTTTCCGCCCGCGATCAAGATCGACGGCAAGATCATCCCGCAGTCCAACCAGATCCTGCAGCCCCAGCACACTTCCGAACTCGCCCGCGCGGTGATGAACGACCGCCAGGCCGCCGACTTCGAGGCCCACAAGGAGTGCAACTTCGGCATCTCTCCCGCCGGGATCGGGCGCTTCCGCGTAAACGCTTTCGTGCAGCAGGGCCGCGTCGGGCTGGTGCTGCGTACCATTCCGCAGAAGATCCCGAATTTCGAGGAACTGGGGCTGCCGCCGGTGCTCACCGACATCGCGCTCTCCAAGCGCGGGCTGGTGATCTTCGTGGGCGGCACGGGCACCGGCAAGACGACCTCGCTCGCGGCGATGGTCGATTACCGCAACGAAAACACCTACGGCCACATCATCACGGTCGAGGACCCGATCGAGTTCGTGCATCCACACAAGAACTGTATCGTCACCCAGCGCGAGGTCGGCATCGACACCGAGAACTGGGAGGCTGCGCTGAAGAACACCCTGCGCCAGGCCCCGGATGTGATCCTGATGGGCGAAATCCGCGACCGCGAGACCATGGACTATGCGATCGCCTTCGCCGAGACCGGGCACCTGTGTCTGGCGACGCTGCACGCCAACAGCGCCAACCAGGCGATCGACCGGATCATCAACTTCTTCCCGGAAGACCGCCGCACGCAGCTGCTGATGGACCTGTCGCTGAACCTGCGCGCGATGATCTCGCAGCGCCTGCTGCCGGTGAAGGATCGCAAGGGCCGGGTGCCCGCGGTCGAGGTACTGCTCAACTCGCCGCTGATTTCCGACCTGATCTTCAAGGGTAACGTCCCCGAGATCAAGGACATCATGAAGCGCTCCCGCGAGCTCGGCATGCAGACCTTCGACCAGTCGCTGTTCCAGCTCTACGAGGACGAACTCATCACCTACGAAGATGCACTGCGCAACGCCGACTCGATCAACGACCTGCGCCTGCAGATCAAGCTGAACAGCCGGCACGGCGAACCCATCGCCGACGGCGCGCTGAGCAATCTCGGCCTGATCTGAGCTCACCCATCCCCGGGCGGGCGTCGAGGGACGCACGCCCGGGAAATGCGCTCAGATCAGCGACGGACCGGCGACGATCGCCGCAGCATCCTTTTCGCTGATGCGCACACTGGCGTTCATGATCACCAGCGCGATGAGCCAGTCGCGAAGGCGCTCGGCGCCACGAACTTCCAACTCCACGAAGCGGCAGCCGATCTGCCCGGCCGACTCGATGCAGTTCATCGGCTCGGCGCGACCACGGATCCGGTCCGGAACGCCTTCGCGTTCGAGCACGAACTCGAACACACTGCCGGAACCGAGCGGAACGTCGGCTCCGATCGAGAAACCCTCGATCGAGATGTCGCGCAGTGCCGTGCGCTGATCACCCGAGCGCAGCCAGATGTACGGGACGCCACGACGGGAGGCGATGAAGCGCTGTATGCGCCGCCGCTCACCCCCCTCCATGGCCGCGAGAGCCGGCGCGTGCGCGTGCGCGTTCGCCCCCACCCTCAGCCGCGCTCCTGGCGCACTCTGGCGATGAGTTGATCGGCCACCTTGAGAGTGTTCTCATGGCTACCGGTCATTGATGCCGAGGTCAGGTACTTGCCGCCGACGACGATCGCCGGCACGCCCTGGATCTTCATCGCGCGTGCGAGCTGATCCGAGCGCTGCACCAAGGAGCCGACGCCGAAGGACTTGTAGGTTTCCATGAACTTCGCGGGGTCGGCGACCTTGCCGGTGACGAACTCTCTGACCTGCTCCTCGTTGAAGAGGGGGCGCTTCTCGTCCTGGACCGCTGCAAATACGGTCGAATGGACCGTATCGAGTTCCCCTGCGATCTCGGCGGTGTAATACAGCCGTGCCAGCCCGGCAAGCTGGGCATTGTTCCAGACCGCGGGCACGACACGCAGGACCACATCCTCGGCGAGCGTCTTCTTCCACGCCGAAACCAGCGGATCGAAGTCCCTGCAGTGCGGGCAACCGTAGTGGAAGAACTCGTACACTTCGATCTTCGAGGGGTCGTCACCCGGCTGTGCCGGGTCCAGAACCTGGAAGGGGTCGGCCGCCCCCGCCAAGCCTGCATAGGGCAGCGCAAGGGTCAGACCGGCAAGCTTGAGGGCATCACGACGATTCATGCAGAACTCCGTTGGCTAGGTATGGGGCTGTTGATACGGCCTTGCTCTGACGCGGCGGACGGCCGGTTGTTCCGCACCGCGCGGCCTCCACGCTCAGGGGTTGCGGCTGACCGAAGCGTTGAATCCGGCCTCGGCCAGGCGGGCCCGCATCGGGTTCATGTCTTCGGGAGTGGCAAACGGTCCCACGCGTACACGATGCACGACCCGCCCATCGGAAAGCTGGGCACGCTGCGCGCTGGCCTCGATGCCCGACAGCGCAAGGCGGGCCTTGAGGTTGTCGGCTTCGCTCGGATTTTCGAAGGCGCCAACCTGGAGATAGAGCCGCACAGGCGACGGCTGCACGGGCTGCGGCACGGCCTCGACCACGGGCACGGGCTGCACTGCGACCTGCCCGGGTGCGGGCACATTGTCGCCCTGCGGCAGGATGCGATAGAAATCGAAGTCCTGCTTCGCGACCGGCCGGTCTCCCGGCTTTCCGGGCAGCGCGGCAGGCCCGCCCTGCGATGGCGCCTCCACACGCGGCACGGTAGGTGCCGGCTGAAAGGGGTTCGAACGGGTGAAATACCACGCAGCCCCCGCAGCGATCATCGCTCCGAGCACCAGCCCGATGAAGATGCCGATGAGCGTACCCCCCGCGCTTCGGGCGGGCGGGCGCGCGGGCTTGCGGACGGGCTTTCGATCACGACTCACGAGCACTCTCCGTGGCTTACATCGACTCGGGCGCGGATACGCCCAGCATCTTCAGTCCGGTGACCAGCACCTGGCGTACCGCGGCGGCGAGCGCAAGGCGGGCGAGCTTGAGTGCCTCGTCCTCGACCAGCATGCGCTCGGCGTTGTACCAGCTGTGGAAGTCGGCAGCTAGATCCTTGAGATAGAAGGCGACCTGATGCGGCGCGTAGTCGGCAGCGGCGTTCTGCACCAGTTCGGTGAAGCTCGCCAGGCGCGCGCACAGGGCGAGCTCGCGCTCGTTCTGCAACAGGCCGAGATCGGCCTCGGCCAGTTCGACAGTCTCCCCGCCCCACTGGCTGAGCACCGAGCACACCCGGGCGTGGGCGTACTGCACGTAGTACACCGGGTTCTCGTTGCTCTGGCTCTTGGCGAGGTCGAGGTCGAAGTCCAGGTGCTGGTCGGACTTGCGCAGCACGTAAAAGAAGCGGCACGCATCGTTGCCGACTTCCTTGCGCAGTTCACGCAGGGTGACGAACTCGCCCGAGCGCGTGGACATCGAGGTCTTCTGACCGTTGCGGTACAGCACCGCGAACTGCACCAGCGCCACCTCGAGCTTTTCCGGCGGCAGGCCGAGCGCGGCGATAGCGCCCTTCACGCGCGGGATGTAGCCGTGGTGGTCGGCGCCCCAGATGTCGATGATGCGGTCGAAGCCGCGCTCGTACTTGTTGAGGTGGTAGGCGATGTCGGAGGCGAAATAGGTGTACAAGCCGTTCTCGCGCTGCACGACGCGGTCCTTCTCGTCGCCGAAGGCGGTGGAGCGGAACCACTTGGCGCCGTCCTGCAGGTAGATGTGGCCCTGCTTCTCAAGTTGGGCGACCGCGCGCTCGACCAGGCCGGTGTCGAACAGGCTCTGCTCCGAGAACCACTTGTCGAAGCGCACGCCGAACTCCTGCAGGTCCTCGCGACCGTCTCCCAGTTGCTCGTTGAGTGCGAAGCCGTGAACCCAGGGGTAGTCCTCGCCGAGCAGTTTCTTGGCGTTGGCGATCAGCGCGTCGAGGTGCTCCTCGCGTTGCTGCTTGGCCTCATCGTCCTTGCGCTCGATCGGCGGCAGGCCAGGCGTGCCAGCGAGCACCTGCTCGACCGTTACCTTCGCAAAGCGGTCCTGATGGGCGTCGCGCATGTCGCGCCCCATGTCGATCACGTAATCGCCCTGATAGGCGTTGGGCGGGAAAGGAATCTCGACACCGAAGAAGGCGAGATAACGCAGCCAGGTCGACAGCGCCAGGATGTCCATCTGGCGGCCGGCGTCATTGACGTAATACTCACGCGTGACGTCGTAGCCGGCAAACGCCAGCACGTCCGACAGCGAGGCACCGTAGGCCGCGCCACGGCCATGGCCGACGTGCAGCGGTCCGGTCGGGTTGGCGGAGACAAACTCGACCTGCACCTTGACGCCCTTGGCAGCGCCGCGGCCGAAATCCACACCCTTGCCCAGCACCTCGCGCACGATCGCGGTCTTGGCATCGGCTGCCAGGGTGAAGTTGATGAAGCCCGCACCGGCAACCTCGGCCTTCTCGACCAGCGTCGAGGGCGGCAACTCTGCCAGCAACAGGTTGGCGAGTTCGCGCGGATTGCGCTTGAGCGGCTTGGCCAGCTGCAGCGCGAGGTTGGTGGCGAAATCACCGTGGCTGGCCTGTTTCGGGCGTTCCAGCAGGATCGGGGTATCGACCTGATCGGGCGCTACGCTCTTCAGCGCGGTTTCCAGCAGATCGGTCAGAAGGACTTTGGGGTCGGCGCTCATGGCACTCGGATTGAATTCGAAACGGCGGATTATAGCGGAACGGAAAGCCCCGCCCCGGCGAGGATGTGAGCACGCTTTGCAGGCCAGACCCACAGCACGCGCCCCCGGAGGGTGCCGACCCTGCAGGAGCGGGGGGCGGTACGGTCGGGCGAGCACTGGGGCGCGCGTTCCATCCACGCCACTTTCGGGCTAAAGTCCGCGGTTTGCATCTGTCCGGCTTTCCACCGTGCGCATCTTCCGTCTCGTCAAGATTGTTTCCGTCAGCCTTCGCTTTGGCCTCGACCGCATGGTGCTCGACGCCGACAGCAGCGGCCGGCTGGCACACGTGTGGCACAAGGTCTTCTTCTGGCGGACATTCACCGAATCGCGCGGCGCGCGTCTGCGCCAGGCGCTGGAGTCCCTCGGGCCCATCTTCGTGAAGTTCGGCCAGATGCTGTCGACCCGGCGCGACCTGCTGCCCCCCGACCTCGCCGACGAACTTGCCTTGTTGCAGGACCGGGTCCCCCCCTTTCCCACCGAGCAGGCGCTGGAAGTCCTCGAAGGCTTCTACGGCAAGCCGATCGACGAGGTGTTCGACGACTTCGAACGCACCCCGGTCGCCTCGGCCTCGGTGGCGCAGGTGCATTTCGCCCGCCTTCCGGACGGCACCGACGTCGCGGTCAAGGTGCTGCGCCCCGGCATCGAACGCGTCATCGAG
The DNA here is from genome assembly GCF_048321015.1 of Thauera sp. WH-2. Classification (NCBI taxonomy): domain Bacteria; kingdom Pseudomonadati; phylum Pseudomonadota; class Betaproteobacteria; order Rhodocyclales; family Zoogloeaceae; genus Thauera; species Thauera sp. WH-2. Next base: position 2,364 of record NZ_JBLWFG010000015.1, on the reverse strand, counting down.
CACGATATCGCCCTGCTCGAGGTCGCCGCCGTGCTGCTGGAGCGTATCTGGCCCGAAGGCCGGCGCCTGAAGCCGCGCGAGGTGGTCGCCGAGTTCAGCAAGTACCTGCACGACGAACTCGACCTGATGCGCGAGGCCGCCAACTGCTCGCAGTTGCGGCGCAACTTCACCGATTCGTCGCTGCTGATCGTGCCCGAGGTCTATTGGGACTGGTGCGGCCGCAAGGTCATGGTGATGGAGCGCATGCGCGGCGTGCCGATCTCGCAGACGCCAGCACTGCTCGCCCAGGGCACCGACCTGAAGGCTCTGTCGCGCGCAGGCGTGGAGATCTTCTTCACCCAGGTGTTCCGCGACGGCTTCTTCCACGCCGACATGCACCCGGGCAACATCTTCGTGCATCAGGACGGGCGCTACATCGCGCTCGACTTCGGCATCATGGGAACGCTGAACGAGGAGGACAAGAACTACCTCGCGCAGAACTTCCTCGCCTTCTTCAAGCGCGACTACCGTCGCGTGGCGCTCGCCCACATCGAGGCTGGCTGGGTGCCGGCCAAGACACGGGTAGACGAATTCGAAGCGGCGATTCGCACCGTATGCGAGCCGATCTTCGACAAGCCCTTGAAGGACATTTCCTTCGGCAAGACCCTGCTGCGCCTGTTCCAGACCGCGCGCCGCTTCGAGATGGAAGTACAGCCGCAGCTCGTGCTGTTGCAGAAGACCCTGCTCAACATCGAGGGTCTCGGCCGTCAGCTCGATCCCGAGCTCGACCTGTGGAAGACTGCCAAGCCCTTCCTCGAGCGCTGGATGGACGAGCGCATGGGTGTGCGCGCCCTGGTGCGCGGCATGAAGGAGGAAGCCCCGGCCTGGGCCGGTACGCTGCCGCAGCTGCCCCGCCTCGTGCATCAGGCGCTGACCGAGTCACAGCGTCATCAGACCGCACAACAGCAGCGACTCGAAGAACTCGCAGCGAACCAGCGCATGCATGGCCGCCTGCTGCTGCTCGTGGGCGCAGCCGCGATGGCCCTGCTCGGCCTGGAGCTCCACCGCCTCTTCGGCTGACCACATGCACGCAGCCCAGCCGAGCGCACCCCCACCGGTCCGGCTCATCGGCGCAGCTTCGGCCCTGGGCGCGCCGCACCCGGGCAGTGCGGACGCACCTGCCGCGCTGCTGCGGTCCGGCCTGGTGCGCCAATGCGCAGAACTCGGCCTCGCCCTGGAAACTGCCCCCCTGCTCGCCCCCGAAACGTCCGCGAGCGAAAGCGCTGGCGAAGGCACCACGATGAGCGCACGCCTCGCCACCAACGCGCGCTTCGCAGCCCGCCTTGCCGATGCACTCGCAGCGGCACCCGCAACGGCGCGCACATTCGTCCTCGGTGGCGACCATGCGATTGCGGCCGGCAGTTGGCGCGGACTCGGACGGCAGGCCAGCCTGGCGCCGGGCCTGCTGTGGGTGGACGCCCACCTCGACAGCCACACCGAGACCACGACGCACTCCGGCAACATCCACGGCATGCCGCTCGCAGCACTGCTGGGTGCAGGCCCGGCCGCACTGGCCGGGATCGAGGGCCCCACCCTCGACCCCGCCCGCACCTGCATCTTCGGCGCGCGGGCCTGGGAAGCGGAGGAACGCAGCCTGCTTGCACGCCTTGGCGTGCGCGTTTTCGCGGCGAACGAGATCCACGCGCGCGGACTGCAGACCTGCTTCACGGAGGCGCTCGGCATCGTGCGCGCCGACCAGCGTGCGGGCTTCGGCCTGAGCCTGGACCTGGATGCGCTCGACCCGCAACACTTCCCGGCAGTGACCTGCCCCGAGCCCAACGGCCTCGAGCCGCTTGCGCTGGAGGCGGCGCTGCGCACACTGCGCAATTGCGCCGACTTCCGCATGCTGGAGATCGTCGAATACCGCCCCGACCTCGATGTGGACGGACGCTGCGCGATCTGGATTTCCCGTCTCGCGGCAGCCGCGCTCGCCAGCGGCACCCCGCGCACCCGATGAGGCACGCGCAAGAGCGCCGGGCGGGCGTTGCATCGGCGCAATAATTCACGGCCGATCAACCTAAAAACCTCAGTCGGTGACGTGTAGTTTGCCGCAAGCGCGGGCAGCGCTACGGGTTTGCCGTTGATCGAGGGAGTAACACGATGGGTGAGTCGGAATTGAAGCGTGTGCACGCCGAGGAGAAGCTCTTGTCGTGCGCCGCGGTGCAGACGGCGGGCGGGCGCGTGCAGGTTCGTTGGGAGGCCGACGGTGCGGCCACGCCGATGGGGCAACTGGCGTACTTCATCGAATTCCTGACGCTGACCCCCGAGTTCGACAGTTAAGCTCGCAAGTGCTTGTTTTTTCTAGATCGCACTTTCAAAAATGCC
>NZ_JBLWFG010000014.1:0-28287 GCF_048321015.1 Thauera sp. WH-2 | reverse complement strand
GTTCAGCGCAGGGCGGGAGGCGTCATGCCGTTGGGCAGGATGGCCCACATCTGCCCTTGCTGGCGCATGCGTCCGGCTTCTCGCCCAGCCTCAGCGCCGAAGCCCCAGAAGAAGTCTGCCCGCACCGTTCCCTTGATCGCGCCGCCGGTGTCCTGGGCGAGCACGAGACGGTTGAGCGGCAGACTGCTGTTCGGGAAGCTCGTCGAGAGGAACACGGGCGCGCCAAGCGGGACGAAGCGGGGATCCACCGCGATGCTACGCCCTTCCGTCAGCGGGACGCCGAGCGCCCCGATGGGGCCGTCATTCGAGCTTGGCAGCTCGCGGAAGAAGACGTAGCTCGGATTCGCGTGCAGCAGTTCCTGGAGCCGTTGCGGGTTGTCCTGCGCCCAACGCTTGATGCCGTCCATGGACGCCCTGTCCAGGGTGAGTTCGCCCTGCGCCACCAGCCAGCGGCCGATGGATTGGTAAGGGTGTCCGTTCTGGTCTGCATAGCCAACCCGCACCATGCTGCCGTCTGGCAGGCGTACCCGCCCGGAGCCCTGGACCTGAAGGAAGAACAGATCGATCGGGTCATCCGCCCAGAGCAGCACGGGTGCAGGAAGCTGCCCGCCGCGGTCGTCGATCTGCTGGCGGCTCCAGTACGGTACCACCTTGTTGCCGACGATGCGCCCCCGCAAGCGTAGATGCTTTAGCTCCGGATGCACGTCGCCGAGTTCCACGGTCAGCATGTCGGCCGGCACGCCGTGAATCGGCCATCGGCTGCGGGTGTTGCGCTGGCGGCTACCCTGGATCAGTGGTTCGTAATAGCCCGTCACCAGGCCCTCTGTGCTGCCGTCCGGGTTGACAAGTTGCCAAGGGGTGAAGCGGCTCTCGAAGAACTGCCGTGCGATCGCGTCCGTCGGTTTGTCACCGATCCGTGCGGCGGCTTCGCACGTGGCTTGCCAAGCGGGTTGGCGCACCAAGGTGGAGCACGAAGTGCGCAAGGCTGGCCAAGCCGACGACGGGTCATCGAGCCGCCATCCCGGCATATCGGCCCAACTGACCGCGCGCAAGGGGAGCGCGGCGGGTGCTGCTGACGCTGCGGGGCCAGAACCTGCGCATGGGGGGCAGGCTGGGCACGGTGCCGACGGAGGGCAGGTGCTGCCAGAGGCCGATTCCTGTGGGGCCGGTGCATGGCTACAGGCGCCCAGCAACATCGCGAGCAGGGCGGGGGTAACGATTTGCCGGGCACGCGTGTTCAGGTGACGTTGCGCGGCGTCCTTGAGGAACGCGGGCCTGCGGAGGTGCATGGGTGATATCCTGAGCATTCGCTTGATTTGTTGGCGTGGCTGCGAGTATACCGGGCACGGGCCCGGTGCCGATGGCCCTGCGCACTGACCACCTGCGACACTCCTGATGACGACTGAACTCGCCGATCTGCTCCGCCGCGCCGAGCGTGTGCTCGAGCGCCTGGAAACTCTCTTGCCCGGTCCGGCAAGCGCGCCCGACTGGGACGCCGCCCACGCTTTTCGCTGGCAGCGCCGCCGTGGGCACGCGACGCTGCGCACGGTGAAATCTCCGCACGGCATCCGGCTTGCGGACATCCAGGACGTAGACGAGCAAAAGGAACGCGTCGACCGTAACACCCGGCAGTTCCTTGCCGGGCGGCGGGCGAACAACGTTCTCCTGACGGGCGCCCGTGGCACGGGAAAATCTTCCCTGGTCAAGGCCTTGCTGAACGAATATGCGGAGCGTGGGCTGCGTCTGATCGAGGTTGACAAGGGCGATCTGATGGATCTCCCCGAGATTGTCGAACTCCTCGAGGGTCGCCCTGAGCGCTTCATTCTGTTCTGCGACGATCTCTCATTCGAGGAGGGGGAGGACGCCTACAAGGCGCTAAAGAGCGTGCTCGATGGATCGGTTTCGGCGATGTCCGACAACGTGCTGATCTACGCGACCTCTAACCGGCGCCATCTCATGCCTGAATACCATGATGAGAACCTCCAGGCGCGGCATGTGGATGGGGAGTTGCACCCAGGCGAGGCGGTGGAGGAGAAGATCTCGCTTTCGGAGCGCTTCGGCCTCTGGGTTTCCTTCTACCCATTCAGCCAGGATGAATACCTGGACATCGTCGCCTACTGGCTGGGTAGCTTCGGCGTTGCTCCGGCCGAGATCGAAGCCGCACGCCAGGAGGCTCTGCAGTGGGCACTGATGCGCGGATCGCGCTCCGGGCGCGTGGCCTGGCAGTTTGCACGTGACCACGCCGGGCGCCTCCAAGAGGCAGTGTGATGGTACGCAAACGGGTCGATGTCGCCGCTGGCGTTCTGTTGCGACCGGACGGGCGCTATCTGCTTGGCCAGCGCGGTGCTGACACCGTGTATGCCGGCTATTGGGAATTCCCGGGTGGAAAGGTCGAAGCCGGCGAGAGTGCCGCGGAGGCTTTGTGCAGGGAACTGCAGGAGGAACTTGGCATTCGCGTGACGAAGCTGCGGCCATGGTTACGGCGCGAGCACCTATACGAACATGCTCATGTACGTCTGCATTTTTTCGAGGTCGCTGCATGGGAGGGCGAACTCGTGGAACATGTTCACGCCGCGCTTGCCTGGGTCTTGCCCGAGGAAGCCGCGTGCGAGCCCATGCTTCCAGCGAACGGTCCGATCCTGAAGGCGTTACGTCTGCCGCGCACGATGGGTATCACCCACGCTGCTGAGATCGGTGCTGATGCGCAGCTCGATGCGCTGGAACGTGCGCTTGCAGGGGGGCTGCGCTTGGTGCAAGTGCGCGAAGGCGGCTTGTCTGGCGCAGTGCGTGCGCATTTTGCGCGTGCAGCGCTTGCACGCGTGCGCAAGCATGGGGGGCTGCTGCTGCTCAATGCCGACGCGTGCCTGGCGCGCGAAATCGGTGCTGACGGGCTGCATTTGCCGGCTGCGGATCTTCTTCAGGCTGAGGTCCGCCCGGACTTCGAGTGGGTAGGCGCCTCCTGCCATACGCGTGCGGAGCTCGAGCACGCGGCGGCGCTTGGGCTCGACTACGCGCTGCTGGGGCCGGTGCTCCCCACACGTAGTCACCCGGGGCGTGCCGGACTGGGTTGGCCTGCCTTTGCCGAGCAGGTGGCGGGTTTGCCGATTCCGGTATTCGCGCTGGGTGGCCTGCGGCCCGATGACATGGAGACGGCACGCGATGCTGGCGCTCACGGCATCGCCGCGATCCGCGGGCTGTGGCATGGGGGGTAGTCGGATGCCGTGGTTCCGGTGAAAGCGGTGGGCTAGGCGGGCTGTGCTTTCAGCGCTTGCGTCCCTCCCCGAGGCCCGGAGGCTGGAAGTCGATGTCGTCCAGCGGGGCGTCGGGCGGAGAGGTCGGTACGCGATAGGCTTCGGACGCCCAGGCGCCGAGATCGATCTGGCGACAGCGTGCGGAACAGAAGGGGCGATGCCGGCTCTCCGGCGTCCAAGGTACCGCCTTCCCGCAGGTCGGACAGTTGACGGTGCGGACGCGCTCGGTCATTGCGTGTTCACAGCGAGCAAAAGGTCAGCTCGAAGGCCACGTCGCGCTCGGCCAAGCGGGGGCGAGCGACCGTTTCCGGGAGCATGAAGCGTACGTTCAGCGCATACTTGTTGGCGCTGATTTCGGGGACGACCGTTTCTGCCCGGGCGAGCCGTACACGTACCATCTGCGCCGTGCGCCCCGCCATGGTGAGCTGGAACGCTCCGCCGCGGGCGAGTTGCGGCTCGGGACGACCGCTGCTGCGTAGCAGCCGCAGTACGATTTCGATGCCGTCACGAATCGGCGACATTGGATGAATCCACACCTCCATGTCGCGGCGGCGGACCTCCGGATCTCGATTGAGCCAGAAGTGGTAGGAGGGCAGGTCGAACTGGCAGACACCGCCGGGAATAGCTGCCCGGCTGCGGATGCTCATCAACCATTCGTTCTCACGCAGGTACTGGCCGATCTTTCCGGCCATTGCGAGCAGACTGCTTGATGCCTGCTCGATCTCGTAGAGCGCGCCGGAGAGCGCTTCCTCGGAGATCTCGGGGTTGTTGCGGAAGGACATCAGGATCTGGCGCTGACGCTCGAGTTCCTGGACCAGGTCGACCTTGAGGTCCGCCCGGCCCGCGACTTCCAGTGTCTCGAAGATCGTGAGCAGTGCGACGTGGTGATCCTGCGGGGTGTCGCCGGCCGTGAAGTGTGCGATCTTCACGAACAGATCCTCCAGACGCAACAGCGTGCGGATGCGCTCGTTGAGAGGATATTCGTAGCTGATCACCGCAATCTTTCCGCCTGTCTTGCGCCCTTTTCAATCGCGACGATGATAGCACAGGCCTTGTATCACGCAGCCGGGGGCGGTCGCGGCCGCCGGCGTTCAGCGGGCTGCCGCGGCCGCCAGATAAAGGGCATGCAGGCGCTCGACCTGTGCCTGCAAGACCTCCAGCGAGGTGGAGTTGTCGATGACATCGTCTGCGGCGGCGAGGCGCTCGGCCCGACTGGCCTGGGCGGACAGGATGGCGTCGATTTGCGCGCCGGGGAGTCCGCTGCGGCGCTTCACGCGCGCACGCTGGAGGGCTTCCGGGCAGTCAACGACGCAGACGCGGTCGCACCGCTCGCGGTAGGTCTTCGACTCGATCAGTAGAGGAACGGCAAGAATCACGTAAGGCCCGGGGGCCTCCAGGCAGCGCTTTGTGCTCTGTTCTCCGATCATCGGATGCAGGATGGATTCGAGGCGGCGGCGAGCTTCCGGTTGCGTGAAGACCAGTGCACGCATCGCTGCGCGGTCGAGGCTTCCGTCTGCGGCGATGAGTGCATCGCCGAAGCACTGGCGTATGGATTCGATTGCGCCGCCGTCCGGTGCGGTGAGTGCGTGCGCGATGAGGTCGGTATCGACCACCGTGGCGCCAAGCTTGGCGAAATGATCGCTCGCAGCGCTCTTTCCGCTGCCGATGCCGCCGGTAAGGCCGACGATGTAGGGGGGGGTGGGATGCATGCGTTGGACGTCAGCGTGGGGAGCAGGGCTGGCGTTTTGCGGTCAGGCCACGCGCGGCGGACTCGACGACACGCAATTGGTCTTCCAGGACCCTCGCCTCGATACGATGATTTGTTCGCATGCGGGCTTCGATGCCAGCCCCCTGAACGCCGCGCGCACGCAACTGGTCGAGCAGGACGCGTGCACGGGCCTCCGTCTTGAACAGGCCCAGCGAGATTGCGTATTGGGCGGGGCCGGCTTCCTGCACGATGAAGGTATCGGTCACGCCCTGCAGATTAAGCTCCACCTCCCGTCGTTCGGCTGCGCTGCGGCTGCCCTGGGGCGGAATACGTACCCACCACGACTCGGGTGCATCGCTGCGCGTGCGTGTTGCAGTGAGGCCGATGCGGCGCAGGCGTTGGGCGAGCAACTCGGCCTCCTCGCCGGATAGGCCGACCCAGGCCTGGCATGTGGCCTGCGCGGGCATGGCGGGTGGGCTTCCGAGCGAGGGCGCGGCAGTCGTGATGTCCCCTTCCGCCAGATCGCTTTCGGGGTCCTCGGCATCTGTCCCTGCGGTCTGTTCCGACGCCTGCGTGCCATTCGTCGCCGACATGCCGACGGTAGCCTGTGTTTCGTCGACCGCCGACGGCGCGGAGGTCGTGCTGGGCGCCGCATCGTTCTCGCCCTCTGGGCCCGTTTCTGGCGCGACGGGTGGCATCTCGGGCTCGGCGATGGTGGCTGTGGTTCCGTCCTCGGATGCATCTGCGCCGGGCAGGGCGGGGATTGCGCTCACCAGTGCGGCTTGGGGCCCGCTGTCGCCGCTCAGGCGGATGCGCTCCGGGTGCAACTGCCCGGAGATGCGATGGGGTTCGCCGAGTTGCCCAGCCTCGCCCAGCCAGCCACGCACGATGGCGTAGGCCAGCAGGTTGAGCATCAGCAGCAGGATGATCAGGAAGCGCAGGGTCATGCCGATAGCTTAGACGAGCGTCGGCCCGGGGGGAACCCGGGCGGCGCAGTCGACCCGTGCTCAGCCGAGCTTGGGGAGGTGTGCGAGCGAGCGCGCCACCGCATCGGCCGGGTAGTCGTAGTCTTCGAGCTGGCCGGTGAAGTAACGCTCGTAGGAGCTCATGTCGAAGTGACCGTGGCCGGTCAGGTTGAACAGGATGGTCTTGCATTCGCCGGTGGCCTTGCAGGCGAGCGCCTCGTCGATGGCGGCGCGGATCGCGTGGCAGGACTCCGGCGCCGGGATGATGCCCTCGGCGCGGGCGAACTGCACGCCGGCCTCGAAGGTCGCCAGTTGCGACACCGCGCTCGCCTCGATCAGGCCGGCATGGAGCAGGTTGGACACGAGCGGTGAGTCGCCGTGGTAGCGCAGGCCGCCGGCATGGATGCCGGGCGGCATGAAGTCGTGTCCGAGGGTGTACATCTTCATAAGTGGCGTGAAGCCCGAGGCGTCGCCATAGTCATAGGCGTAGGTGCCCTTGGTCAGGGTGGGGCAGGACGAGGGTTCGACCGCGACGCAGCGCAGTGCTTCGGCGCGCTTGTCCCCCGCGGCCTTATCGGCTAGGAAGGGGAAGGCGATGCCGGCAAAGCTCGAACCACCGCCGCAGGGGCCGATCACCACGTCGGGGTAGAGGCCGACCTTGTCGAGCTGCTTCTTCGCCTCCAGGCCGATGATGCTCTGGTGCAGCACGACGTGGTTGAGCACGGAGCCCAGGGTGTAGTTGGTGTCGGCGCGGCCGGCGGCCTCTTCCACCGCTTCGGAGATCGCGATGCCGAGCGAGCCGGGGTTGTCCGGGTTCTCGGCGAGCAGGCGGCGGCCGGTCTCGGTGTGCGGTGAGGGGCTGGCGAAGACCTCGCCACCCCAGGTCTGCATCATCAGCCGGCGGTAGGGCTTCTGGTCGTAGCTGACCTTGACCATGTAGATGCGCACCTCCAGCCCGAACATCTGCCCGGCGAAGGCGATCGACGAGCCCCACTGGCCGGCTCCGGTCTCTGTGGTCAGGCGGGTGATGCCGGCCTGCTTGTTGTAGAAGGCCTGCGGCACCGCGGAGTTGGGTTTGTGCGAGCCTGCGGGCGAAACGCCCTCGTACTTGAAGAAGATCTTCGCGGGCGTGCCCAGAGCCTGCTCCAGGCGCACCGCGCGCACCAGGGGGCTGGGGCGCCAGAGGCGGTAGATCTCACGCACCTGCTCGGGAATCGCGATCCAGCGCTCGGTGCTCATCTCCTGCTCGAGGATCGCGGGCGGGAAGATGGCGCCCATCTGCTCGGCGGTGGCGGGCTTCCCGTCTGGCCCCAATGGCGGCGCGAGCGGCGTGGGCAGGTCTGCAGCGATGTTGTACCAGTGGGTGGGGATGTCGGCGGCGTCGAGCAGGATGCGGGTGGCTTCCATCGTGGTTCTCCCTTGTGTGCGTTTCAGTTCGTTATGGGTGAGGTTTCCCGTGATGCGTCGGTTGCGGCAACGCCCAGTCCGGCGAGGACCAGGTTGTCGATGCGGCGCAGCGGAATTTCGATCAGGTGGGCAAAGCTGTCTGCTGCTCCACCGCCGAGCAGGCAGATCGCACCCGGTTCTGCCTCGATCTGGCGGAACATACGGCATATGGCGCCGGCCTGGGCCTGAATGCAACCGGAATGGATTGCGTCGACCGTGCGGCGGGGCTGCGGGGTGAAGCGGCCGTCTGCGAGCGGCAGTTGTGCGGTGCCACGCGCCAGGGACTGCTGCATCAGCGTCACGCCGGGCAGGATCAGACCGCCCAGGAAGACGCCGTCGGCGGTGAGCAGATCCACCGTGGTGGCGGTGCCGGCCATGACGACCAGGCAGGGGCCGCCCTGAAGGTAGCGGGCGCCGATGAGTGCAGCCCAGCGGTCGGCGCCGAGTTGGGCGGGTTCGTCGTAAAGATTGGTCAGGCCCGCGCAGTGATGGCTCGATAGCAGCCAGTCCACAGCGAGCCCCCCGCAGGCGTCAGCGATCTGTGTGGCGACTGCCGCCCCCGCGACGTTGCAGCCGAAGACGCGTGCAAGGTCGGGGTTCGCAGCGCGGATCTGGCCGAGCGCCTGCACCTCGCCATGCCCGATCGCCCCTTCCATGAGCGCTTCGAGCGGCTGCACGGCGCGCACCACGCGCCATTTGATGCGCGTATTTCCGGCGTCGACGAGCAGGAGCTTCATGCACCAGCTCCATCGCCGGGCCGCAGGGAAACATCGCCCGCAAGCACGCGCTGCAGCCCTGCCTCGGTGCGCAGCAACAGCGCCCCGTCCTCATCCACGCCCGCGCAGATCCCGTAGAGGGCGCTGTCTTCACCGCGGATGCAGACAGGCAGGTCGGTGAAGGCATGGCGCTGTTGCCAGGCGCCGCGCAGCGCCGGAAAGCCTGCGCTGGCATAGATCCTGAACAGCCCGTGGAGCTCGGTCAGGATTGCGGCCAGAACGATCGTCGCCGCGGGCAGCTCATGCTCGAGGGTGCGTGAGAGATCGGTTACGCCGCTTTGCCCCGGGACCGAGATGCCGGTGGGTAGGTGCAGGTTGAGCCCGATGCCGATCACCGCTGCCGGTGGGCGACCGCGCGCGGGCAGCAGTTCGACGAGAATGCCTGCGAGCTTCTCGCCGTGTACGAGCACGTCGTTGGGCCATTTGAGCTGGATGCCCTGGGCACCGAGCCCCTCGAGCGCGCGCGCCAGTGCGAGGCCCGCCACCAAAGAAAGTCCGGCGGGGGCCGGTGCGCCGGGCATGAAGCGCCATAGCACCGAAAACGTCAGACTGGAACCTGGCCATGACAGCCACGCCCGCCCGCGCCGACCTCGACCCGCGGTCTGCCGGTTCGCGACGAGCACATGCACCCGGCCATCGTCGGCGGGCGGGGCCGCGGTGAGCGTGCCATTGGTGGAAGCGCACTCGTCCACCCAAATGATGGAGAAGTCGCCTGCGAGCATGCCCAGCCTCGCCTGCACCGCGGCGACCGCATCGGCTCCGACCGCGGGCTGGGGGTGTGCACATGGGGGGGAAGCTGCTGGCGGTGGAACTTGAGGTGGCACGGGCTCGTCGAATGCGGGAGGAAAAGACGCATTATCCGCGATCAGGGCCGCGCGGACGAGCAGGGCGCAGCCCCACGTGGGGCTCAGCTCTCGGTGTGGTTGCCGGGCGCGTCTTCGTCCATGCCAAGCTCGTGGATCTTGCGGCTGATGGTGTTGCGACCGATGCCGAGCAGTTGTGCCGCCTCGATGCGCCTTCCGCCTGTGGCTGCAAGCGCGCGCCGGATCAGGGCTCGCTCAAAGTCACGCGTGAGGCGGTCGAATACTTCGCCGGGGTGGGTCGCGATCAGGCGGTCGGCCTCGGAGGACAGCCCTTCGATCCAGCTCGTGGGCGCTTCGCGTCCAGGCTGGTCGCGCATCTCGGGCGGCAGATCGGCGACCTCGACGATCTGGGCTGGCGCCATCACCGTCAGCCAGTGGCACAGGTTTTCCAGCTGGCGTACGTTGCCCGGGAAGGGTTGGCCCTGAAGGTAATCGAGCGCGGCGTCGGAGATACGCTTGCGTTCCACGCCGAGATCTTGCGCACTCTTCTGCAGGAAGTGGCGTACCAGTAGCGGGATGTCCTCGCGCCGTTCGCGGAGCGGCGGCAGGCGCAGGCGGATGACGTTGAGGCGGTGGAAAAGATCCTCGCGGAACAGGCCTTGGCGCACGCGTTCTTCCAGGTCCTGATGGGTGGCGGCAATCACGCGAACGTTTGCGCGGATTGGCTGCTGGCCGCCGACGCGGTAGAAGTGGCCGTCGGAGAGCACGCGCAGCAGCCGTGTCTGCAGCTCGGCCGGCATATCGCCGATCTCATCCAGGAACAGGGTTCCGCCATCGGCTTGCTCGAAGCGTCCGCGGCGCTGGGTCGCGGCCCCGGTGAAGGCGCCACGCTCATGGCCGAAAAGCTCGGATTCAAGCAGGTCGCGCGGGATGGCCGCGGTGTTGATGGCGATGAAGGGGGCGTCACGGCGCGGGCTGTGGCGGTGCAGTGCGCGGGCCACGAGCTCCTTTCCCGACCCGGACTCACCGTTGATCAGCACTGTGGCGTGGGAGTGGGCGAGGCGGCCGATCGCGCGGAACACCTCCTGCATCGCCGGCGCCTGGCCGAGGATTTCGGGCGCGAGGGAGGTTTCCTCGCTCGCACCATGCTGGTGCGCAGTCTGCTCGAGCGCACGGCGCACCAGTGCTACCGCCTGGTCTACGTCGAAGGGCTTGGGCAGGTACTCGAAGGCGCCGCCCTGGAAGGCCGCCACCGCGCTGTCCAGGTCCGAATAGGCCGTCATGATGATGACCGGCAGGTGAGGGTGGTGCTCCTTGACCTTGCGCAGCAGGTCCAGCCCTGTTTCGCCCGGCATGCGGATGTCGGACAGCAGTGCGGCTGGGGCTTGCGGGGTACGCTCGAGTTCTGCGAGTGCGTCGCCTGCGGAGCTGAAACTGGCGTGGTCGATGCCCTCCCTGCCGAGTGCCTTTTCCAGCACCCAGCGGATGGAGCGGTCGTCGTCGATGATCCAGACGGTGTTCATGGTCTATGCACCTTTTTGGTGCGTGCCGGCGCTTCGGTCTCCCGCGGGGGCGGGGCACGAAGGCGCTCAGGCGCGCTCGGTAATCGGCAGCAGGATCGTGAAGCAGGTGCGCCCGGGGCGGCTGTCGACCTCGATCATGCCCTGATGTTGCTCGATGAAACTTTGCGCGAGCGACAGCCCTAGCCCGCTACCGCCCTCGCGCCCGGAGACCAGCGGATAGAAGATCCGGTCGCGGATCTCCGCGGGGATGCCGGGGCCGTTGTCGATCACTTGCAATTCCAGTGCCAGCCGGTACCGGCGCTTGGCGAGTGTCACCTGGCGTGCAACCCGGGTGCGCAACCTGATCTCGCCACTGCCACCGAGCGCCTGGGCTGCGTTGCGCACGATGTTCAGCACGGCCTGGATGAGCTGTTCGCGGTCGGCGGTGAGCTCGGGCAGGCTGAGGTCGTAGTCGCGGCGGATGTCGAGGGCGGGAAACTCCGCGAGGATCAACCTGCGCACCCGCTCGAGCACGTCATGAATGTTGAGCGCCGCCGGCCGCATCATGCAGTGTGAGCTCAGCAGCCGGTTCATCAGGTCCTGCAGGCGGTCCGCTTCGGCGATGATGACGTCGGTGAACTCGCGCAGCTGCGGGTCGTCAAGCTCGTGCTGCAGCAACTGTGCCGAGCCGCGGATGCCGCCCAGCGGGTTCTTGATCTCGTGCGCGAGGTTGCGGATCAGCTCTCGGTTGGCCTGCTGCTGCTGGAGCAGCTGTTCTTCCCGTGCGACCCTCAGCTGTGCGTCGATGGGGCGGAACTCCAGCAGCAAACGTGCGCCCGCCGCCTCGATGGGTGTGACCGTGCAGTCCAGGCGGATCGGGCTGGCTTCCCTGCAGGTTACCGTGAGGTCCTGCCCGGTGTAGCTCCAGTTCGTGCGCAGTGCGTTCTCGAGTGCCGCGCTCAGCCCCGCGGGCTTCCCGAGCAGACGCTCGAGAGGCTGGCCGAGCAGCTTGCGCTGGCTGATGGCGAAGAGATTTTCTGCGCCCGGATTGATATAGCGGATCGCCAACTGCCCATCCACCAGGATGACGGCAGAGGACAGCAACTCGAGTCCGGCAAATGGGGCTGCGGCGGTGTGGCTGGGAGGGGTTGGCATGGGCGCGTCCGAGGGATTCTTTCGATCAGAAGCAAGATACGCGCCAGATGTGGATCATCGCAGACCCGAGATCTCCCGGCGCAGGGCCTCGATGTTGCGTTTGTGGAGCTCGACCTTGTCCTTGAAGGGCTGCAGGCGATCGAGCACCTTCTGGTAGTTGCGCTCGTCGCCCGTTCGGATTGACTCCTGTTCGGCGAGCGCCTGCTCGGCTTCGGCGAGGGACTTTTCCTCGTGCTCGAGTTCGCCCGCGAGAACCTTGAGGCGTGCGTCGTCACGGTTGCGCTGATCGTCGGGGCTTACGCGCGGAAAACTTCCGGGCGTCGCCGCCGCAGGCGTGCCCTTTGGCGTGCTCGCTGCCGGGCTGCGCGGGGGCGCGGGGATGGTCGACACCGCCTGGTCTGACTCGAGGCGTACACAGCCGCGTCCGAGCGAGCGGTCGTTGGTGTAGGTCACTCGTCCGTCGGGGTCGGTGCACTTGTAGATGTCGGCCCATGCAGACGGGGCGAGGCCGGCAAGCAGGATCAGGGGAAGGAGTTTCGATGGATGCATGCGCGTGTCCTGGGGGGCGCTTCCGTGGCGAATGCACGGTCGTGCGCCCTTGCCCTTGCGGAATGAAGCCTGATTAGACTCCAGAAAAAAAGGACGGGCAATGCCCGTCCTTTCCTGACTGCGCAGTAAGCCCTGGATTACAGGCTGTAGTACATGTCGAATTCCACCGGGTGAGTGGTGATGCGCATGCGGTCGACCTCTTCCTGCTTGAGTGCGATGTAGGCGTCGATGAAGTCGTTGGAGAACACGCCGCCACGGGTCAGGAATTCGCGATCCTTGTCGAGATACTCCAGCGCCTGCTCGAGGCTGGTGCACACGGTCGGGATCAGCGCATCCTCTTCCGGCGGCAGGTCGTACAGGTTCTTGTCGGCCGGGTCGCCTGGGTGGATCTTGTTCTGGATGCCGTCCAGACCCGCCATCATCAGCGCGGCGAAGCACAGGTAGGGGTTGGCCAGGGGATCCGGGAAGCGTGCTTCGATGCGGCGGCCCTTCGGGTTGGCAGTGTAGGGGATGCGGATCGAGGCCGAGCGGTTGCGTGCCGAGTAGGCCAGCTTGGTCGGGGCCTCATAGTGCGGCACCAGGCGCTTGTACGAGTTGGTGCCCGGGTTGGTGATGGCGTTGAGCGCACGGGCATGCTTGATGATGCCGCCGATGTAGTACAGGGCCATCTCGGACAGGCCGGCGTAGCCGTTACCTGCGAACAGGTTCTGGCCGTCCTTCCAGATCGACTGGTGCACGTGCATGCCGGAGCCGTTGTCGCCGACGATGGGCTTGGGCATGAAGGTGGCGGTCTTGCCGTACTGGTGTGCAACGTTGTGCACGATGTACTTCAGGACCTGGGTCCAGTCGGCGCGCTTGGTCAGCGTGCTGAACTTGGTACCGATCTCGCACTGGCCGGCGTTGGCCACCTCGTGGTGGTGCACCTCGACCGGCACGCCGCAGGCCTCGAGTGCGAGGCACATGGCGGCGCGCACATCGTTCAGGCTGTCGACCGGCGGGACCGGGAAGTAGCCGCCCTTGACGCGCGGACGGTGGCCGGTGTTGCCGCCCTCGAACTTGTCGGCGGTGGACCAGGCGGCCTCTTCCGAGATGATCTTGCTGTACACGCCCGACATGTCCACCGACCACTCGACCGAGTCGAAGATGAAGAACTCGGGTTCCGGGCCGAAGAAAGCGGTGTCGCCGATGCCCGTGCTCTTCAGGTAGGCCTCGGCGCGCTTGGCGATCGAGCGCGGGTCGCGGTCGTAGCCCTTGCCGTCGGACGGTTCGATGACGTCGCAGGTGATGACCAGCGTGGTCTCGTCGAAGAAGGGGTCGATGTAGGCGGACGAGGGCTCGGGCATCAGCACCATGTCCGAAGCCTGGATGCCTTTCCAGCCCGCGATCGACGAGCCGTCGAAGGGATGGCCGTGCTCGAAGTGCTCTTCTTCGAAAGCGGACACGGGCAGGCCGACGTGCTGCTCCTTGCCGCGGGTATCGGTAAAGCGCAGGTCCACGAAGCGCACTTCGTTTTCCTGGATCAGCTTCATGACGTCTTGGGCGTTCATTTTCACTCCTGGTGAGATGAGGCGATGCGGGTGTTGAGCGGGTGGAGCAGCGGCCGCAAGAGGTCGAGGTCGTTGCACCGGATGTCTGTGCAAGGCACTAAGCAGTAAGCGTGCCAAGTTTCGCAGATGCGCGAATCATTGTGCCATAAGGGGCGATGCCCGAAAGCGGTGCCTGAGTCCGCCTGATTCTGCACCCAGGTGGTGCGGTGCGGGGTTGGCATGCACCGTCATGGTGCAAGGGTGTGGAATACCCGGATGCTCCGAAAGCGGGGGTAGGCCCTGAGCCAGCGTGCGATGCGCTGTTGCAGTGCGTCGAGTTCCAGGCCGGCGGGGGCCGAAGACAGGAAGAGTTCAACCTCGACGCGCTGGCCGAGGTAGTGGATCTGCACGCGCGAGGGCGGGGGCAAGTCCGCGCCGAGCAGTGTGCGCATGCTGGCGACGATCTCCGCACGTTCGGGTAGTGGGCCCGGCGGCACGACCTGCAGGTCGCCGTCGTCTTCCGGATCGATGTGAACCAGCACGTCGCGCACCTCGGGGTGTGCAGTGCGAACGCGCATGTAAACCGCGTCGGAGATGCGGTGCCCCTCGGATACCGTGATGCGTGGATCGACCTGCACATGGGCATCGCAAAGCACGCGGTCGGCCATGCGCCGGGTGCGCATGTCGTGCAGCCCGATGACGCCCGGCGTGTCCTCGATCGTCTTGCGCAGACGCTGGAGTTCCTCCTCGGGGAGTCCCGTGTCGATCAGCTCGCCGACCGCCTTCCAGGCCAGCTTCAGCCCCATGTGCAGGATCAGGAAACCGACCACTGCCGCCGCGAGCGGCTCCAGAAAGGGGTAGCCCGCCAGGCTGCCGCCGATGCCCGCCGCCACCACCAGTGAGGAGGCAGCGTCCGAGCGCGCGTGCCAGGCGTTGGCCTCGAGTACGGGCGCGCGCAGGCGGCGTGCGGCCGAGAGCGTGAATCGGAACAGCCCCTCTTTGGCGAACAGGGTGATCAGCGCCATGATCAGTGCAGCCGGATGCAGCTCCGGCAATGCGTCCATGTGCTGCAGGCGCACGCCCGAACTCCACAGGAAGCCGATGCCCACCCCCGCGAGCACCGCGCCCAGCACGAGCGTGGTCGCGGTCTCGATGCGGCCGTGTCCATAGGGATGGTCCGTGTCGGCCGGGTCGGCGCCCTTGCGCCCTGCCACCAGCACGAGCAGGTCGGTGACCAGGTCGGACAGCGTGTGCGCCGCGTCTGCCACCAGGCTGAAGGCATTGGCGAACAGGCCGATGATGACCTGCCCCACGGCCAGGGCCGCGTTGGTGATGATGGCGACCAGGGTGGTGCGCTGGATGCCTTTTCCGCGCGCGCCGTCATCATGCTGGAGTTCGCGGGCTGTGGCGGTGCCGGAGGGTCTTTGGGGGGCGTGTGAGGGGTGCATGGGGGTGGCGCGGCGGACGCGCTATACTTCGGCCGACCTACATTTTAGACGGATGTTCGCATGGGAACCCTGTCGGACTTGTTGTCCCTTGCGCACGCACGTGCGGAAAACCTCGGGCTGCCGTACCCGGGTGCGCTGACGCCCGCTGAAACCTGGCAGGTGATGCAGCTCGCCCCCGGCGCCAAGCTGGTGGATGTGCGCACGCGCGCCGAACTCGATTGGGTCGGCCGGGTGCCGGGTGCGGTGGAGATCGAGTGGAAGTCCTATCCCTCGATGCAGGAAAATCCCAACTTCCTGGCCCAGCTCAAGCATCAGGTCGATCCCGAGGCGCTGGTGCTGTTCATCTGCCGCTCCGGCGTGCGCTCGGATTCGGCTGCGCGCCTCGCTACCTCGGCGGGCTATGCCAACTGCTACAACGTCCTCGAAGGCTTCGAGGGCGACAAGGACGCCAACAACCAGCGCAACCGCACTGGTGGCTGGCGCCATGCCGGCCTGCCTTGGTATCAGGGCTGAGCTGCAACAACTCCTTACCCGGCCCTGCGCGGCCCGGCCGAACCCGCCGCCGCGTGCAGGGTCCGACGCCCGTAACCCCGGGATTGTCCCGACCGGATCCGGATACCAGAACATGCAAGTCTCCACCATCAGCTTCGACCGCTTCAACGTGCTCGCCGACGACGAGGCGCAGGCGCGGATCCGCGCCGCGCGCGCGCGCCTCGGCGATCGCGCGGTGCTGCTCTGCCATCACTACCAGCGTGCCGATGTATACCAGCACGCCGACCTTACCGGGGACTCGCTCAAGCTTGCGCGCCTCGCGTCGCAGACGGACGCCGAGTTCATCGTGTTCTGCGGTGTGCACTTCATGGCCGAGGTCGCCGACATCCTGTCCAAGCCCAGCCAGATCGCCATCCTTCCCGATCTCGCCGCCGGCTGTTCGATGGCCGACATGGCAAGTCTGGCCAAGGTCGAGCGCTGCTGGCGCGAACTGGCCGAGGTGCTCGACAAGCCCGATGAGCTGATCACTCCGGTCACCTACATCAACTCCGCGGCCGACCTCAAGGCCTTCTGCGGTGAGCACGGCGGCATCGTGTGCACCTCGACCAACGCACCGACCATCCTCGACTGGGCGTTCGCCAAGCGCGAGAAGGTGCTGTTCTTCCCCGACCAGCACCTCGGGCGCTGGACCGGTTTCAAGAAGGGCATTCCGCTCGACGAGATGGTGGTGTGGGACCCCGACCTCGAGTACGGCGGGCTCACCCCAGAGCAGATCCGCAAGGCGAAGATCCTGCTGTGGAAGGGGCACTGCTCGGTGCACCAGATGTTCCAGCCGGTACACATCGACCGCTGGCGCGAGAAGCACCCGCACGGCTTCGTGATCTCACACCCGGAGAGCATGCTCGAGGTGTGCCAGAAATCCGATTACGTCGGCTCCACCGAGTTCATCCTCAACACCATCACCAACGCGCCGCATGACACCGAGTGGCTGGTGGGCACCGAGCTCAACCTTGTCAGCCGCCTCGCGGACGAGATGAAACCGCAGGGCAAGCTCGTCGAGTTCATGGCGCCCAACGTGTGCATGTGCTCGACCATGCAGCGTATAGACCCGCAGCATCTGGCGTGGACGCTGGAAAACCTCGCCGAGGGCAAGGTGGTCAATCAGATCAAGGTGCCCGAGCACGAGGCCGAACTCGCCCGGATTGCGCTCGACCGCATGCTTGCGGTTTCCTGATCCATAGCCACGGGGTCCGGCTGCGATGACGCTCAGGATCTGCAGCTACAACATCCACAAGGGCTTCTCGCAGTTCAACCGCCGCATGGTGGTGCATGAGCTGCGTGACCGCCTGCGCAGCCTGGACGCCGATCTTGTGTTCCTGCAGGAGGTGCAGGGCCTGCATCTGGGGCACCCGGCACGCCATCCGGACTGGCCACTCGAGCCACAGCACGAGTTTCTTGCACAGGAGGCCTGGCACCAGACGGCCTATGGTGGTAACGCCGTCTACGACCATGGCCACCATGGCAATGCGATCCTGAGCCGGCACCTGATCCTGAGCTCCGCCAATCAGGACGTCTCCGACCACCGCTTCGAACGCCGCGGGCTGCTGCACTGCGAGGTCCAGTTGCCCGAGTTTGGCGGGCCGGTGCATTGCGTGTGCGTGCATCTGGGCCTGATGGCGGGCAGCCGGCGGCGACAGATGGCGGCGCTGGCTGAGCGCATGGAGCAGCTTGCGCCGGGCGACACGCCGCTGATCATCGCAGGCGACTTCAATGACTGGCGCAATCACGCGGACGAGTTGCTCGGGCGGCGACTCGGCCTGGCGGAGGCCTTCGGTGGCGGGCGCGGGCGGCCGGCGCGCAGTTTCCCGAGCGCATTGCCCTTCTTCCGCCTCGATCGCATTTATGTGCGTGGTTTCCGGGTGCGGCAGGCACAAGTGCATTACGGCGCACCGTGGGCACAGATCTCCGATCACGCCGCACTGACCGCCGATCTGGAGCCGATCGTCTGATGCAGTTTCTCGCCGGCAACGCCGTCGCGCTGCTGGAGAACGGCGAGCAGTATTTTCCTGCGGTGGAGGCAGCGATCGACCGGGCCGAACGCGAGATCTTCCTGCAGAGCTATATCTTCGAGGACGATGGCACCGGGCAGCGCATCGCCGACGCGCTGGCGCGTGCCGCCGGTCGTGGTGTGGCGGTGCGGGTGATGATCGATGGCTTTGGTGGCCGCAGCTTCGTTGCCCGCCTCCTTCCGCGCCTGCGCAGCGCGGGGGTGCAGGTGCTGATCTACCGCCGTGAGCTCAGGCCGCTGTCGCTGCGCCGTCATCGCCTGCGCCGTATGCATCGGAAGATCGTCACCATCGATGGGCGCGAGGCCTTCGTCGGTGGCATCAATGTGGTGGACGACTTCGATGCGGGTGCGCTTTCGCACCCGCGCTACGACTATGCAGTGCATGTCGAAGGACCCCTGCTCGAGCCGATCGTGGCTTCAGCGCAGCGCTTGTGGCGGCTGGTGGCCTGGGCGAGCTTCCGTCGACGTGACTCCCAGCCGCTGCTCGCGCCGCCGCAGACCGAACGGGTCGGGGGCATTCGCGCTGCTTTCGTGGTGCGTGACAACCTCCGCCATCGCCACGCGATCGAGGATGCCTACCTAGATGCGATCGCCAAGGCGCGTGAGGAAATCCTCATCGCCAATGCCTATTTCTTTCCGGGGCGGCGCTTCCGCCAGGCGCTCACGGAGGCGGCTGCGCGCGGCGTGCAGGTGACCCTGCTGCTGCAGGGGTTGTCGGACCATCCGCTGCAGGGTTATGCCACGCGTGCCTTGTACCCGGCCTTGCTCGCGCGTGGCATCCGCCTGTTCGAATACCACCGCAGCTACCTGCACGCCAAGGTTGCGGTGGTCGATCGCACCTGGTCGACGGTGGGGTCGAGCAACATCGATGCCTTCAGCCTGCTGCTCGCACGGGAGGCGAACGTGGTGATCGACGATGCGCGCTTCGCGTGCGAGCTGCGGGCAAGCCTGGAGCGGGCAATCTGTTCCGGCGCCCGCGAACTGCGCGCCTCGGACTGGCAGCGTCTGCCCCTGTTCCGCCGCGGTCTCAGCTGGCTGGCCTACCAGCTCGTGCGCATGGCCATCGGTGTGGCGGGCTACGGGGGCCTCCACTGAATCCTGCACGCGGATGGGCGCCACCCGCTTCACTCAGCGTCCGATCAGGCGCGCGTGCTCTATTTTGGTGCATAGATCGACGACGACCTGGAGTCCCGCTTCGGCCGCCCTCTGTGCCGCTTCGGGGGCGATCACGCCGAGCTGCATCCATACGCAGCCTGCGCCCACCGCGATGGCCTCGTCGACCACCGGCAGCACGTCCGAGGGCTTGCGAAATACGTCCACGACGTCGATCTTCACCGGCACGTCGCGCAGGCTCGGATAGCACTTCTCGCCGAGTACTTCCGCATATGCAGGATTTACCGGAATGATCTTGTAGCCGGCCTTCTGCAGGTAGTGCGCGACTTCGTGACTGGGGCGATCGTGCTTGGCCGAGATTCCGACGATCGCGATTGTGCGGCTACCCTGCAGCAGCTTGCGGATCGCTTCCGGTTGCGCGCTGATGTCGTTCGGGTGCATTGGGTTACCTCATGAAAAGCCGGCTGCGACCGCCTGGCGGCGGCGCGGGACGGCGGTGATGGACCAGTTTGCACACGCCCACTGCCAGATCTCGGCAAGGGGTGCGCGAGCGAGTGTGGAGGGGGGATTCTGGCCGAGAAATTCGAGGGCGGCCAGCAGCGCGGTGCCGGGTGGGAACGCGTCCACCGCACGCGCGAGGGTCTGCTTGGAGAGCTTTTCGCCCGCAGCATTGGTTGCCAGAGGCAGGTGGGCGTAGTGCGGGGGCGGCATGCCGAGCAGCCCGAGCAGGTGGATCTGGCGAGCGGTGGCGTCGAGCAGATCGGCTCCGCGCACCACGTGGGTGATGCCCGCATCGACATCGTCCACGACCACCGCGAGTTGGTAAGCGAACAGCCCGTCGGCGCGCAGTACGACGTAGTCGCCGGCGTCGGCGGCGAGGTCGATCTCCTGTTCGCCCTGGATGCGATCGACGAAGCGGACCCGCCCCTCCGCGCGCACGCGCCACGCCCGTCCCTCGCGCCCGGGGGGAAGGCCACTACGGCAGGTGCCCGGATAGCGTCGCGAGCCATCGCGGGCCAGCGGCTGCCCGGCCAGTTCGCGGCGTGTGCAGGCGCAAGGATACGCGTGGCCCGCTGCCTTCAGTCGCTCCAGCGTGGCTTCGTAGGCGCTGGTTCGCTGGCTCTGCCAGACGATCTCGCCGTCCCATGCAAAGCCGAAGCGCTCGAGTGTATGCAGGATGCCCGCTGCAGCACCCGCCACCGTGCGTGGAGTGTCCACATCCTCGATCCGCAGCAGCCATTTCCCAGCGTGGGCGTGGGCGTCGAGAAAGCTGCCCGCCGCGGCGATCAGCGATCCGAAGTGCAGCGCGCCGCTGGGCGAGGGCGCAAAGCGGCCGATGTAAGGCGCGCTGGGCTGGGCAGGCGGAAAACCGGCGAATGTCATGAGCGGGATCTTAGCATCGTGGCACACCGCCGCCGCCGAGGGGGATGCGATATGCTGCGCAGCCGCCCTCTACGGCACACGCGCGGATGAGGGGCTGGGTGCAGTGACCGGATGAAACCGGTCTGGCGCTTGATCGAAACAGCACAGGAAGCAGATGAGTACAGCTTCGCCCCGGGCATCGCAGCCCGCGCACCATCGCTTTGAGGCAGATCTCGTCCTGATACTGACGGGCCTGATCGCTGCCGCGGGCTGGATTTTCTCGAAGGAGGCGCTCGTCGGTTTGCCGCCGCTGCTTTTCATCGGCCTGCGCTTCGCAATTGCCGGGCTGGTTCTGGGTGCCTTTTCCGTGCCACAACTGCGCACCTTCGATGCGCATGGCCTGCGTAGCGGCCTGCTGGTGGGGGCGTTGTTTGCTGCGGGCATGGTGCTCTGGATCCTTGGCCTCTCGCATGCGCGCCATCTCGGCGAGGCGGCCTTCATCTCCAGTCTGGGGATCGTCGCGGTGCCCGTACTGGCGCGCGTGTTCTTCGGCGATCGCCCGCCGGCGAGCACCTGGTTCGCGCTGCCGCCGGCGCTGGCGGGCTTCGCCTGCCTCTCGCTCGATGGTGGTTTTCGCGTCGAGCCCGGGCAGTGGTTCTTCCTCGCCGCGGCGATGGTGTTCGCGCTCCTGTTCAACGTCAATTCGCACATCGTGCGCAAGGTGCCGGTACGGGCGCTGAGCACGGTGCAGATGCTCGTGGTCGGCGTACTGGTGCTGCCGCCTGCGCTGATGCTGGAGCAATGGCCCTTGCAATGGACGCTGCCGATGCTGGGTTGGCTGCTCGCCAGCGCGGTCGTCGCCACCACGTTGCGCTTCATGCTCCAGTTGCGCGGGCAGAGTCTCACCACACCCAGCCATGCGGCGCTGATCCTGATGCTGGAGCCGGTGTGGACCGCGATCGCTGCGGCCTGGTGGTATGCCGAAACCATGAGTGCTCTGCAGTTGCTTGGCTGTGGGCTGATATTTCTCGCGCTGGTGGCGAGCCGCTGGGTGTGGATTCGCGGCCTGCTCGGCGGGCGCTGAGATTTCCCCGGAGGCGTCTGTTTGCCTCGCCGTTGATCGTGCAATGGAGGACGCTCAGGCTGCGTCCTCCCGCAGGGCGCCCTCGTGTGCGCAAGGTGGCGCAACGGGGGCGCTGGCAAACGGGATGTCGCGCGCACGCAGGGCGAGATCGATCAGGCTGAAGACCTCGTCGCGGCACAGGGGCTCATGATCGAGTTGCGGGACCCAGTATTTGACTCGGTAGCTGATTCCCTGCGGGCCGTATCGCACCACCTGCACCTCGGCCGGCCGCTCTTCCACGATGCTCCGTGCTCCAGCGAGGGCGGCGCAGATCAGCGCCTTGGCCTCGGCCACCGGCAGATCCACCGGCAAGGTGAGATCGGCGTGGTCACGGAACTCTTTGCGCGGGGCACTGAAGTTGGTGATGCGCTGCCGTGAGATCTGGCTGTTGGGCAGGATCATGTACGTGCTGTCGCGCGTGACCAGCCGTGTCGTACGCCAGCCGATTTCCTGGACTCTTCCCTGGCCGAGGGTTTCGATACGCACCCAGTCTCCCATACGAAAAGGTGCCTCGATGCCGAGTGCAATGCCCGAGAGCGTGTCGGCCACCACATTGCGGATCGCGAAGCCCAGGACTGCCAGAACCAGCCCTGAGCCGGTCAGAATGCCCGACAGGTCCCGGTTGAAGAACAGCGATAGGGCGACCAGCGTTGCGAATGCGAAAAGGAATACCCGAAGGAGGTCGAGCAGGACCTTGGGCACGGGCCGCTGTCCCTTTCTGCGCTGGGACAGGCGGAGGCTGATCAGGATCTGGGTCAGCTGCGCGGCGGCGAAGATCGTCAGTGCGATCAACGTGTTGCGCACGGGCTCCAGCCAAGCCTGTAGCGAATGCTCGGCAGGAAGGTGCTGGATCAGCGGTTCGGCGCACGCAGCTGCCAGCAACAGCAGGGTGACGCGGGTGGACGCGCGCAGCCAGGACGTGCGCGGTGCGGACGGATCGGGAGATTTCACCTCATCGTGCCTCAGGTCCAGAGCCCCTGCTCCCGCGCGGAGAAGGCAGAAGACCGTGTGTGTGAAGCCGGCCCATGGCCCAAACCCTGGCGAGGAGCACCCTGCGGGTCCCCGGGCCAACTGCGCCGGGGGCGGCAACGGCTGAGCCGAGGTTGTGCAGGCTCTTGCCCGGGTAGGCGGAGGCACACTTCGCGTGTGGTGAGCGTGCGTGGCGGTGGGCGGTTACGTTCATTTCGTCTTCTCCTCAGCACACCGCCGGGCCGGCCCACCAGCCGCTCATCAGAGCTTCGGGTTTCTCTGGGGCGCTGACGCGGGCGCTGCTCTCCCAGGCCTCCACCTGCACGTCGAGGCCTGCGAAGACACCGTAGCCGGCGCCAGCGCGGATGGCCTCGCCTGCGCTCAGGCTTTCCCCGGCACGGATCGCCCCTGCGGCGCCGATTACTCCGCCGGCCTTGATGCCCCAGCCCGCCTCCAGGTGCAGGCCGACCTGGATCGAACCGCCTGCTGCAATGCCTTGGCCGGCACGCAGGCTGTTCGCCACTTGAATGTCACCGCCGGCTTGCAGGCCCTTGGCGCAACGTACGCCTTCATCCACCTGCACGCCGAGGCCGACGAAGGCATTGCCCGCGATACGCACGCGCCCGGTGCAGTGCAGGTCCCAGCCGGTGCGAAGCTCGCCGTCGCAGCGTAGGTCGCCCGTGCAGTCCACTCCCCAGCCTGCGCGCAGATCGCCTCCTACGCGCAGCCCGTCTTCGGCGCGGATGCTGCCTTCGATGCGCAAGTCTGCGCCGATGTGAATTCCGCCACCTGCGCGCAGGCCGCCGCCGGCATGCAGCGAGCGCCCGACGCGCACGACACCTCCCGCATCCACGCTGCCGCGTACCTCCAGCGTCCCGGCGAAGACGATCGCATCGGCCTCGATCGTGTCGAGCACGCGCACCTCGTCGGTGGGTCCGAACTGCTCCAGCAGCCAGCAGGCATCGCCCACCCGACCGGCTGCCACCATCTCGTCGAGCATGTTCTGATAGTTTCCGCCGTCGCCAAACTGGCGGACGAACCAACGGAATCCGTCGGTGCAGGGGCGCTTCGCCCTGACGAAACTGCGTGTGAGAACCATTGCATCACCCTCGTGCATCACTTGGCCGCGCCATGGCGCGGTGTCCTGGAGTGCAGCCGACGGGATGTCGATGAGCGGGGGGCCGAATGGACCGGTGCCGAACCGCGGATGCGGTCTTGAGGGGCGGGAGGCTGGACAGGAAGCCCGCAGCGGCTGCACGTTGAACGGGCGGCGCGGTGCGCGCGTCCCGGGCAAGTGCCGTGCGGGGGTGGGGCTTAGCCCCTTCGCTGGCCCCGCACGGCTTCAGAAAGCACGGCGGGAGACCCTGTGACCTTGAATGCGAGCTGGGTCGCGAGATCGCGCAGCGGTGACATCATGCTGCGCGCACGCACACGACCACCCGCGCGCAGTGGTGCGCGGCAACGGGCGAAGCGATGGTGGGCAGGCGTGGTCATGCGGCAGGCGATCGATGGGTAAAGCGGCATTGTAGGCCAGAACGCGGGCCGTGTCGCTTGCCGCCGGGGCGGCCGTGAAACCGGCCCCGGGCTTTGGGTGGATGCGCTGTACGTGAGGGGCTGGTGCTCAGACGTTGATCACACGTTTAAACGTTGATCGGTCGGCAAAGTCCCGTGAGCACTAGGTTTCGCGGAGAAATCGGGCCACGGCCTTTGCGGGAATCGCTGGAAGCACCCCCAGTTGTACCCCCATAGGGGTATCGGGATGATAGATCAGTCTGGATGCCGGGGCCAGCGCTGCGCCTGCCGGATAAAACGGGTATGGCGCAGACCGCATTGTTGGCTGACGCCTGGAGCAGTACGCGATGAGATGCAGGGGAACGGGCCGCTGTGGCCCATACCTTGGAGAATTCTCATGGCAGACCATCACACCCGCCACAATCCGCTGGGGCAAGATGCCCTGTTCACTACGCCGGCATCGCTCATGCTCGATGCCCGCCTCACGCCGTTGGAGCGCAACGGCTGGCAGGTTCTGCGCATGCTGCGTTCTGCGGAAGGCATCAGCCCGCTGGCAAATCTCGGGCAGTTGCGTCGCTATCTCACCTCCACCCCGCTGGGGCAGAGGGCCGGGTACGAGACGGCCCGGCGCGTCCTCGTTGTGCTTCGGCTGACGGGCTGGATCAGCCGGGTAGGCCAACACCGCGATCCTCTAACCGGCCATGTGCTCAGCGAGCTGTATCAGGTTCACGAAAGCGCCCTGCACTTCCAGCAGGCCTGCGCGCTCGATGCCAGTCTGTCCGCGCTTCTGCAAGCCTCCATCGGCCACGAAAACAACCAGGTGGATCGGGTGGCCGTCCACATTCAGGCAACGCTGGCGCAGGCACCTGAAGCCGCCTCCATTGCGACCCACGATCAACTTCACGACGACGATGATTTGCCCCCGACGCCGCCATCGCAGGCGAGCGAGGCAGCCGACCCACTGCCATTGTCTGGCGATTCCGCTGGCAGCACGCTTGTTCCGCAACAGACCGAACACGCTCGCCACATGACGGCTGAGCGGGGCAGTACGTATAAGACGTATATGTATAAAAAAGAACGTACGTACCTCGCGCGCGAAAGCGACGGCGATCCGGCATCGCAGTCGGTGAGCTTGCCGCCTTGCCTGAGCAATGCCCAGGCAGATCAGCAAAAAGACGTGCAGGCCGCTGAGCTGCCCCACGAATTTCGTCTTCCAACGTAGTCGTCGTAGGATCGACGCAACGAGAGGAAGAACGACGTGAAACGCATCCCGAAGCAGGAATACACGGCCGAGTTCAAGGAGCAGGCCGTCAAGCGAGCTGACGAGGTCGGCAGCATAGGCCGTGTTGCCGAGGAACTGGGGTTGGTTGAGCAGACGCTGCGCAACTGGGTCAAGGCGGCGAAGGCGGGCAAGCTGAATCCGGCCGGCGCCAAGCAGATCACTGCAGAGCAGATGGAACTGTCCCGGTTGCGCGCCCAGGTCGCGCGACTCGAGATGGAGCTGGAGATCACAAAAAAAGCGGCAGCATATTTCGCGAAGGATCTGCTGTGAAATATGCCTGGATCGAAACGCAGCGCAGATCCTTCCCGTTGCCTGTCCTGTGCGATGCCCTGTCGGTGAGCCAGAGCGGCTTTCGGGCTTGGCGGGGCGGCGGGACGCAGGACCGCAAACGACTGACGGATGCGCAGGCCCTGGTGCTGATCCGCACGGTCCACCAGGAGGTCCGGCAGGCCTACGGGGCACGACGCATCCACGCCGAGTTGCGAGTGCGTGACTACCGGATCGGTTTGCCGCGCATCGAGCGTCTGATGCGCGAGAACGGCATCCGGGCACGGCACAAGCGGCGTTACAAGGCGACGACCGACTCCAGGCATCACCTGCCGGTCGCGGAGAATGTGCTGGGTCGTCAGTTCGCGCCTGAGGCGCCCAATCGCGTCTGGACGGGCGACATCACCTACATCGCCACCGCCGAGGGCTGGCTGTACCTGGCGGTCGTGATCGATCTGTTCAACCGCGAAGTGATTGGCTGGTCAATCAAACCACGCATGACCACCGACCTCGTGATCGATGCGCTGTCGATGGCATGGTTTCGCCGCCGGCCCGGACCGGGTGTGCTGTTCCACTCCGACCGGGGCAGTCAGTACGCCAGCCAGGCGTATCAGGCCCGCTTGGCGGCCTACGGCATGCGCGGTTCAATGTCACGCAAGGGCAACTGCTGGGACAACGCACCCACCGAGAGCTTCTTCAACAGCCTCAAGAATGAGCGGGTCCATGGCGTGAGCTACGCGACCCGAAACGAGGCCACGAGCGATCTGTTCCAGTACATCGCCGTGTTCTACAACCGGAGCCGCCGCCACTCCAGCTTGGGCTATCTGTCGCCGACCACGTTCTTGGAGAACTGGATCGTACGACAGGATCAGCAAGACATGGCAGCATGAGGACGGCCGGTTGGAAGGCGGAAAACGTAGGGCACCTCAGTTTCTTTGAGTACTCATTTCTCACCCGATTGATTGGTGCGAAGCCACTTCGCGCCTCGCCCCTTACCCGTCGATTCAATCAAGCCTTCTGATTTCATCGCTCGCAGCACTAGTCGAACCATGTCACGGCTCACGCCCGGGCAGGCTTCTTCTATTTCGGAAATAGAAAATGGCAGAGTGCGCCCCAGGACTTCCGCGCGCACGCGGTCACCTTTGCTGCCACGTCCCCGCTCGATGGTGCCGACACGCTCCTCGAATTCACGGTAGGCCCGTAGCAAGGCCCCCCAGAAATAGTCGAGCCAGGGTTTGACGTCATGCTGCCCCTGATGCCAGCCCTGCGAGCTGGCTTCCAGCGTCTCGTAATAGCCTTCCTTGGTGTCCTCGAAGATGCGTTCCAGGCTGATGTAGCGGCCCACCGCATAGTCGAAGTGATAGAGCAGCAGCAAGGTCAGCAAGCGGGACATGCGACCGTTGCCGTCCGGGAAAGGGTGGATGCACAGGAAGTCGAGCATCGCCAGCGGCACCAGTACCAACGGGTCGGCCAAGTGCTGGTCCAGCGCAGTGGCGTAGCGCCCGGTCAGATCGGCCATTGCCATGGGTGTGAGGTGCGCAGCAACTGGCTGGAAGCGCAAACGCGACGTGCCGTCTGGGTGACGCTCGATGATGTCGTTGTTGGTAGCCTTCCAGCGCCCGCCCGCCTGCGGCATGTAACGGTACAGCAGGGTGTGCAGTTGCAGCACTACGCCCTCGCTAAAGGGCATGTGCGCGGCAGACTCGTGGATCAGCGCCAGGGCATCACGGTAGCCGGCGATCTCCTGTTCGGAACGGCTCTTTGGCGTTGCGTTGCGGATAACCAGAGACTTCAACCGCGAGGGTGCGACGACAACGCCTTCCAGCCGGTTGGATGACTCGGTGGACTCCACCACCGCGATCTGGCGTAGCCCCTTGAGGGCTTCGGGTGACTGCGCAGCGTAGAGTTGCTGCTTACCCTGGTACTCGCCCAGTGTGCGCAACGTGGCGGCCTGAGTGCCATCGAAGCGAAGCGCGGCAAGGTACTCGGGTGTGAGCGAGTGCATAGAAATGTAAGCCAGGCTGTGTAAATGGGGTAATCATAGCTCTTAAATGGGGTATTGTCTCTAAAAATACCTCTTTTATGTGTTTGATTACCTCATTTCCTGAACATTGGATCTGTCGTGGGAGGCTGGTATGGCCGACCAAAAAGGAAATGAACAACATGAATATAAAAGGGGCAATAAATAAATAATTACCCCATTTAATCCATTTTTTACCCCATTTCCAGCGACCATCCCTGGGCGAAGGCAAAGGGCAAGGGAACGGCACCCAAGGGGCAACGGCCCTACCCAGAAAAGGAAAAGACCGCATCTGTCCATTCGTTCTGCAACACCCGGCGAAGTTGCCCCTATACCGTGCCACTGCCCTCCGCGGCACTCAGATAGTCCGCCCAGTCCTGCAACAGCGTCCTTCTCTGATCCAGCAGCAGCGCCTTGTTGTACGTCGCCCGCACCTTGTTGCTTTCCACGTGGGCAAGCTGCCGTTCAATTGCATCAGGCCGGTATCCGTTCTCGTTGGCCCAGGTCGAAAAGGTCGTCCGCCAGCAATGCGGCGTGGTGCCCCGGCCCAGGTTCATATCTCGCATCGCGTAGGTCAGCCGATTGGGCGTGGTGAAGCCCTTGCCGCTCCGGTGTGGGAACAGATAGCGTCCACCACCCGTGATGCACTGCAAATCCTTCAGCACGGCAATAGCCTGCGCCGACAACGGGCTGACATGGTCACGTCGCGCTTTCATCTTCGCCGCAGGCCGACGCCACAAGGCATCCTCAAAGTCGAACTCGTCCCACTCGGCATCCGCCGCCTCCCCTGGACGGCAGGCAGTCAGCGCAATCAGCCGCAGGCACAACGAGGTTTCCGGATAGCCCCGGTAGCCGCGCAACTCCTGATAGAACTTCTGGATTTGCTCTGTAAGCGCTCCACGAACCCCATTCTTACGTAGCCCCGTTTGAGCCCGCATGCTTCGGCTTCC
>NZ_JBLWFG010000013.1:0-37125 GCF_048321015.1 Thauera sp. WH-2 | reverse complement strand
CAAGTCACCGAGGGGCATTGTCTCCTTGGCTGCCCCTCTGGCGAACAAGTCTGTTGTCCTAGATTGCCACAGCAGTTCGGATGCAGAAATCAGCGATTGATAGGAATCGACGACAGCATAGGATGCTTGAAGGACTTGCAGAGTACGTCTCTGCTCATCCATTGGCGGCAGCGCAAACTCAAAATCCGCCAAACTCGTCCAGTTGGTGCGAGGACTCAACGATCCCGCCGAGGTGCCCACCGCGTGATCGAAGAACGCGTCGGTCTGGCAAATGAAGGGCAGCAACTCCGGCAGTAAGACCTGTGCATCCTTGGTCTCCAGCACGTAGATATCACCAGAGCAGACGCCGGAGAAATCCGCCACAGCCACCTTGCGCTGATAAGCGCGTCGCTTGCCGAACAGCACCTGCCCGGGTTGAAACACGCTGGTGAAGGTCACACCGTCAGCGACGTTTCCCCAACTGCGGATGCGCAAGTCACCCGGTTCGAGATGTTCCAGACCGACGTAGCGTTCAATGCCATCGGCCATCGGATCTTGGCTGCGCGCTTTCGAGAGGCGCACCACCTCGCCGAATTTCACTTGGCGCCAGCCGGGCTTCGGAGTTTTATTGTTCTTGTCAGACACGCTCGATGTCCTCCGCAATCAGTCCATCCAGCGTTTCCACCAGCGCGTCCATCTGTTGCCAGAAGGCACGGCCATCGGCTTGCCATTGGTCCCAGGCAGAGCGCAACGATACCGCGTTGCCATTGCTGTCGTTGGCGATGGCGGCGGCAATGCGCTTCACGTATAGAGGGATCGAGAGGTTGCCCGCATTGGCGCCGATCTCGGCCAAGGTGGCGACCTTGGCGAAGCCGGGTACATCCGCAAAGGTCTTGTAAGCGCTGAGAATGCGCTGCTGATGCTCAGGCTTCAGAAAGCTCTGCGCCCGTTCCCGTGTCACTTCGTTCACCGCGTCGATGAAGATCACCTTGCCCTTGCGAGCGGCGACCTTCTTGCGGTTGCAGATGACGATGCACGACTCCATCGGGGAGTTGTAGAACAGGTTGGGACCCAGGCCGATGACGGCCTCGACCCAATCCTGCTCGACCATCTTGGCGCGCATGGCCTGCTCTTCATTGCGGAACAAGACGCCGTGGGGCCAGAGCACGGCGCAGCGCCCCTTGGCCGTCAGGCTGGTCAGGATGTGCTGCTGGAAGGCGTAATCGGCACGGCCCTGCGGCGGCGTGCCCAACGAGTTTCGGCCCCACTTGTCACTGCTCCAGGCTTCGCGATTCCACTGCTTGATGGAGTACGGCGGGTTGGCCAGGATCACGTCGAACTGGCGCAGGCGGTCGCCTTCGATGTGCTTGGGTTCCGCCAGGGTGTCACCTCGAATGATTTCGAAGTCCTCCACGCCATGCAGGAACAGGTTCATGCGGGCGATGCTGGATGTGATGAGGTTGCGCTCCTGCCCGTAGAGCTTGAGCGTGCGGTACTCGCCGCCCGAGCGCTTCACTTCATCCAGCGCCGAGATCAGCATGCCACCCGTACCGCAGGTTGGGTCGTAGATTGACTCGCCCGCCTGCGGGCTGAGCAGTTGCGTCATCAGGTGGACGACGGTGCGGTTGGTGTAGAACTCGGCGGCCGTGTGGCCGGAGTCGTCCGCGAACTTCTTGATCAGGTATTCGTAAGCGTTGCCGAGCTCGTCCTCGGGCACGTTGGCCACCGATAGCGTCTGGGTCGAGAAGTGCTCGATCAGGTCTTTCAGCGTTTCGTCGGGCAGGCGCTCGCGGTTGGTCCACGGGGCGTCGCCGAAGATGCCGTCGAGCAAATCCGGGTTGGCGGTCTCGATAGCGCGCATGGCTTTCTGAATGGCCGCGCCGACGTTCTTGGGTGCCTGGCGTACATCGTTCCAGTGAGCGCCTTGGGGGATCTGGAAGCGGTGGTTCTCGGCAAACTGGGCATAGGAGAGGTCGCCATTGGAGTTGGCCAGCGCCGCCTGGTATTCCTCCTCCCACACATCCGAGACGCGCTTGTAGAACAGCAGCGGGAAGATAAACTGCTTGTAGTCGCCCGCATCGATGAGGCCGCGCAGCAGCACGGCGGCACCCCACAGGTAGCTTTCCAGCTCTTGCTGGCTGATCCGTTTGCTTGGGTGACTCATTTCAGCCATCCCCCTTCATTCATGACCTGCGCAAGCCGTTCTTCGGCCTCGCGGCAGCGGGTGAGCGCATCCTTGAACGCCGCGATGGCGTCGGGCAGCGGCGGGATGTCTTCTTGCAGTGGTGGCAAGACATAGCGCGAAATGTTCAGCGTCCAGTCCTCGGCTTTGATCTCGTCGAGGCTGACCACCCGGACCGCGTCCTGCACATCGGCAAAGCCGCGATACCAGCCGAGGATCTCGGCGGCGTGCTCGGGTTCCAGATAGTTCTGCGCTCGGCCCCGGCGGAACAAGCGTGACGCATCGGCGATCAGCACCTTCTTCTTGTGCTTGACCGGTTTGCGCTTGCGCAGCACCAGGATGCAGGCCGCCAGCCCTGTGCCGTAGAACAGGTTGGGTGCCAGCCCGATCACAGCCTCGACCAGATCCATTTCCAGCAGCTTCTGGCGGATGCTGCCTTCCACCCCCTTGCGGAACAGGGCGCCCTGAGGAAGCACCACGGCCATTCGGCCAGTCACATCGGCCATCGACTTGACCATGTGCTGTACCCACGCGAAGTCACCGCTGGATGAGGGTGGCAGACCGGCAAAGTTGCGGCCGAAGGGATCGTTCAACCACAGATCCTCGCCCCACTTTTCCAGCGAGAACGGCGGATTGGCGATTACGCAGTCGAACGTAGCCAGCCGATCGACCTCGAAGAAGGCCGGGTTGCGCAGCGTGTCGCCGCGCACCACCTGGAAGTCCTCGATGCCGTGGAGGAACAGGTTCATCCGCGCGATGGATGAGGTGGTGAGGTTCTTCTCTTGCCCGTACAGCTTTCCCCACAGCCGCTTCACGTCGCCGTGCATTTCTTTGACGTGCTGCACGGCTGCCAGCAACATGCCACCGGTACCGCAGGCCGGGTCGTAGATGGTTTCGGCTTCCTTGGGATCGAGCATGTCGATCATCAGTCGCACGACGCTGCGCGGGGTGTAGAACTCGCCGGCCTTCTTGTTGGTGGCGTCGGCGAACTTCTTGATCAGGTATTCGTAGGCGTCGCCAAGCAAGTCCGAATTGACGTTCTTGTTGCCGAACGGCAGCTTGGAGAAGTGCTCGATCAGATCCTTGAGCAAGGCATCCGACAGCCGCTCCTTGTTCGACCACTGGGCATCGCCGAACACCCCGTACAGGCTGTCCGGGTTGGCCTTTTCGATCTCCCGCATCGCGCGCTGGAGGGCCGTACCGACATTGCTCGCCTTGGTGCGCACGTCGTTCCAGTGGCAGTCCTCCGGGATCTGGAACCGGTGCGACTCGGGAAACCACGCCAGCTGCTCGTCACCAGTCTCATCAACGATCTCCTGGTACTCCTCGTCCCAGACGTCGCAGATGCGCTTGAAGAACAGCAGTGGAAAGATGTAGGCCTTGAAGTCGGCCGCGTCTACCGGGCCACGCAGAATATTGGCGGACTCCCAGAGGTGGGCTTCGAGGCGGGCAAGATCGAGTTTCATGCCAACAGTGTACCGAGAACTCGCATGACCTTGCGCTCAACAGATGCGGCAAGCTCCGGGTTGAGCTCGGGAAGGGCACGAGGGAGCGCAGCGCTCCGCAGATGCCCGCTCCGAGCTGCGCCTTCTCGGCCTAAGCTGCCTGCCAGCATGCGTCGATTGTGCGGCAGCAGTGATGGGGATAGCTGCCGCACGGGGCTCAGTGCGGTCGAATGGCAGGTTGGTGGTTTTGACCTCAAAACGGGCTGTGGCTAAACCAGTAATCCAAGGTCAGGTTACGGAGCGGAGCTGTCACGCGGAGGCGCTATCCACAGGCAACACCTCAGCTTGAGCCCACTTTGAGCTTATCACCTGTGTCGGTCGGCAATTCAGCGGTTCCCTGCCACTCTGCTTCTTAGGCTCGGAAAATCGATCCAGGAAGCCACAGCAGCGCTGCGGCTTCTTCTGATCGGATTAAAGCAAACGGGTGTGCCCCCCATATGTGCTGGCGGTGCGCCACACCATACATCGTAAGCGCTCTGATACCCCACGATGCGCTGTCTATCACAGCCTGCAAATTTATCCCTCAGAACCCCAGGGCCATCGCATTCGAAAGTCATGACGGATGAATCCCCAGCATTTTCATACGGATATCGTCATCCCAAGCCGCCCGCTTGCGCTTGAGTCGCAGGCTCGTCTTGGCGGTATCGGTCTTGTCCGCGCGGATGAGGTTGAGCACGATCTTCTTGAGCAGCGAGAGGTTCTGCGGGGCGTTGTCCTTGCGGATCATGCAGTCGTCTTCGCCGAAGCAGACGTCGAGCATCCAGTGCAAGCGGTTCTCGATGGCCCAGTGCGCGCGCACGGTCTTGGCCAATTCCTCGGCGGTGAGTTTGCGCGAGCTGATGTAGTAACGTTCCTCGAGCTCGGCGACCTTGTCGCCGACTACGCGTTGCGAGACGACGCAGCAGACCGTCTTGCAGCTTGGCCACAATTCGGCGTCGATCTCTTTGCCGCTGGCCGCGACCCAACTGAGCTGCATGACGGTCCTGCCGTGGGACTTGTCCACGTGCTTGAATCCGCCGTTGGCGAGTTGCGCGTCGCTGATCAGATCACGCACCTGTTGGTGCAGCGTGGGCTGGTTACCCTTGGCCGCCAGCAGATAATCGCCCCCTTTCTCGACGATCTTGGCGGCGATCTCGCGCTGGCAGCCCATGGCGTCGATGCTCACGAGCAAACCCTTGACGTGCAAGGCTTCGAGCAGTTCGGGGATGGCGGTGATCTCGTTGCTCTTGCCCGCGACTTTCTCCTGACCGAGCACGAGTCCAAGTTCGGTCGAGAAGGCGCTGACCATGTGCACCGGCGGCGCATCCCCGTCGGCCGAACGGCGCAGCGTCTTGCCGTCGATGGCCACCACGCCATCGAGTGCGCCGACGATGCTGCCCACCCAGCGCCGGAACACCGCCTCGAACTGCTTCGGGTCGAGCACCCGGAACACGCGCAGAAACGTGTCCTGCGACGGAATGCCGTTCTTGAGCACCAGAAAGCGGCGCAACCAGTCCGCCTTGAGCCGGCCCCACAAGGCGATGTCCTCGAAACTGTCGGCGTCCGAGAGCATGGCGCACACGGCGATCACCAGGATCTCCCGGAAGTCGTGCCGGGTGCCGTTGCTGGGCTGACGCGGATCTTCAAGCTCACTGAGTTTCTCCATCAGACTGACTCCCGCTCCACGCATTTCGCTCGCCCAAAAGACGAGAGTAGACGCGTTTTTGAGAGGGTCCACAAAGATGGCTGCATAAGCTATTGAACGTGAACGACTTTTCTAGGAAATCTCAGATGGCGAATGCCATTCGAGTGCGATGGCCCTGCTCAGAACCCTTTCGTATAATAGCCCCCAATTCGCGGGGTGGAAGTGATGTCGCCCGCCGTCACCTTGGCCTTGCCGCCACGCTCGATTAGACGGCGGCGAGCACCGCCGAGCGATACGGCAATGCGTGGGTAATCATCCTCCAGCCCCTCATCGACTTCACCTAGCCACGCGGGAAACGCCACAGCTCTACTGAGCGGAATCGGCACCCCATTTATGCTGATCGGCTGCTCTGCCAGCGATTTCACCATGGGCAGTTCAGCTCCACCCCCTGTCAGTGCCACTGCAAGCGTACGACGGCCTGCACCAGCGGAGACCCAATCGACCCAGCTTCTATCGACGTTCTCCAAGATGTCGACCATCGCTGCGCGCAGGCTGTCGCCAAAGCTCTTCACCGCTGGCAATTCAAGAAACTCGGCCAGATCGAGTTCGATCTCTGCCCCGTTCATGAGCGTGGTAAATAGATATTTGTCATTGAACAGCGTTTCCTTGAGATCCCTAATCTGCAATTCAAGGGCGCCTCGCACGTTTACCCAAACGGGATCTTCCGAGGTAATTCCGCTCTTCCTGACAATCAACTCGATTAGGATACGATCGAGATGATTGCCGGCCTCGGTCAGTACTCGCGAGGAGTCACCAGCCTCCACTCCAGAGCTAACACCCTTCTCTGGGTCCACGTGAAGGCGATAGAGACTCATGTCGCTCGTGCCTGCGCCGATATCGACTACCAACACAAGACTATCGATTCTTGACTTCCAACTTATGATGGAACCAGCTACCCCCAATGGTTCAGTAATGTCTTCCGCGATGTACGGATAATCGTGTGGCTGGGCGCGTAACTGGTCGACCACCGCTATGAAGTCCGCCAATGCGATACCGTCACGCAATGCCTCACCAAACGTGTCTGCTAGGACCTGGGCCTCCCCCAGCGCCGTTCTCAAACGGTGGATTGTTTCTCGCCCCTTGGCTCCACCCAAGCAAGGCATGGCAAATCGGCGTGGCAGGTTCGATGGGAAACCGAGTTGCTCCACGCAACGCGTGGCATTCCAAGTCAGGTAGGTGAGATACGCCAATACAATATCGCCGTAGGTCACCTCCGGCCCCGTCGGCTTCGCCCTGGAGCCGACTGGTTCGCTCCACCCCTCTTCAGTCAGACGTCGCTTGATGTTGTCTAGGCGCTGGCGCGATCCGTCACTGCCTTCGAGGATCGACCGCTCGACGGCCGCCTTGCCAAACCAAAGTCGTCCCTCATCATCGATATACACCGACGAAATCAGCAGCGTTTCGCTGACCTCCTCCTGATCGGCGGGCACACCAAGTTCGAGAACACGAATCTCCTCCGAGCCGTCGGTGTGCTCTTGAACCAGCGTGGCTTTCGACATAGCAGTTCCGAAATCTAGGCAGAACCGCACGTGCTGCGGTGGCTCCGGCAGATCCAGTACCGAAGTATTGAGGATGTACGCGGACGGCTCATCAGCCGACGCTTCCGGCTGATGGTCGGTCGCAGCGGCGTCTGCATCGTCAGTTTCAACGAATTCACCCATTGGCTGCGAGTCGGTCGTGCATGGTTCGGTGATGGGGCTGGATAGCGACACTGCCCCCACCGGACGCTCAATATTGTCTTCTGCCGCAGCCGCCGCTCCTCCACCTTGGGTCCGTGGCGTGCGGTCTCCCGTGAGTTCGTCGAGCGCAAAACGCAGGGCGTAAAGTTCATCTTCAGTGAGCACGCCTGATAACTGTCGACTGCCATCATCCAGAACCTTGACTCGGTTGAGGAGGTTCTTGAGCAATATCCGCGCTTCGATACGATCCAAAGTCAATACTCCCTTATTTTTTACTTACTCGTCCGCCTCGACCCACGGTTTGACGAGGGTCTTGACCTTGCCCGAAAACTCCTTCTTGATCCCGTCACGCACAACACGGACCCTGCGGACGCCGCTCTTGTGACCACCCAACATTTCATGCTCTAACGGGTTGTACTCGAGACGTTCGCCTTTTAAGTCTGTACGGGTCAGCTTTCTCATTCTCGCGAGGCGACGCGCAATCTGAGCGATGTTCTGATAACCGCTCACTGCGGCACGTGTCGTTGAAGCCAGAACCGGTTCCGAGATTTCCAGGAACTGCACAACAGCGCGGCCAATTTTTTCCATGGCCTCTTGATTGCTCTCCACCTCAATGAGAAGCGCGCCGATCTGGGCATCCTCATTGTTGCCAACCCGGTGCTCGACCTCCCGTCGGTTTTCGGTGGCCTCACCGGCGCTGCTCCACCAGGCGCGCACATCGGGGTCGAGGTCTCGGGCGTCGACGAAATGGCGTTTGATCGCAGCCGCCACCTGCGGCCGGGAGCTGTAGCAGGCGAGTAGTGCACCAATGACTTCCCTATCAGTACGGTTCTGACGCGACAGCACAAGGGCCGACTCCAGCAGGGCAACGCGAATCCTCGACATCTGCCGGGATCTGTTCAGGAACTGTCCCCAAACTCCAGCTCCCACGTGTCGTTTGCCACGTTCCAGCACCGCATAGGTCGAGGCATACATGGCCATTGAGAAGCGAATCTCAATCACCCTGGCCAGCATACGCAGCATTTGGTCTAGTACATCGAACAACACATCGTCATCAACCACATCGAGAGACTTCCCGAGCACTTCCGGTAGAAGGTTCGCAAGCTCGCTCCCAATGTTTGCACCGACATCTCCCCGCCAATGCTCCATGATGGTTCCCATCACATCGAGCACGCGCCTCCAACGCCGAAGCCGAGCTTCGGGGGTCGGGAAGCTGCCTAGATAGGCCACCTGTTCGCGAAGTGCGACAACCCAGTCGGCTACAGATTGCTCGCGCTCGAGACAGGCCGAAAGCAAAGTGCTGCGGGCGCCATCAGCGCTCTCGATCGCAAGCGATTCGCGGTATGCGTACGGTGCTACCCAGCTTGCACCAACGTGTGTCACTAAATGAGCGGCATACGCCTTAGCATCGCCATCGATGAGGCCATCTATTGAGGGGGGTACTACCGAGAAGACCTCATCTGCCCGGTCGAAGATCACTGCCTCTCGATTGCGCGCCACTGCGGCGAGGCGACCAAGCTCGACGGCGCCCAGCAATTCGTCCTCAGGGGCTCGGACGCGCTCGAACACCAGCGACACGACCTCGCTCAATCCTTCGTCCTTGATCAAGACTTGATGCGACCGCTCAGCCATCGCTCGGGTCATCAATTCGCTCAATTCCCGCAGGGTGGCGGACGCCCGCAGTTGCGCCATCGTGACGGGGGGCGATTCAACCCTCTGAGTTCTGGGCGTGCTGAGATGATCCAAAAACATCTGCCTCTGCTCGTCTGTAATCTCATCGTCTACCGAGTTGACGCCTATCCCGGCGCGCACAAGTTGCTCGAGCACAACCGTTGCCGGCATCCTCAAAGACGACGCAACCGCCCTAATCGACTGACGAGCCATCAAGCCCCCCTTTTTTTGGACACGTATTCCCAGCTTTTCGCACCGCACCCTCGCTTGCACATCAGAAAGATGATCTTGTAGCTCAGGGTACGGTGAGATTGTCTCCGAAACAGACGCGCGGAGCGAATTAGTATGCCATTTCATTGACTGTCTGGGCTTGCTCACGACGATAGAGACAGCTTGCGGCCGAGTGGCAGCTAACCGGTCAATCGGCGACGAATCAGGCTGGCAAACTGAACGTCAGCAACGGTCTAGCTTTGTTCGACGCCTGCCCCTCCCGCGCGACGAGCGATGGCCTGCCCGGGCCGGACGGGCAGGCGTTGGACAAAGCTCCAGGGAGGAAACCGCGAAACGAGGCGAGGCCGTTCAGTCGGGGCGCGGCGCTATGGGCATTTGAGCGCCGCCTGATCGCGCAGGTACGCGATGTGCATGGTGGTGCGCCAGGCGCCGCATCTTGGGTGAAGCCGTTGCCCGCCGTCGGTGGCGTGGGCGAGGTCCGCGCAGCGCGGCTTGTGATGCGAATGCCAGTGGCGGGCGCAGCGGGTCTCGACCAGGCCCGTCCGAATGGGTGCTGGCGGCAGGCTACGGGTGTGGAAGCGATGCCCGATCACGAGGTCGCCCCATGGAGTGGCGGTGCGCGAATCGTCGCACCGCGAGCAAAGGTCTCGATGACGCGCATCACCGATCCACAGCAGCGACACACGAAACCGGCAGTGGGCGTGGTCGATAGCGCGGCGGCTTCAGGCGCCGTGGCGAGGGTGCGTGGATCGTCTGGAGGTGTCGCGCCAAGGAGTTCGCGCGCACGCGCCAGATTCTTCCGCCGTCCCGCGTTGGCGAGCAATCCGTAGTGCCGGATGCGGTGGAAGCCGCACGGCAGCACATGCAGCAGGAAGCGGCGCATGAACTCCTCGGCAGTGAGCGTCATCGTCTTGTGGCGCGTGCGCCCCTTGGCACGGTAGTCCTTCCAGCGGAACGAGACGCTCCCGGCGTCGAGCGACACCAGGCGACGGTTCGAGATCGCCACCCGATGGGTGTAGCGCGACAAGTAGGCGAGCACCGCCTCGGGGCCAGCGAAGGGTCGCTTGGCATAGACGACCCATTCGCTCGTGCGCAGCGGCGCAAGCCAGCGCAGGAACGCGGCCATTTGTGCCAGCGGGGCGAACTCGCCGAAGAAGCGCAGCGCGCCGGCGTGATGCGCCTTCGCCAGCTCTTCCAGGAAACGCCGCCGGAACAGGCGCGAGAGCACGCGGACCGGCAGGAAGAAGCCACGCCGGCAGCCGATCCAGCGCTGCCCGTCGGGCGACAGGCCGCCCCCGGGGACGATGCCGTGCACGTGCGGGTGGTGCGTCATCGCCGAGCCCCACGTGTGCAGCACGAGCGTGGCGCCGATCGTGGCGCCGAGGTGCTTCGGATCGGCGGCGATGGTAAGCAGCGTCTCGGCCGCGACCTCGAACAGCAGCCGATAGACGAGCGCCTTGTTGGTGTAGGCCAGTGCGCTGATCGGCGCCGGCAGCGTGAAGACCACGTGGTAATACTCGACCGGCAGCAGGTCGGCCTGCCGGGCTTCGAGCCAACGCTGGGCAGCGCGCGCCTGACACTTTGGGCAGTGCCGGTTGCGGCACGAGTTGTAGCTGATCTCGATCTGCTCGCAGGACTCGCAGCGCAGCACGTGCCCGCCCAGCGCCGCAGTGCGGCACTGTTCGATGGCCGACATGACCCTTAACTGCCCGAGGCTCAGGTGGCCGTGTTGAGCGAGACGCCACGCCGGCCCGAAGGTGCGGAAGATGTCCGCGACCTCCAGTGCGGGGCGGACCACGATGTGCCTACACCGGCTGCAGTTTCTCCAGCGGACTGACGACCTCGTGCAGCAGGTCGACGGCGACCTGGGTGTAGATCACCGTGGTGTCGAGCTTCTTGTGGCCGAGTAGCGCCTGGATGATGCGGATGTCGACCTTCTGC
This sequence comes from Thauera sp. WH-2, assembly GCF_048321015.1. NCBI lineage: Bacteria > Pseudomonadati > Pseudomonadota > Betaproteobacteria > Rhodocyclales > Zoogloeaceae > Thauera > Thauera sp. WH-2. The sequence continues at coordinate 26,253 of NZ_JBLWFG010000013.1, read as the reverse complement.
TCGAGCAGGTGGGTCGCGAAGCAGTGGCGAAGCGTGTGCATCGACACCCGCTTGTCGATGTCGGCCGCCAGGGCGGCGGCACGAATGGCGCGATTGAGCTGGCGCGGGCTCAGCGGGTCGATCGGGTTGAGGCCTGGGAAGAGCCAGCCGCCGTCGAGCATCTTGCCCTGCGCCCGAGCGACCCGCCACCAGACACGCAACCGCTCAAGCAGCAGGGGCGGGAGCATCGCGTAGCGATCCTTGCGGCCCTTGCCTTGCTCGACCCGCAGGGTCATGCGCCCGCTGTCGATGTCGCTGACTTTGAGCGAGACCACTTCGCTTGCGCGCAGTCCGGTCGCGTAGGCGAGCGAGAGCGCCGTCTGGTGCTTGAGATTGTTGCAGGCGGCAATCAGGCGCGCGACTTCCTCGCGGCTGAGCACCACCGGCAGGCGCTGCGGCACCCGGACCGGCTGCATGCGCGCCATCAACTCGCCGTGCTCGAGCGTGATGTCGAAGAAGAACTTCAGGCCGCTGATCGCGGCGTTGAGTGACATCGGCGACGTGCCCGTGTCGACCAGGTGCAACTGGTAGTTGCGCAGGTCGTCCACGGTGGCGGTATCGGGCGAGCGCCCCAAGTAGCGCGTGAACCGGCACACTGCGCGGATGTACGCACTCTGCGTCTTGGGGTTGAGCTTGCGCATCCGCATGTCGTCGAGCATGCGCTGGCGCAAGGGGCTGACGGGACGAGTCGGGGTGTCCATGGCTTGCTCCTGTCGAAGACGAGGCCGATTGCCTCATCTCCCAACATGGCAAGCCTGCTGCCGATGGAAACCACAAACTCCGATGCTCGTCACGAGCGGTTCAGCACACCCCTACCGCGCGAGCGGTTTAGTCCAAGGCCGAAACGCGGACGATCGGCCTCCGGTCACTATTGTTCGTCAAACGTCGTGCGCCGCCGAAGGCTGCCTCGAAACAGCAAAGCCATCCTCAAGTCATTTGGGTGTCCAGCTGCGCGTTGTGAGTTTTCGACTTTATTGCCATGTTGTCGACTTTATTGCCACGTTTTCGACTTTATTGGCAAGGAACATCAGCGGCAGCGGTCCCTTCCCGCTTATTCCACCGTGACCGATTTCGCCAGATTCCTCGGCTTGTCCACATCCGTCCCCTTCACCAGCGCCGCGTGGTACGACAGCAACTGCAGCGGGATCACGTGCAGTACGGGTGACAGCATGCCGTAGTGCTCCGGCATGTGCAGGATGTGCACGCCTTCCGACTCGGGGATTTCGCTGCCAGCGTCGGCGAACACGTACAGCTCACCTCCGCGGGCTCGGACTTCCTGCAGGTTGGATTTGAGCTTCTCCAGCAGTTCATCGTGCGGGGACACGGCGATGACCGGCATGTCCTTGTCCACCAGGGCGAGCGGGCCGTGCTTGAGTTCGCCGGCGGCGTAAGCCTCGGCGTGGATGTAGGAGATCTCCTTGAGCTTGAGTGCGCCTTCCATGGCGATCGGCCAATGGCTGCCGCGGCCGAGAAACAGCGCATGCTCCTTGCCCGCGAAGCGCTGCGCCCACTGCTCGATCTCGGGTTCGAGCTCGAGCACCTTCTGCACCGCGACCGGGAGGTGGCGCAGCGCGGCGAGGCGGCGCTCCTCGTCCTCGGCGGACAGCCGCCCGTTGATCTTGGCGAGCGCAAGCGTGAGCAGCGCAAAGGCGGCGAGCTGGGTGGTGAAGGCCTTGGTGGAGGCAACGCCGATCTCCGGGCCGGCGCGGGTGATGAAGCGCAGCGCGGTTTCGCGCACGATGGCCGACTCGGGCACGTTGCAGATCGCCAGCGTGCGCTGCATGCCGAGCGCCTTGGCGTGCTTGAGCGCGGCCAGGGTGTCTGCGGTTTCGCCCGACTGCGAGATGACGACGACCAGAGTGTCGGCGTCCGGCACGGATTCGCGATAGCGATATTCGCTGGCAATCTCTACCGTGACCGGGAGCTTGGCGATGGCCTCGATCCAGTAGCGCGCGACCAGGCCTGCGTGGTAACTGGTGCCGCAGGCCAGGATCAGCACGCGGCGCACGCCGTCGAAAACCTCTGCCGCGCGCGCACCGAAGTGCTGCGGCGTGACACCTGCGCCGCCGGCGATCAGTTCCAGCGTCTGCGCCAGGGCCTGCGGCTGCTCGAAAATCTCCTTCTGCATGTAGTGGCGGAACTTGCCCAGCTCCACCGCGTCGGCCGACAGGCTGGAGAGATGCACCTCGCGCTCGACCGGCGTGCCGTCGGGGCGAATGATGATGTAGCTGTCGCGCCGCAGCTCGGCGAGGTCGCCGTCTTCCAGATAGACGATCTTGCGCGTGACCTGCAGCAGCGCGGCCGTGTCGGAGGCGGCGTACATGCCGTCTACGCGCTCACCGCCCCCCACGCCCAGCAGCAGCGGCGAGCCGCGGCGGGCGACGATGACCCGGAACGGGTCGGCCTCGGCCACCACGCCGATCGCGTAGGCGCCGACCAGTTCGTTGGTGGCCTGGCGCACCGCCTCGAAGAGGTCCGGCGTGCCCTGCAGCTTGTCATGCACCAGGTGTGCGATGGCCTCGGTGTCGGTCTCGGACTCGAACACGTAGCCCTTGGCCTGGAGCACGGTTCGGATGGCCTCGAAGTTCTCGATGATGCCGTTGTGCACCACCGCGAGGCCACCGGAGATGTGCGGATGGGCGTTGCGCTCGGAAGGCACGCCATGGGTGGCCCAGCGCGTGTGCGCAATGCCGATGTGTGCCGAGAGCTGGCGCGCATCGGCCAGGGCAGCGAGCTCGGCCACGCGGCCGCAGGAGCGCAGGCGGGTCAGCTCACCGGACAGCACGGCCAGCCCTGCCGAGTCATAGCCGCGGTATTCGAGCTTGCGCAGACCCTCGAGCAGCACGGGGACGATGTTCTGGGTTGCGATTGCGGTGACGATGCCACACATGACGGGGCTTCCTTGTTCGGTTTTCGGGTATCGGCTGCAGGTGCGGGCTTTGGTAGCGGTGGACCTTTGCGGGAGCGGGCCGGCCTCGCTCCCGCGAGGGCTCAGCGCGGCTGCTTCACCGGGCGCTTCCAATGTGCCACGCTCATCTGCCTGACGCGGGTCACGGTGAGCTGATCGGGCGGCGCGTCCTTGGTCAGCGTGGTGCCGGCGCCCAGAGTGGCGCCGCGGCCGACACGCACCGGCGCGACGAGCTGGGTATCGGAGCCGATGAAGACCTCGTCCTCGATGATCGTGCGGTGCTTGTTGGCGCCGTCGTAGTTGCAGGTGATGGTGCCGGCACCGATGTTGACCTTGCTGCCGACGTCGGCGTCGCCCACGTAGGCCAGATGGTTGGCCTTGGAGTGGTCGGCGATGACGCTGTTCTTGACCTCGACGAAGTTGCCGAGGTGCACGTCAGCGCCGAGCACGGTGCCGGGCCGGGTGCGGGCATAGGGCCCGATCACGCAAACCTGGCCCATGGTGGTGCTATCGATGTGGCTGAAGGGCTCGAGCCGGGTGCCGGCGCCGATGCGCGCGTTGCGCACGACGCAGTGGGCGCCGACGCGCACGCCGTCACCGAGCTCGACCTCGCCTTCGAATACGCAATTGACGTCGATCTCGACGTCGCGACCGACCGTGAGCGTGCCGCGCACGTCGATACGCGCGGGGTCGATCAGGGTGGCACCCTCTTCCATCAGGCGGCGGGCGACGTTGCCCTGGTGGATGCGCTCGAGCTCGGCGAGCTGCAGCTTGTTGTTGACACCCAGCGTCTCGGCGAAGGCGTCGGGCTGCACAGTGGCAACCTCGACGCCGTCGGCCACGGCGAGGCCGATGATGTCGGTGAGGTAGTACTCACCTTGGGCGTTGTCGTTGCCGATGCGGCCGAGCCAGTCGCGCAGGCGCGCAACCGGTGCAATCAGGATGCCGGTGTTCACTTCGTTCACCTTGCGCTCGTCGTCGGTCGCATCCTTCTCCTCCACGATGCGCACGACCTTGCCCGCGGCATTGCGCAGGATGCGCCCGTAGCCGGTCGGGTTGTCCATCTCGACGGTGAGCAGGGCGAGGCGTGCGTCGCCCGCGGCGGCGGCCAAGCGTCGCAGCGTGGACACGCCGATCAGCGGTACGTCGCCGTACAGCACCAGCGCCATGTCACCATCCGTGAGGTGCGGCAGCGCCTGCTGGACCGCATGACCGGTGCCGAGCTGCGGTGCCTGCCGCGCCCAGGCCAGATCCGGGGCGTCGAGCCGTTCGCGCACCACCTCACCGCCGTGGCCATACACCACGCAGATGCGCTGCGCATCGAGCGTACGCGCCGTTTCGAGCACATGGGCGAGCATCGGCTTGCCGGCAATGGGTTGCAGAACCTTGGGCAGAACCGAGCGCATGCGCTTGCCCTGGCCGGCAGCGAGAACGACGACTTCCATGTGGCGTTTCCGGTGGTTGGGGTGACTCGAAGAACGCCGTGCAGCGAAACGGGCGTCCGGCAAATGCAGCGTCGCGCGAAGTTTACCACCGACGTTGCAGCGCGGAATGTGAGGGAATGCATGGCGGGCGCGTCAACAAGGCTCCTGCCGCGCATACGCGATCACGCTGCGCTCACCCTCCACGCGCCTCCCGCGTATTTGATTGACGCATTGCACAATTCGATTGCGGTTCTTCTTATACTGGTCACGGACAACGTCTAGAATCCGCCCGTCGCAATACATCCAAGAACGAGTACGCCATGAAACCCGCAGCAGCACCCCAGATCATCCAGAATCGGACCTTCGACGAAATCCAGGTGGGCGACTTCGCGCAGCTCGTGCGCACCCTGCGCCCCGAGGACATCCATCTGTTCGCGGCGATGTCCGGCGACGTCAACCCGACCCACGTCGACCTCGAATACGCCCGCTCCAGCCAGTTCCGCGAGGTCGTCGGCCACAGCATGTGGGGCAGCACCCTGATCTCCACCATCCTCGGCACGGAGTTCCCCGGCCCCGGCACGGTGTACGTCTCGCAGGGACTCAACTTCTGGCGTCCGATCACGATCGGCGACACGCTGACGATCACCGTCACCTGCAAGGAAAAGTTCGACCACAACCATCACATCATCTTCGACTGTCTGGCGGTGAACCAGGACGGCCTGAAGGTGATCGACGGCATTGCCGAGGTCATGGCGCCGACCGAAAAGATCTCGCGCCAGCGCGTGGTGCTGCCCGAGGTCACCGTGTCCGACCGCGAACTGCGCTACCGCCACCTGCTGTCGGTTTCGGCCGGCCTGACACCGATCCCGATCGCTGTCGCACACCCCTGCGACCGTGAATCCCTGCTCGGCCCGGTGCAGGCCGCCGCCGCCGGCCTGGTCGACCCGATCCTGGTCGGTCCAGAGGCGCGCATCCGCGCAGTAGCGGAAGAAAACGAGATCGACCTCAAGGGCTTCCGCATCGTCGACACCGAACACAGCCACGCCTCCGCCGAGGTGGCCGTGGGCCTGTGCCGCGACGGCGGCGCCGAAGCGCTGATGAAGGGCTCGCTGCACACCGACGAAATGATGAGCCAGGTGATCCGCCACCTGCGCACCGGCCGCCGCATCAGCCATGTCTTCCTTGCCGATGTGCCGACCTACCCGCATCCGCTGATGATCACCGACGCGGCGATCATGATCGAGCCCACGCTCGAGGATAAGGTCGACATCATCCAGAACGCGATCGAACTCGCCCACATCCTCGGGCTACCCGAGCCGAAAGTGGCGATCCTGTCGGCGGTCGAAACCGTGACCTCCAAGATCCGCTCCACCATCGACGCCGCTGCGCTGTGCAAGATGGCCGACCGCGGCCAGATCAAGGGCGGCCTGCTCGACGGCCCGCTCGCCTTCGACAATGCCGTGTCGCTGGTCGCTGCCAAGACCAAGGGGATCAAATCCGTGGTCGCCGGCAACGCCGACATCCTGGTGGTGCCCGACCTCGAATCCGGCAACATGGTCGCCAAGCAACTCGAGTACCTCGCCAACGCACTGATGGCGGGCGTGGTGCTGGGCGCGCGGGTGCCGATCGTGCTGACCAGCCGCGCCGACACTGCCGAGACGCGCACCGCGTCGTGCGCCGTGGTGCAGCTGATGGCACACAGGAAGCGCGAGGCGATGAAGGCATGAAGGCCGTACTCGTCCTCAACGCAGGCTCGTCGAGCCTGAAGTTCGCGCTCTACCCGATCAACGGCGACATTGCCGAGGCTCCCGCGGTTTCAGGTCAGGTCGAGGGTATCGGCGCCAGGCCGCAGGTCACCCTGAAGACGGCCGCGGGCGAGCGCTTCGAAGAGGCAGTCCCCACCGGAGGCAGCCAGGGCGAGCAGCACCGCGACGCGCTCAACCACGTGTTTGCGCTGCTCAACCGTCACAACCCGGCGCTCGACATCGTCGCCGCCGGCCACCGCATCGTGCATGGCGGCGAGCACTACAGCGCGCCCACCCGGCTCGACGAATCGGTGCTGCGTACGCTCGACACCTTCGTGCCGCTCGCCCCGCTGCACCAGCCGCACAACCTGCGTGCGGTGCGTGCGGTCGCGGCGCTGATGCCGGACGTGCCGCAGGTCGGCTGCTTCGACACCGCCTTCCACCGCACCCAGCCCGCGGTCGCCCAGGCCTTTGCGCTGCCGCGCAAATACTCGGCCGAAGGCGTCAAGCGCTACGGCTTCCACGGTCTGTCCTACGACTACGTCGCGCGCCAGCTGCCGGAGATCATCGGCGAGCGCGCCAAGGGTGCGGTGGTGATCGCGCACCTGGGCAACGGCGCCTCGATGTGCGCGCTGCGCGGCGGCAAGAGCGTGGCCTCCACGATGGGCTTCACCGCCGTCGAGGGCCTGATGATGGGCACCCGCACAGGGACCCTCGACCCCGGCGTGATGCTCTACCTCATGGAACAGAAGGGGCTGGACGCCAAGGCGTTGACCAACCTGCTGTACAAGGAGTCGGGCCTGCTCGGCGTCTCCGGCATCAGCCAGGACATGCGCACCCTGCTTGCATCCGAGGCCCCCGAGGCGACGGAAGCGGTCGATCTGTTCTGCTACCGCATCGCACGCGAGCTCGGCTCGCTCGCCGCGGCCGCAGGCGGGCTCGACGCACTCGTGTTCACCGGCGGTATCGGCGAGCACGCAGCACCGGTGCGCGAGAAAGTCGCCGCCCTGTCGGCCTGGCTGGGCATCGAGATCGACCTCGCCGCCAACCAGGCCCATGCGCGCCGTATCGACACTCCCAGCAGCCGGGTCGCGGTCGCCGTCGTGCCCACCAACGAAGAGCGCATGATCGCGCGCTACACGGCGCAGACGCTCGGGCTCTGAGGCCTGACCGTCGGCCCCGCCCTCCCCCGGGGGGCGGGGGGGCTGCGGTGCTTTCACCCCCATCCCGTGCTACGGTCAGGGCTCCAGCCCCACGGAGCCCACCATGAAAGCACGCACCCTACTCGCCACCGCGGTCATGATGGCCGCCTTCGGCGCCCTGGCGAAGCAGCCGGTCGACAACGGGCACGGCGGCGCGGTCGCCACCATCTCGCACCAGGCCAGCCTGGCCGCAATGCAGATCCTCGATGCCGGCGGCAACGCCGTCGACGCCGCAGTAGCGGCGGCCGCAACGCTGGGCGTGACCGACCCGTTCAGCTGCGGAATCGGCGGCGGCGGGTTCATGCTCATCTACTCGGCGAAGGAGAAGCGCGTGATCGCGCTCGATCACCGCGAGGTGGCGCCGGCAAGCTTTCACCCCGGCGTGTTCCTCAACGCCGACGGCAGCCCGATGACGTGGAGCGATGCCGTACCCCAGGGCATCTCGGTCGGCGTACCCGGCACGGTGCGCGGCTGGCACGCGGCGCTGCGCAGATACGGAACGATGGACTTCGCGCAGGTGCTGGCGCCTGCGATCCGGGTCGCGGAAGACGGCTTCGAGGTCGGCCCCAACTTCCACCGCATCAACACGCTCAACGAAGCCAAGTTCTCGCGCTTCTCGAGCACCTCCGCGCTGTACCTGAAAGACGGCAAGGCCTTGCCGATAGGCAGCCTCCACCGCAACCCCGACCTGGCCCGCACCTACCGCGACATCGCCCACGGCGGCGTCAAGGCGTTCTACACCGGCCCGATCGCAGCCAGCATCGTTTCCACGGTGAACCATCCCCCGGTCCACTCCGGGGTACGCGTGGTCGCGGGCGACATGACGCTGGCAGACCTCGCGGATTACGAGGCCCGGCTGCGCCAGCCGGTGCGCTCGACCTATCGCGGCTACGAGGTCTACGGCATGCCCGCGCCCTCGAGCGGCGGCATCGCCATCGCCCAGGCGCTGAACCTGATGGAGACCTTCGACCTCGCCGGCAAGTCACGCAACGAGATCGAGCATCTGTACATCGAAGCCTCACGCCTGGCCTTCGCCGACCGCAACGCCTACGTTGCGGATGCAGAGTTCGTGGACTTCCCGCAGGAGGGCTTGCTATCGAAGGCGTACGCATGTGAGCGCGCGGGACAGATCGGTATGCACGCCGCGCCCGGCGCGGTCGCGGCAGGCGACCCCTACCCCTTCGAGAACGACTTGTCGGTGCCGCTTCGCCCACAGCCGCAAGCGTTGGCGCAGGAGCCGATGCACACCACGCATCTGGCAGTGTCCGACCGCGAAGGCAACATCGTTGCCTACACCTTCACCATCGAGTCCTGGGGCGGCAGCGGCATCGTGGTGCCGGGACGCGGTTTCCTGCTCAACAACGAGCTCACCGACTTCGACTTCTCCGGCCCGCACCCCAACGTGCCCGAAGCCTTCAAGCGCCCGCGCTCGAGCATGAGCCCGACCATCGTCCTGCAGGACGGCGCGCCCGCCTTCACCATCGGTTCGCCGGGCGGTTCGACGATCATCACCACCGTGCTGCAAACGATCGTCAATCACATCGACCTCGGCATGAGCCTGGCCGACGCACTCGCCGCGCCACGCATGAGCCAACGCAATGGCGACACCACGCTGATCGAGAAGATGCTGGAATTCCCAGGCGGCGCACAGGCCAAGGCACTGGAAGCACTGGGACATGCATGGCGCGAGACCGACCAGATCGGCGCCGCAAACGGCATCCGCTTCAATGCCGACGGCAGCGTCACGGCGGTCAGCGAGCCCCTGCGCCACGGCGGAGGCAGCGCGATCGTGCAGAAGCAATAGGTCTACAGCAGCGCCCTCGCCTCGTCCACGCCGATCCACAGCGCGGTTGCGGCGAGCAGCGCCGCCATCGTGTAGTTGAAGGCCATCAGCGCCGCCGGCTGCTGCAGCCAGGTCCGCAACCGTGCCCCCGCCACGGCCCACACGGTGATGCAGGGCAGGTTGACCGACATGCACAGCAGCGCCAGCCCGGCGGCCGTCATCCAGTCGGCGTCGCGCGGCAGAAACAGGATGGCGACGTTGAGCACCATCATCCACGCCTTCGGGTTCACCCACTGGAACAGCGCCGCGGCGGCGAAGCCGAGCGGCGAGACCCGCCCGCCGCGACCTGGCTGGCCCGCGCGCGCCTGGCGCAACGCCAGCCACAGCAGATAGCCACAGCCCACCACCACCAGCGGCAGGCGCAGGGCATCGAGCCAGCCCATCACCCAGGCCAGGCCGCTGGCGACGATCAGCACCTGAACGCTGTTGCCGACGCTGACGCCGAGCAGGTGCGGCAGCGTGCGGCGGAAGCCAAAATTGACCCCGGATGCCGCGAGCATGATGTTGTTGGGCCCCGGCGTCACGGACATCGTGGCGACGTAGGTCATCAGCGGCAGGTCGATCATGGCGTTCTCCTCGAGGGGCTTCGGGAGATCACTATACGAAGCGCTGGGCAAAGGTTACAGCTCCAGAAAAACAGGTTTATAGTGGTCACAGATCGTTTTACCAATCAGCTGTAACTATCCAAGGACGAGCCTACTGTGCCCCCTGCTGCTGCCACAGCCCCCCAAGGCGCTCCGCTCTACCAGGCACTGACCGAAGAACTGCGCGAAGCGATCCGCGACGGGCGGCTGGTCGCCGGCGCCCGCCTGCCCTCGGTGCGCGAGGCAGCGACCAGCCGCGGCATCAGCATCAACACGGTGCTCGCCGCCTATCGCCAGCTGGAGGCCCAGGGCCTGGTCGACGCGCGCCCGCAATCTGGTTACTTCGTGCGCTCACAGCTCGCCGTGCCGCCGGCCCCGCAGGCCGCTGCCGCCGAGCCGAGCTCTGCGATCGCCGCCGAGAGCGCGGTGTTGAGCCGCATCGCCAGCGTGCTCGCCGCCCAGACCCGGCCCGACACCATCGACCTTTCGCTTGCCTGCCCGAAGGGCAGCGACTTCTACCCCGGTGAGAAGCTCGGCCGCATCGTCGCCGACCTCACCCGCCGCCGCCCCGAGCTGCTGACCGACTATTCGCTACCGCCCGGCCCGCTGCTGCTGCGCCGCGAGATCTGCCGCCACGCCACCGAGCTCGGCATGCAGCTGCAGCCCGACGCCATCCTGCTCACCAACGGCTGCATGGAGGCCCTGCAACTGGCGCTGCGCGCCACCACCCAGGCCGGCGACACGGTGGGTCTGGAGTCGCCGACCTATTTCAACCTGATCCCGCTGCTCGACCGCCTCGGCCTGAAGGCGATCGAGATTCCCACCCATCCGGAAGGCGGCCTGTCGCTCGATGCGCTGGAGCTGCTGCTGTCGGAAGGCCGGCTGCAGGTGGTGGTGACCATGCCCACCGTGCACAACCCGCTAGGGACGAGCATGAGCCCGGCCAACAAGCGCCGGCTGGCCAACCTGGCACGCAGCTACAAGGTGCCGGTGATCGAGGATGCGCTCTACGCCGAGCTGCAGTTCAGCACGCCGCTGCAGCCGACGGCGAAGGCCTTCGACCGCGACGGCTGGATCATCGTGTGCGCGTCCTACACCAAGACGCTTGCACCCGGCATGCGCGTGGGCTGGATGGAGGGCGGACGCTTCGGCCGCGAGCTGGCCGAGCTCAAGTTCTGCTCGTCAGTGGCGCAGCCCGCCCTGCTCGGCGAGGCCATCGGGCGTTTCCTCGAGAGCGGCGGCTACGCCCAGCACATCCGCCGCCTGCGTCGCACCTATGCGGCGCAGACCGAGCGCCTGCGCGGCCTGATCCACGACGCCTTCCCGCCCGGCACGCGCGCCACCCAGCCCAGCGGCGGCTTCCTGGTGTGGGTCGAGCTACCCGAGGGCTGCGACACCAACCGTCTGTTCGACCTCGCCCTGCGCCGCGGCATCGGCATGACGCCCGGCAAGCTCTACTCGCCCTCGGGCCGCTACACCCGCCACCTGCGCCTGTCGGGCTGCTACCCCTTCAGCGATCGCCACGTGCATGCACTGATGACACTGGGGGAGCTGGCTGGGGCGCAGCTGGGCTGAGGCCGAGTGGCGCCACGCTCAGACCTCGGGCGCGATTTCGGCGCCGGCGCCCTGCGGCGCGGCGTCGAGCGTCGCCTCCACCGCCACCTCCTCGGCCTCGAGCTCCACCGTCTGCAGCACCGGCTTGTCGGCTGGCGCCTGCAACGCATGCTGGGCACCACTGAAGAGATCGCGCTTGAGCACGTCGATGGCTTCGACCCAGGCGGCCGAGGACTCGCACCCCCCCACCAGCTCGCCGCTGCGACACACCGTCAGACGCTTGCCGTTGAGGGTGAAATGTACACCGGGCAAGGGGCGCACACGCACCAGATCGTCGCTACGCGCGGCAAAGCGCAACATCGTGTCGCGCTCATCGCCGAGCAGGTCGAGGATCAGCGCCGGCAGCGCGTAGATCGGCATGTCGCCGGTACGCACCGGGCCGCGCCGGCCGTCGATCACGACCAGCGGCGTGGCGACCAGGGTGCGGAACATCTCGTCGTCGAACTCACCGCGGTTGGGCGCGAGCAGACCGGACTCGACGTAGCCCCCGTGATTCCAGCCGAGCGAAGGCAGGTGATCGCCGAACAGCACGACGATTGCATCCGGGTCGCGCCTGCGCAATTCGTTGAGGAAGCTCATCAGCTCGCGCGACTTGTAGTGCACGGTGTTGGCGTAGGCCTGCACCAGGCCGTTGTCCGAGTCCGTGGAGATAACCGCCGGGCGGGCCTCGTTGAGCGGGTAGTCGAGATGGCCGAAATAGGTCAGCACATAATTGAACACCGGCTGCGCACCGTCGAGCGCCGGGCCGACGCGTTCGAGCACCTGCCGGTACAGCGAGGCGTCGCTGAGGAACTCGCGGTTCATGTCGTCGAGCACGAAGTCGCGATCGGACCAGTACTGCTCGAAGCCCACGCGCCGGTAGGCGTTGATGCGGTTCCAGAACGGCGCGGCGTTGGGATGCGAGGCGAAGCTGCGGTAGCCGGCTTCACCGAGGTGGCGCGGCAGGCAGGGCACGTCGCGGCGCAGGCGGCCTTCGAAGAAGACCGCGTCGGTCTGCACCGGGAAGCCGCACAGGGCCTCGAACTCGGCATTCGCCGTGTAGCCGCCGAACACCGGCGACAGCGCCCGCGCGTTGCCGGCAGCCTTCCACAGCTTGCGGAACGCGGGATCGAGCGGATCGGCCGACAGACCGGCGGCCTTCAGCGCCATAGGATCCCAGAAGGACTCGAGCACGATCATATGCACATTGCGCCCACCCTGGCCGGGGGGCGCAGCAGCCTTGAGGAAGGGGCTGGGCTGGCGCGCGCCGAGCAGCATCATCGCCGCATCGACCTCATCTGCGGCCGGAGCGTGCCCACGCCGGGCAAGGTTGCGGGCGGTTTCCTGCACGAGATGGATCGGCAGGCCGCGCATCTCGTAGTTGCCGCGCTGGTTCCACACCCAGTCCCCGAAGCGGGCATCCAGCCAGCCAGTGACCGACGCCGGCTGCACCTGCAGACCCAGAACGCCCGCAACCACCGCAGCGAGCGCTACCCAGGCGCGCGGCCTGCGCCAGGCAAACATCCACAGCAGACCTGCGATCGGCAGCGCAAGCATCGCCACACTGCCCCAGAGCTGCCAGCCTTCCAGCAACAGAAAGAGATTCTTCGCCGCGACGAAATCGTCCGGCATCACCGGCCCGCCAAGCACCGCAAGCTTGATTGCATTGCCCACGGTGAAGGCGCTGAACAGCACGACCATCGCCACGCCGAAGCGCAACACGCTGCGCGACATCGTGAACAGCAACCCACCGACGAGCAGGTGGGCGACAAGGTCGTGCCCCCAGGCCTCACGCCCCGGCGCAACCCCCAGGAAGTGCGCCAGTACCAGCAGCGCAGCCACGTACCACAGCGCCACCAAGCCCAGCGCGCCCATGCATTCGCCCGCGACCGATCGCCACGACCGACCCGCCCGCGCCCGTCCGGCAACCTCGGGAGGCGACAGCGCAACAGCACCATATTCGGCGGAAAGACTTGCAGGCGCGAGCACGGCAGTACTCCGGGGCAGGTTCAGGAGCCCGGATCATACGCCCGTAACATTCTTGTGAATCGAGCTGCACCTCGTTATCGCGGCAACGCAACATCGCAAATTGCGACAAGGTTTTTCAGTCCACCGGGGGCCGCGGCAACGGATACATCCCGCGTTCAGGCGCGCATGCGGGCCACGATATATTGCAGTGCGAGCGCGTAACCCTGGGTGCCGAAACCTGCCATCACCGCCTCGGCCACATCCGAAAGGTAGGAATGGTGGCGGAAGGCTTCGCGCTTGTGCACGTTGGAGATGTGCACCTCCACGAACGGAATCGCCACCCCGGCGAGCGCGTCGCGGATCGCAACGCTGGTATGCGTGTAGGCGCCGGGGTTGATGAGGATCCAGCCCACACCCTCGCCACGCGCCTGATGGATGCGGTCGACGATCGCACCCTCGTGATTGCTCTGGAAGCACAACACCTCGACCCCAAGCGTCCCACCCTGCGTACGCAGGCCGTTCTCGACATCCGCCAGCGTGGTGGCACCGTAGATCTCGGGCTCGCGCGTTCCAAGCAGGTTGAGGTTGGGGCCGTTGATGACGAGAACCGTGGACATGAAGCGAGTGCTCCGGAGACGATGAGGATCGGGGTTTGCAGCATAGCAGCCGCAGCGCAGCGCCGGGGCACTGCAGAGCGCTCAGGCCTGCGACACGGCCTCCGCTGCAGACGAGCGGGGAAGGATGGGCGCGGAAGCACCGCCAGGCTCGGGCGCGGCAAACAGGATCGCCCGATTGCGGCCCAAGCGCTTGGCCTCGTAGAGCGCAGCATCGGCCTCCTCGAACAACCGCTGCGCGAGGGGCGGCAAGGCCCCACCCTCCCGCTCGCCCTCGGCATGTACGCCCGCGCAGCCCTCGCCCGCCGCTCGCACCTGGACACCCACGGAAGCGTCCGGCGCAAGCCAGGCCACACCGATACTGATCGTGACACAGGGCGCCGTCGGCGATGCGGCATGCGGAAGCTGCAGCGCCTCCACGATCGCGCACAAGCGCCGCGCCAGCGCCAGGGCCTCGTTACCGTCGGACAGGGGCAGCAGCACCGCAAACTCCTCACCGCCGTAACGCGCAACCAGGTCGCCCGCGCGTCCGACACGCGCCTGCAGGGCCTCGGCGACGGCCTTGAGGCACTGGTCGCCCGCGGGGTGCCCGTAGTAATCGTTGAAGGCCTTGAAATGATCGACGTCGATCATCAGCAGCCCCAGGGGCGTGCCGCCACGAACGGCCAGCGCCAGCTGGAAGCCCGCGGACTCGTCCAGTGCGCGCCGGTTGGCGACACCGGTCAGCGGGTCGAGCCGCAACTGCGCCTCCAGGCGCACCCGGTGTTCTGCCAGCTCGGCCTCGACCGCCTTGCGCGCACTGATGTCCTGCACCACCCCGATCACCCGCCGCTCGCCTTCGTCTCCCTCCTGCATGGACTTGCTCCACACCTCCACCCAGCGCCGGGTGTGCGGCGCACCGGCCGGGTGGATCCGATACTGCAGGCGCTTGACTTCCTCGCCACGCGCCAACTGCGCCGCCACCGCGGTGACACGCTCACGGTCCGCGGGGTCGATCAGCTCGACCCAGGCGGCGAGATCCAGATTCTCCTCGTCAACGCCGTAGATCTGGCGGCACAGCGCAGACAACTGGATGCGGCCCCGCTTGGGATCGATGGCGAAGTGACCGATGGCAGCAGCCTGCTGCGCACTTTCAAGCCACCACAGGTTGCGCTGCAAGGCTTGCATCAGCTCACGCTCACGATGCGCCGCACGACGCAGCATGACGACGAAGACCCCGGCGGCGGCCAGCAGAAGCAGGCTTACCGGCAGGGCGAGGGCGAACAACTCGCGTGTGCGCACACCGGCGAAGACCTCGGCCACCTCGACCGCGGAAACCAGCAGCCAGCCGGTACCGAATACGGGGCTGGCCATGGCCATCACCTCACGGCCAAGCTCGTCGCGGGCATAGAAGACGCCGCGCATGCCCTCGAGGGCCTGGGTTACGACGGTGGGCGCAGCATCCAGCGGATACGCGTACTGCAGAACCTCGACACGAACGCCCCGTGGCGCATTGAGATAGCGCGCCGCCTGCCCCTCGCGCCAGACGATGCTCGAGCGCGCGGTCTGGCTCGGGGTCGGCCAGGGCTCGACCAAGGGGAGAAGTTCAGAGCGCAGGTCCTGCACCAGCCACACCGCACCGATCGCACGCACCCCGTCGTACAAGGGCGCAAACACCCCGGCGAAGGGGAAGGCGAAGACCGGATCGGACACCGGGTCGCTCATCACTGGCACGGCGGTGGACAGGGCACCCTGCAGGGCATGGTGCTCGGTAGCGGGCACGCGCTCGATACCCGGGCCGCTGCCCCCGGGGCGACTGCTCAGGCGCACCTTACCCTGCGGATCCACAAAATGCACCGCAGTGTAGTGCCCCAGTTCCTCGAGCGTGCGCAGGCGCTCACGCACTCGCTCGCGCGCCTCGACGTCGCCCTCTCCGAGCCAGCGCCCGAGGGCTTCCGCCAGTAGCGTATCCTCGACCAGCATGCCTGCGTCGCGCAACGATTGCTGCCGCCATCCAACCATCGCCTGCAACTGCAACTGATTGATAGACTGCAGCTCACGCTCGGCCTGGTGACGATGGCGGTTCTCCCGCTCGACATAGACCCCATGCAGCCAGAAGATCAGCGCCGCGAGGACGAAGACAAGCAGGGCAGCCGCTGCGACGGCGCCCTTTCGACACTTGCGGTTCGATTCGGAAACGGGACGGGGCTTGCTGGACAAATCCGGCTCGTTGGGAAGTAATGAAAACAGGGAGGAGAACATATGCGCGCTTCCATCGCTTGCGCAGTATGGCAGACAGTCTCGCGCTGCCTGCTGATCGGCTGCCTTGTCGGCTTCGCGTACGCGCCAGCCTACGCGAGCGCGAAGGATCATGTCGTGTTCGGGATCACGCTCGAGCCGAATTCGCTCGATCCAACCAGTGCTGCCGCTGCGGCGATCGGCGAGGTCGTGCACTACAACGTGCTCGAGGGGCTCGTGAAGATCGAGGAAAACGGGGAGACCTCACCTTTGCTGGCCGAATCCTGGCAGGCCTCGGCCGACGGCCGCAGCTACACCTTCCGGCTACGCCCGGACGTCCGCTTCCATGACGGCCAGCCTCTGGATTCGGCCGCAGTGCGCTTCTCGTTCGAGCGCGCCAAGGCGCCCGGCTCGGGCAACAAATCACGCACCAAACTGTTCGACAACATCGAGCGCATCGACACCCCTGACCCACTGACCGTCACGCTTACGCTGCTCCATCGAGACCCACACCTGCTGTACCGCCTCGGCGAGAGTCCGGCGGTGATCCTGCACCCGGCGAGCGCCGGGCAAGCGTCCGACACCCCGGTCGGCACCGGCCCCTTCCGCTTCGAGCGCTGGGACAAGGGACACTCCATCACCCTGGTGAAATGGCCCGGCTACCGCAATGCCGAGGCTGTCCCATTGCAGCGTGCCGTGTTTCGCTTCGTGAATTCCTTCGTGGAGGATGCCGAGCTGCCTGCGGAAGTGGACGTGTTCTTCAATTTCGCCACCCGTACGGTGCTGCGCAACCGCCTCAACGAGCGCTACCAGGTGCTGATCGGGGGCTCAAGCAGCAAAGCCTTGCTGGCCATGAACAATCGTCATCCGCCACTGGCCGACCTGCGTGTGCGCCGGGCGATCAACCACGCCATCGATCGTGCGGCCCTGATCCACCAGGTGCTGAACGGCCGCGGCAGCGCGATCGGCAGCCACTTCTCACCCACAGAGAGCGGCTACCTGCACCTGGCCGACCGCTACCCCTTCGACCCCGAGCACAGCCGCGCGCTGCTGCGGGAGGCGGGCTTCGAGCGCGGGCTGCAACTGCAGCTGAGCCTACCGCCGACGCCCTACGCGCGGGACGGCGGCCAGATCGTGGCGCAGCAGCTATCCGCAGTCGGTATCGAAGTCGTAGCCAAGCACGTGAGCTGGGCCGAGTGGCTGGCGGGCCCCTTCACCGGCGACTTCGAACTGACGCTGATCAACCACGTCGAGCCCCTCGACTACGACATCTATTCCGACCCGTCCTACTACTTCGGATACGACAGCGCCGAGTTCCGCGCCCTGGCCACCGCCCACCGCGACGCCGACCACCCGCGCCAGCGCAATCGGCTGCTCGCCGACATCCAGCGCAAGCTGGCGGACGATGCGGTGAACGCCTGGCTCTACGCACCCCAGATATCGACCGTGGCGCGCAAGGGCCTGGAGGGCTTGTGGGTGAACTACCCCATTTACGTGCACGACCTCGCTGCCCTGCGATGGCGCTGAGATCGGGGGGCCTGGATAAACGCCAGCCCCCCGAAACGGAACGAGGCGCGCCACGGGCCACCCCGCGACGCGCCTCGTCAGGCAGAACGCACGACCGTCAGCGCGGCAGCAGGCTCTCACCCATCAGGAACGCATCGACCGCGCGCGCGCACTGGCGACCTTCCCTGATCGCCCAGACGACCAGCGACTGCCCGCGGCGCATGTCACCGGCGGCGAACACCTTGGGCACGTTGGTGATGTAGCAGCCCTCGCCGTCGGTGGTCGCCCTGGCGTTGCCGCGCGCGTCCTTGTCGACCCCGAAGGCCTCGAGCACGCCGCCCACAGGCTGGGTGAAACCCATCGCGAACAGCACCAGGTCGGCCTTGATCTCGAACTCGGAGCCCGGCACCTCGGACATCTTGCCGTCCTTCCACTCCAGGCGACAGGCCTTGAGCGCCTTGACCTTGCCGTTCTTGCCGATGAACTCCTTGGTGGCAACGGCGAAGTCGCGCTCGCAGCCTTCCTCGTGCGAGGACGAGGTGCGCAGCTTGGTCGGCCAGTACGGCCACACCAGCGGCTTGTTCTCCTGCTCGGGCGGCATCGGCATCAGTTCGAACTGGGTCACGCTCGCCGCGCCGTGACGGTTGGAGGTGCCCACGCAGTCCGAGCCGGTGTCGCCGCCACCGATCACCACCACGTGCTTGCCCTTGGCCGAAATCGGGTTGGGCTTGTCGCCGGCGACCTGCTTGTTCTGCGGGATCAGGAACTCGAGCGCGTAATGCACGCCACCGAGCTCGCGGCCCGGCACCGGCAGGTCGCGCGGCACTTCGGCGCCGCCCGCGAGCACGACGGCGTCGAAGTCCCGCTGCAGCTCCTCGGCGCTGATCACTTCCTTGGCGTCATTGACGATACCTGCGGGCATGTCCTTGGCCGCCACCAGCACGCCGGTGCGGAAGCGCACGCCTTCGGCCTGCATCTGCTCGACACGGCGGTCGATCAACCCCTTCTCCATCTTGAAGTCGGGGATACCGTAGCGCAGCAGGCCGCCGATGCGGTCGTTCTTCTCGAACACGGTGACGTCGTGGCCGGCACGCGCCAGTTGCTGCGCGGCGGCCAGGCCCGCCGGGCCGGAGCCGACGACGGCGACCTTCCTGCCCGTCTTCTCATCCGCCGGCTGGGGCACGACCCAGCCCTCTTCCCAGGCCTTGTCGATGATCGCGTGCTCGATCGACTTGATGCCCACCGCGTCGGTGTTGATGTTCAGCGTGCACGCCGCCTCGCAGGGCGCCGGGCAGATGCGACCGGTGAACTCGGGGAAGTTGTTGGTCGAGTGCAGAACCTCGATCGCCTCACGCCAGTGGCCGCGGTACACGAGGTCGTTCCAGTCCGGAATGATGTTGTTGACCGGACAACCGTTGTTGCAGAACGGGATGCCGCAGTCCATGCAGCGCGCGCCCTGGATGGACGCCTGCTCGTCGGTCAGGCGAACGACGAACTCCTTGTAGGTCTTCAGGCGCTTGTCGACCGGCTCATAGGCCTCGGACAGACGCTGATGCTCCAGAAATCCAGTGGGCTTGCCCATTTATGCGGCCTCCTTCTCTGCTTCGCGCTGCTGCGCCATCTCGGCCAGCGCGCGGCGGTACTCGTGCGGGAACACCTTGACGAACTTCTTCCGCCAGACGCCCCAGTTGTTCAGGATCTCGCGTGCGCGCACGCTGCCGGCGAAGCGGACGTGGCGCTCGATCAGGCCCTTGAGGATGAGCTCGTCGCCCATGGTCAGGTGGTCGATGTCGACACGCCCGTGGGATTCGAGCTCGTCGCCCGACTCCGAGCCCTTGCGCGCGGCGATCTCGTCGGGCAGCGGCTCGAGCGAGACCTGCGCCATGTTGCAGCGCTGCTCGAAGCTGCCGTCCTCGTCCAGCACGTAGGCCACACCACCCGACATGCCGGCGGCAAAGTTGCGCCCGGTCTCGCCGAGCACGACCACGGTGCCGCCCGTCATGTACTCGCAGCCATGGTCGCCCACGCCTTCCACCACGGCGGTGGCACCCGAATTGCGCACCGCGAAACGCTCGCCCGCGACGCCGGCGAAGTACACCTCGCCCTCGGTCGCGCCATAGAGCACGGTGTTGCCGACGATGATGTTGGTGCCCGTATCGCCGCGGAACTCAGCCTTCGGACGCACGACGATGCGCCCACCCGACAAGCCCTTGCCCACGTAGTCGTTGCCCTCGCCCACCAGCTCCAGCGTGACGCCACGCGCCAGGAAAGCGCCGAAACTCTGGCCGGCGGTGCCGTTGAGACGGATGTGGAGGGTATCGGAAGGCAGTCCGGCATGGCCGTAGCGCGCCGCCACCTGGCCCGACAGCATCGCGCCGACGGTACGGTTGATGTTGCGTACCGGCAGGTCGATGTTGACCTTCTCGCCCTTCTCCAGCGCAGGCGCAGCGAGCGTGATGAGCTGCTTGTCGAGCGCCTTGTCGAGGCCGTGGTCCTGGGTCTCTGTGTGCAGGCGCGGCACCTCGGCGGGCACGTTGGGCAGGTAGAAGATGCGGGAGTAGTCCAGGCCCTGCGCCTTCCAGTGCGCGATGCCCTTCTTCATGTCGAGCAAGTCGGCGCGGCCGATCAGCTCGTCGAAGCTGCGCACGCCCAGCTGCGCCATCAACTCGCGCACTTCCTCGGCGACGAAGAAGAAGTAGTTGACCACGTGCTCGGGCTGGCCGGCGAAGCGCGCACGCAGCACCGGATCCTGGGTGGCGACGCCGACCGGGCAGGTGTTGAGGTGGCACTTGCGCATCATGATGCAGCCCTCGACGACCAGCGGCGCAGTGGCGAAGCCGAACTCATCGGCGCCGAGCAGCGCGCCGATGACCACGTCGCGGCCGGTCTTGATCTGGCCGTCGACCTGCAGGCGCACGCGCGAGCGCAGGCGGTTCAGCACCAGCGTCTGCTGGGTCTCGGCCAGGCCGAGCTCCCACGGCGACCCTGCGTGCTTGATCGAACTCCACGGCGAGGCACCTGTGCCGCCATCATGGCCGGCGACCACGATGTGGTCGGCCTTGGCCTTGGCCACGCCCGCGGCCACCGTGCCGATGCCGATCTCGGACACCAGCTTCACCGAGATGCTCGCCACCGGGTTGGTGTTCTTGAGGTCGTGGATCAGCTGTGCCAGGTCTTCGATCGAGTAGATGTCGTGGTGCGGCGGCGGCGAGATGAGGCCGACGCCCGGCACCGAGTGGCGCAGGAAGCCGATGTATTCCGACACCTTGTGGCCGGGCAGCTGGCCGCCCTCGCCAGGCTTGGCGCCCTGGGCCATCTTGATCTGGATCTGGTCGGCGTTGACCAGGTACTCGGTGGTGACGCCAAAGCGGCCCGAGGCCACCTGCTTGATCGCCGAGCGCAGCGAGTCGCCCGCGTTCAGCTCCAGGTCGCGCGCGATGCGCTTCTCACCGATGATCTGCGACAGCTTGATCGCCTCGGTGAGCGGCTTGAAGCGCATCGGGTCCTCGCCGCCCTCGCCCGTGTTCGACTTGCCGCCGATACGGTTCATCGCCACCGCCAGCGTGGTGTGCGCCTCGGTGGAGATCGAGCCGAGCGACATCGCGCCAGTGGCGAAGCGCTTGACGATCTCCTTGGCGGGCTCGACCTCGTCCAGCGGCACCGGGGTCTCGGCGGCCTTGAGCTCGAACAGGCCACGCAGCGTCATGTGGCGCCGGCCCTGGTCGTTGATGATCTTGGCGTATTCCTTGTAGGTCTCCGCCTTGCCCGAGCGCGTCGCATGCTGCAGCTTGGCGATCGCGTCCGGCGTCCACATGTGCTCTTCGCCGCGGATGCGGAAGGCGTACTCACCGCCGGCGTCGAGCATGTCGTGCAGCACCGGATCGGCGCTGAACGCAGCCTTGTGCAGGCGGATCGACTCTTCCATCACCTCGAACAGGCCAATGCCCTCCACCTGGCTGGTGGTACCGGTGAAGTACTTGTCGAGCAGCGCCTGTTTCAGGCCGACCGCCTCGAAGATCTGCGCGCCGGTGTACGACATGTAGGTCGAGATGCCCATCTTGGACATGACCTTCATCAGCCCCTTGCCGATCGCCTTGACGAAGTGCTTGACGTACTTCGCCGCGGTTTCCTCGTCGCCGGCGAGATGTTGCAGGGTCTCGAGCGCGAGGTAGGGGTGCACCGCCTCTGCGCCGTAGCCGGCGAGCACCGCGAAGTGATGCACCTCGCGCGCCGATCCGGTTTCGACCACCAGGCCGGAGCGGGTACGCAGCCCCTTCTCCACCAGGTGCTGGTGGATTGCGGACAGCGCCAGCAGTGCGGGGATGGCGATGCGGTCGGCAGCGAGCTTGCGGTCCGAGACGATCAGGATGTTGATGCCGCCCAGCACCGCGTTCTCGGCGTCGGCGCACAACGAGGCCAGGCGCGCCTCGACCCCCTCGTTGCCCCATGCGGCCGGGTAGCAGATGTCCAGCTCGGCCGAGCGGAACTTGTCCTGCGTGTAGCGCGCGATGTTGCGGATCTTGGCCATGCCCTCGAAATCGAGCACCGGCTGGCTCACCTCGAGGCGGAACGGCGGGTTGATCTCGTTGATCTCGAGCAGGTTGGGCTTGGGCCCGATGAAGGACACCAGCGACATCACCATCTGCTCGCGGATCGGGTCGATCGGCGGGTTGGTGACCTGCGCGAAGAGCTGGCGGAAGTAGTTGTAGATCGGCTTGTTCTTGGAGGACAGCACCGCCAGCGGCGAGTCGTTGCCCATCGAGCCGGTCGCTTCCTCGCCCGCCTTGCCCATCGGTTCGAGGATGAACTTGATGTCCTCCTGCGTGTAGCCGAAGGCCTGCTGGCGGTCCAGCAGCGGCGCGACGCGTTCGGCAGCGGCGGCCGCGTCGAGGATGGCCGGCGCATCGAGCGTATCGAGCTTGATGTTGATGCGGCGCAGCCAGTCGGCATACGGCTTGGCGTGCGCGAGCGACTCCTTGAGCTCACGGTCGCCGATGATGCGGCCCTGCTCCATGTCGATCAGGAACATCTTGCCCGGCTGCAGGCGCCACTTCTTGACGATCTTGCTGTCGGGAATCGGCAGCACGCCGGACTCGGAGGCCATTACCACGAGGTCGTCGTCGGTGACCAGATAGCGCGCCGGGCGCAGGCCATTACGGTCGAGGGTGGCGCCGATCTGGCGGCCGTCGGTGAAGGCCACCGCGGCAGGGCCGTCCCACGGCTCCATCATCGCCGCATGGTATTCGTAGAAGGCGCGGCGCTTCTCGTCCATCTGCGTATGCGACTCCCAGGCCTCCGGGATCATCATCATCATCGCGTGGGCGAGCGAGTAGCCGCTCATCACCAGCAGTTCAAGCGCGTTGTCGAAGGAGGCCGAGTCGGACTGGCCGGGGTAGATCAGCGGCCAGATCTTCTGCAGATCGTCGCCCAACAGCGGCGAATGCACGCCCTTTTCGCGCGCGCGCATCCAGTTGTAGTTGCCGCGCAGGGTGTTGATCTCGCCGTTGTGCGCGATGTAGCGGAACGGGTGGGCGAGGTTCCACTTCGGGAAGGTATTGGTCGAGAAGCGCTGGTGCACCAAGGACAGCGCCGACACTGCGCGCGGGTCGAGCAGATCGGGGTAGTACTCGCCGACCTGATTCGCGAGCAGCAGGCCCTTGTAGTTCACGGTGCGCGCGGAGCACGACACCATGTAGAACTCCTTGGCGTGCTTGAGCTTGAGCGCGCCGATGGCGTTGGCCGAACGGCGGCGCACAACGTAGAGCTTGCGCTCGAGCGCCTCGGTGACCATGACATCGGGGCCGCGGCCGATGAAGATCTGGCGGATCACCGGCTCCATGGCCTTCACCGTCGGCGACATCGGCATGTCACGATTGACCGGCACATCGCGCCAGCCCAGGACGACCTGACCTTCGGCCACGACCGCACGCTCAATCTCCTGCTCACAGGCGAGGCGCGAGGCGGCTTCCTTGGGCATGAAAACCATGCCGACGCCGTACTCGCCCGGCAGCGGCAGGCTCACGCCCTGCTTCGCCATCGCCTCACGGTACAGCTGATCGGGGATCTGGATCAGGATGCCCGCACCGTCGCCCTGCAGCGGGTCGGCGCCGACCGCACCACGGTGGTCAAGGTTCTTCAGGATCTCGAGGCCCTGGAGAATGATGTCATGACGTTTCTCGCCCTTGATGTGGGCGATGAAACCCACGCCACAGGCATCGTGTTCATTGGCGGGGTCGTAAAGACCCTGCTTATGGGGCTGATCCATCTTCTGTTCCTCAAACGACACGCAAGATCACGCGCACAGGGGCCGGACCGAAGGCTTGCGGAGTGCAAGCGCCGACAAACCGAACGCGCACAAAAAAGCCGGGCGCACGCGCACCGGCTTTGCGACATGCACCATGCTGGTGCAAAGGCAACGATTTGGCATAAAAACTCAAGCACTCAAGACCTGCATGCACCAATTTGGACACACTGGCCCGGCTCGTTGCCGTCGAAAAAAACTATACCCCTCAAAGGCCTGCGGACTCAATAGTTTTTTGCAGTGCGGCATGAGTGAGAGGCTCACGAGCCTAACCGACTGCCACGCGACGTCACGTGATACACGTCCCCAGCAAGCTCACCACGAATCACCTGACACGGCCGAGCAAAGCGCGCTCCGCAGCGCGTAGAAGGGATGCCCCGCGCGTCCCGGGCGGACTGGGAAGGCAACTACTTGAAACGGGAAATCTTGATTTCCGCCTATCTTCTTCGATGTGGTGTGCGTGTACGAAAAAACGGGAGCCGAAGCTCCCGTTTTTACTTTCAAACCTGTCGAGGTGACAGATTAGAACTTGTGGCGAACGCCAATGGTCAGGCCCTGCTGGTAGCCCAGACCGCCGTTGGAAGCGTCACCGACACTGGCAGAAGCGCCATTCTCGTTGTCGATGTCAGCGTACGCGGCGTACAGGTTGGTACGCTTCGACAGGTCATGCGTGTAGCCGATAGCCCACTGCTCGGACTCACGGTCAGCCGACACGCCGACCACATCGGTTTCCGCGCTGGTGTAGGAGAGGAGAACCTTACCAGCTGCGCCAACGGGAACGGTAGCGCCAAGCATCCAGAAGTCGGACTCTTGAGCACCGTCGGTATCGCGATTGCCATACATGGCGGCAACCTTGACCATACCGAAGTCGTAGGTACCACCGATATCCCAGACCTTGGTCTTCGGATCAGGCGTGACGTCGTTTGCCTGGATCTGGTGATAGTTCAGACCGACCATCAGGGGGCCGTTGCTGTAGACCGGCGAGATCGCCCAAGCTTGGAGGTCGCCAGTGTTGTCGGCGTTTTCCTGCTTGATGCCGTCAGCCTGAGCCGAGTAGGCGGCGGTCACGGTGATGCCCGAGAAGTTCGGAGTGATATAAGCAATGGTGTTGCTCAGGCGGGTGTCGTTCACGTACAGGTTGTTGACCTGGCCAGCGGTGCCGGTACCAAACGGATCAACAGCAGCCAGCAGATTGAACTGCGGCGAGTACAGACGGCCCAGCGCAACGGTACCAAAGCCGCCCGACAGGCTCACGTACGACTGGCGCGAGAAGTTGCCATCGGAACGCGACTGACCGTTATCAACGAAGAAGCCCTGCTCAAGAACGAAACCAGCCTTCAGGCCATTGCCCAGATCTTCGGTGCCCTTGAAGCCGAGGCGGTTGCCCGACTGCTGGCCGCTGTCAACACCAGTGCGCGAACCGATAGAATCGACGATGTTGTCGCTGCGGTAGCTCACACCCATGTCAACCACGCCATAGATGGTCACGTTCGACTGAGCGAAGGCCGGAGCGGAAACCAGGCCAGCGACAGCCAGCGCGATCAGTTTCTTCTGCATGTGTTTCTCCTCAAATTTGAAGTTGAGACCGCGGCACCTGCCTCGGCCCTACTCACCTCTCTGGCGAGAAGTCGGACCCGATTCTGCAAATCTGCCGACGGGCATGCAAGCACGGGAGCGCTAAAACACCACATTCCGGGCTTTGTTGTTGCAGGCGTGCAACAGAACGACCCGATCAGTGCCGCGCGTCGAGCCGCGGCGGGGCCGAGTTCCATGCCAGCAGCTTCTCGTCCGCCATCACCCGCGTCGCGTTGCGCACCGCGGCAGAGGCGGCGAGGCAGCGGGCCTTGAACTCGGAAGCTTGAATAGTTTGCATGGTCGCGCTCCGTGAACAGCTGGGATGACCATGGTTGCACATGGAATCAATCCCAATCCACTTTCCCAGGCACAGACGCTTGCCGCACCGCCTAAAGTGGCCACTATGGACCCATCTCGACACGACTCAGGACACTGATCATGAGAGTCATGACCGCACGCGAAGCAAAGAACCGATTTGGCGAATTCCTCGATGCATCGCGCCGGGAGCCCGTCGTCATCACCAAGAACGATCGCCCCGTCGGCATCATGGTGTCGATCGAGGACGCGGCAGACACGCTGTTGCCCGAATTCCTGCTCGACAAGACACCCGGTTACGACGGCTGGCTCTTCGAGAAGATCAAGGCCACGCTCGAACGCCTCGACGCTGGCCACCGGGGTTCGACACTTCATCCCGATTTTCGCCCCTTTTCCGAAAGTGCCTCCAGCGCCGGCGC
>NZ_JBLWFG010000012.1:0-62802 GCF_048321015.1 Thauera sp. WH-2 | reverse complement strand
AGCCGCTTCTATGCCAAGCATGCCAACGCGGCCACGAGTTGGCCCCTGCCCGTAAAGCGCAATTAGGACGGAGTTCGGCGGGCACAGCTTCGCCGTAGATCCCCTCAATCCCTCAACGGATATATGCTCCTCCGTTGATTGTATGACGAAGTAATTTACTTCACCTGTTTTCACCCAAGGCACGCCGCCATTCCAAAACGTTGCGTTGTTACGACTTGGAGTACCGCCAGCAGTCACCTTGAAAAGCTGTCCAATTGGCTCCGTGGGCCAGCCATTCAGATCGGCGTCAAGCAACTCCTGAATCGCTGACTTCTGCAATCTTCCGGCTTCGCGCTCCGCAGTTCGTAACTCTTCTTCAAG
Source organism: Thauera sp. WH-2 (assembly GCF_048321015.1). Lineage (NCBI taxonomy): Bacteria > Pseudomonadati > Pseudomonadota > Betaproteobacteria > Rhodocyclales > Zoogloeaceae > Thauera > Thauera sp. WH-2. The sequence continues at coordinate 62,442 of NZ_JBLWFG010000012.1, read as the reverse complement.
AGCTGCTATTGATTCCATAAACTCAACCAACCGGTGCTGCTCATCCATAGGCGGCAGCGTAAATTCTTGCTCCGCCATCGTTTTCCAGTTGATCGTTGGCGATAACGAACCCACGGAAATCTCCACCGCCCGATTCATGAACACATCGCTCTGCATGAAAAACGGCAGGAGCTCCGGCAACACGACATCTGGCTTCGCCCGCAGCACCATGGCATGCGCCGAACAGATACCATCGAACTCCGCCACTCCGAGCTTGCGCTGATACGCCCGGCGGCGTCCGAAGATGATGTCGCCCTTGCGAAAGACGAGCTTGGTCGCCTCGACATCGTCGGGGCTGCCCCAGCGCCGGATCTTCAGCGAATCGGAATCGAGGTGCTCGAGGCCGACGTAATGCTCCATGCCGGATTCGGAAGGGTTGTCGACCCGCTCGTTGACGTTGGTGGCGATCTGGTCAAAGCGCCAAACCTTCCAACCGGGTCTCAGTTGCTTCTCAGCCATTGTTCTTGTCCTCAGCCCCAGCGGCGACATAGGCCTGGTGCGGGTGTTTAGCGCTTTCGGGGTAGCGAAAGCGCAGCTGCCCCTCTCGCACCATTGGAATCAGGTGCTTGTTGCGCAAGTAGTGCCGGTCTTTGTTCAGAAAACTTGCAAGCTGGTCCACGCCCAAAGCCTGCCATGCGCACAGGCGCACAATGGCGCCACGCAAGGCTTCCGTGCTGACGCGGCCCTGTAGGGTTGCAAGCAAGGTTGCAAGCTCGGGAGGCAAGGTTGCATGCTTCGGGTTGCAAGCCTCCCCTGCTGGCGCACTGGAGCTTGTGGGGATTGCAAGCAGTGTGGGGATTGTTGGGCTGGCCAGTTCGTAATACGTGTGGCTGCCGCCCCCATGTTTTTCCAGCAAGCCCTTGTCCCGCAGGCGGCGCAGCACGCGGCTAGCGGTCAGCGTGTCCAGCCCGCTGAAGTCGCGGCACGCCGTGTTGTCCACCGCACCCGTGGCACGCGCGTAGATCAGCACCTTGGTTTCGTCGGCATCCAGCGGCTCGCCGCTCAGCGAGCGCAGCCAGGCGTGGTCGTCCTCGGTGAGCAGGTTGTGCAGGAAGAGCGTGACGCGGAACTCGTCCGACTCGCGGCTGGAGTAAAACTCGGGCAGCGTCAGCCCAGCCTCGGCGGCCAGCCGGCGCATGCTGCGGATGCCGGTGCCTTTGGCTTCGGCCAGGTTCAGGTCGTGAAGCACGGCGGCCAGGGTGGGGTTACGCAGCCGTGAGCCTGGAATGCCGAGCTCGGCCACGGGCTTGAGCGAGTGGCCGACGTTGCGGATCTCGATGCGGTTGCTGTAGCGGATGATCTGGATCGGGCTGTGCTGCGTGTAGCTGCGGTGCATCACCGCATTGGCCAGTGCCTCGCGGATCACCTTGCGCGGGACGATCGGCTCCTGGACGCTGTGCAGCTCGCCCTCGGGCAGATGAAAACCCTTGGGCAGCTCGTCGATGATGCTGGCTTCGGCCAAGGGCAGCGCCAGCAGCAGCGGCTTGCGGATCTCGATGGACTGGAAGCGCTCGTGCGGATCTTCCATCCACTCGATGCCGGGCACACGGATGTAGTCGATCTTAACCATCGGCAGCATGCGGCGCAGCGCCATCGGTTTACCGAACAGCAGGATGCCGGCAAGCGTGGGGCGCGGCTCGCCATCGACGCGGCGCACCGCGCCGAGCGCCTCGAGCAGGTCGTCGTCACTGTAGCCGAGCTCCTCGGCGCTGGCGTTCAAGCGGCTGCGCACGCGGCGGTATTCGGCCAGCGCGGCGGGGTCGAAATCGTCCAGTCGTGCATCGGTGAGAATGCTCTGGTCCGGCCCCTTCTGCGGGCGGGTGTCGCCGCGCAGTACCCACAGATCCTCATCCGTGCAGCGTTGGTCGGTCGACCCGATGCGGCGAAACGCTCCTCGCGGCAGACCGGTGGCCTTGAGATAGACCGGCTTGTGTCCGCTGTCGACCTCGGCCACATACACCACGACCAGGGTCTTGCCGTCGATGCGTTCGACGCTGATTTCCGGACGCAATGGAAAACTGAGCATGCTCGCGCATTGCGAGGCCAGATCCCGTTGCAGCTTGTCGGGGTCGGGCACGCCCTCGGGGCGATAAACGGTGTCGCCCTTGCCGTTGATCGACCAATCGACGCCGAGCAGCAAGTAGCCGCCGTCCATGCCGGGCTCGTTGGCATAGGCGATGACGGTCTCCAGCACCGACTTGCCGACCTCCCGCGCACGCTTGGCCTCGATGCGCGGCGACTCGTCGCTGGCATTGAGCTCGTCGAGCAGTTCCTGTCCGCTACGCATCGCTTGCCTCCTTCGCCACGCCGAGCCCGTCGAGCGTCTCGACCAGCGCATCCATCTGCTGCCAGAACGCCCGCCCGCTCTCCTGCCAGGCGTCCCAGGCCTCGGCGAGGCTGGCCGGCTGGTCGCCGCCAGTCGCACCGGCGGCAATAGCCGACGGGCGCTTCACGTACAGCGGAATCGACAGGTTGCCGGCGTTCTTGTGCAGCTCGGCCAGCGTCGCCACCCGGGCAAAGCCGGGCGCGTCGGCGAAGGCCTTGAAGGCGCCGAGGATGCGCTGCTGGTGCTCGGGCTTGAGGAAGCTCTGCGCGCGCTCGCGCGTGACCTCGCCCACCGCGTCGATGAACAGCACCCTGCCCTGGCGTTCGGCCGGTTTGCGCCGGTTGCAGATGAGGATGCAGGACTCCATGGGGGAGTTGTAGAACAGGTTGGGGCCGAGGCCGACGACGGCCTCTACCCAGTCCTGCTCGATCATCTTGCTGCGCATGGCCTGTTCCTCGTTGCGGAACAGCACGCCGTGCGGCCACAGGATGGCGCAGCGGCCGCGGTCGGACAGGCTGGCGAGGATGTGCTGCTGGAAGGCGTAGTCCGCGCGGCCCTGCGGCGGGGTGCCGAGGAAGTTGCGGCCCCACTTGTCCTGCGCCCACGCCTCGCGATCCCACTGTTTGATGGAGTACGGCGGGTTGGCAAGGATGACGTCGAAGCGGCGCAGGCGGTCGCCTTTGATGTGGCGCGGCTCGGCGAGGGTGTCGCCGCGGATGATCTGGAAGTCCTCGACGCCGTGCAGGAAGAGGTTCATGCGCGCGATCGACGAGGTGATGAGATTGCGTTCCTGACCGTAGAGCTTGAGCGTGCGGTATTCGCCGCCCGAACGCTTCACCTCGTCCAGCGCCGAGATCAGCATGCCGCCGGTGCCGCAGGTGGGGTCGTAGATGGACTCGCCTGCTTGCGGGGCGAGGAGCTGCGTCATCAGGTGGACGACGGTGCGGTTGGTGTAGAACTCGGCCGCGGTGTGGCCGGAATCGTCGGCGAACTTCTTGATGAGGTATTCGTAGGCGTTGCCGAGCTCGTCCTCGGGCACGTTGGCGACCGAGAGGGTCTGCGTGGAGAAATGCTCGATGAGGTTCTTGAGCGTTTCGTCGGGCAGGCGCTCGCGATTGGTCCACGGCGCGTCGCCGAAAATGCCGTCGAGCAGGTCCGGGTTGGCAGACTCGATCGCCCGCATCGCCTGCTGAATGGCGGCGCCGACGTTGCGCGGCGTCTGGCGCACGTCGTTCCAGTGCGCGCCCGCGGGGATCTGGAAGCGATGGTTCTCGGCGAACTGCGCGTAGGACAGGTCGCCATCGGACTCGGCCATCGCGGCCTCGTATTCCTCGTCCCAGACGTCGGAGACGCGCTTGAAGAAAAGCAGCGGGAAGATGAACTGCTTGTAGTCGCCGGCGTCGATCAGCCCGCGCAGCAGCACGGCTGCGCCCCAGAGGTAGCTTTCGAGTTCTTGCTGGGTGATGCGCTTGCTCATTTCAGCCAGCCCCCTTCGGCCATGACCTGAGCGAGGCGCTCTTCGGCCTCGCGGCAGCGCTGGAGCGCGTCCTTGAAGGCGGCGATCGCCTCGGGCAGCGGCGGGATGTCTTCCTGCAGCGGCGGCAGCACGTAGCGCGAGATGTTGAGTGTCCAGTCCTCGGCCTCAATCTCGTCGAGCGCGACGACCCGCACGGCGTCCTGCACGTCCTGGAAGTCGCGATACCAGCCGAGGATCTGCGCGGCGTGCTCGGCCTCGAGATAGTTCTGCGCCCTGCCCCGCCGGAACAGACGCGAGGCGTCGGCGACCAACACCTTGCGCCGGCGCGCGGCCGGCTTCTTCTTGCGCAGCACCAGGATGCACGCGGCCAGACCGGTGCCGTAGAACAGGTTGGGCGCCAGACCGATCACCGCTTCGATGAGGTCGAGCTCGAGCAGCTTCTGGCGGATTCCTCCCTCGGCCCCTTTGCGAAACAGCGCGCCTTGCGGCAGCACGACCGCCATGCGGCCGGTGCCGTCCGCCATGGACTTGACCATGTGCTGCACCCAGGCGAAGTCGCCGCTCGACGAAGGCGGCAGGCCGGCGAAGTTGCGGCCGAAGGGGTCGTTGAGCCACAGATCCTCGCCCCACTTCTCCAACGAGAACGGCGGGTTGGCAATGACGCAGTCGAAGGCGGACAGGCGATCGCCGTCGAAGAAGGCCGGGTTGCGCAGCGTGTCGCCGCGCACGATCTTGAAGTCCTCGATGCCGTGCAGGAAGAGGTTCATCCGCGCGATGGACGAGGTGGTGAGGTTTTTCTCCTGCCCGTAGAGCTTGCCCCACAGGCGCTTCACGTCGCCGTGCATCTCCTGCACGTGCTGCACCGCGGCCAGCAGCATGCCGCCGGTGCCGCAGGCGGGGTCGTAGATGGCCTCACCTTCGCGCGGGTCGAGCATGTCGATCATCAGCCGCACCACGCTGCGCGGCGTATAGAACTCGCCGGCCTTCTTGTTGGTGGCGTCGGCGAACTTCTTGATCAGGTATTCGTAAGCGTCGCCGAGCAGGTCGGACGTGACGTTGCGGTTGCCGAGCGGCAACTTCGAGAAGTGCTCGATGAGGTCCTTGAGCAGCGCATCGGACAGGCGCTCCTTGTTCGACCACTGGGCATCGCCGAACACGCCATAGAGCGTGTCGGGGTTGGCCTTCTCGATCTCGCGCATCGCGTGCTGAAGCGCCGCGCCGACGTTGGCCGCCTTGGCGCGTACGTCGTTCCAGTGGCAATCGTCGGGGATCTGGAACCGGTGCGACTCGGGGAACCACGCGAGCTGCTCGTCGCCGGTCTCGTCGACGATCTCCTGGTATTCCTCGTCCCAGACGTCGCAGATGCGCTTGAAGAAGAGCAGCGGAAAGATGTAGGTCTTGAAGTCGGCCGCGTCGACCGGCCCGCGGAGGATGTTGGCCGACTCCCAGAGGTGCGATTCGAGCTGGGCGAGCGTGATGCTGGGTTGATGCAAGGCGCGTACTCGCAGGTGGAAAACTGGGCTGGATTATCGCAGATAGGCGACGGATGACCTCGCTACGGAGCGCTCAAGCCATGTCCGTATCGTTTTGCGACGCGTGCGTCACATTTTCCGGACACCCTCGCGCCGTACGTGGTCGAAGGAGAAGACATGCGCCGCTGGCGCCTCCTCACAGCGCCCGACGAGCTTCCAGGGCAGCATGAAGCCTCCTGAACGCGCGACGACCTTGCCGCCACACAGAGGGCACTTCGCCGTGTAGCGGACGGCCTTGATGGATTTGTCGGTATGACGCGGCGGGCAGCGCCACTCCACGAGGCGGTCATCGTCAACGGACTGCATCCACCACGGTGCTAACGCGATACGCCACTGATGCAGCATCAGAAGCGTGCCGAGCGTGCTCCAAAACGCATATCCAAAGACCGCGGCAGCAATCACTGCATTCATGCTCTCGGTCAGAGGTCGCTTGGCAATCATCATCAGTGCGACCAGAAGAACGGAAAGCCAGACGGCAAGAATGCCAACGATGAACACGCTGCGAAGCGCGTGCCGTCGCCAGCCCGACAAAAAGAAGCCTTCGGCGAAGCTCCTCGCCAACCACGAGGCGTCCTCCACGTCCTCGCAGATGTAACTGACGCGCTCGTCGCCACCAGCGACGGAAAACTGCGCTGGCTGTTCGGCGGCTGACGTTGAGGCTGAATCCTGCCCTTCACCAACCGCGGCCATCGGCAGCGTCACGAGCCGGAACCTGTACCGCGTCGGGTTGCCCTGACCGCCGCCCTCCTCTCGCGACAGCTCGGGAACGAAGTCCAATCCAAGTTGCTGAAAGTGCTGCCGGACCCCCTCCTCTTTCGTGGGCCAGGTTTTGGATACCAGGTTGAGCCAATGCTGGCGAACCTTGTCGGCAGCATCGTCCCAATCCGCGCCAACCACCCACGCCCTGCCGATCACCGTGCCGACCGCCTCGGCGACCTCCATGGCATCGAATCCGCTGTCGGCCCGCTCAGGCTCGCGGCGCGTCAGCAACAACAGCGCCCTCAGTACCGCAACGTTGAGCAGACGCGACTCGCGCCAACCCGCCGCAAGCTCATCAAGCCGCTTCGCTGCCAAAACAATGGCTTGCGTATCCACAAACCCCCTTTCAACCCCGTTGTCCGGGTGTTCTGGCAAAGCGGTCTGCGCGGTAATTCGACTCGTCACTGTCATCAACGAAGGAGCAATCGACATGGAAGCCACGAGTCTGCTGCAATCATTTGCCATTGCCAAGGACGGCCGGGTCGTCTCGGTGAACGAGGTTGAACGCGGACAGGCGTGCGGATGCACCTGCCCGTCCTGCCTCCGAGCTCTCATTGCACGGCAGGGGGACGTGCGGATCTGGCACTTCGCCCATGCAAGCGGCGCCGACTGCGAAGGCGGCGCCGAAAGCGCGCTGCATCTGGCGGCGAAGGCCGCCATCGAGCGCGCGGGCGGCATCACCTTGCCGGGCTTGTCAGTGAAGCGCTCGGTCACGCTGCCGGACGGGCGCCACGGCACCGGGGAGGCCTCAATCCCGGAAACCTGGATCGACTTCACGACCGTCAGGACCGAGGTGAATCTCGGCGCAGTGATACCGGACGTCGTGGGTACGGCCGGCGCGGCGTCCTATTTGATCGAGGTCGGCGTGACCCACTTCGTGGATCAGGAAAAGCTGGCGGTTCTGCGTGGGCTCGGCAATCCGTCCATCGAGATCGATCTTCGGCGCTTTGATCGCGAATCCTGGGACTGGGGAGCCCTTGAGGAGATCGTGGTTCATGGCACTGAGGCCAAGCGCTGGCTGTTCTGCCCCGAGCAGCGGGCACTGATCGAGACGGCGACCGAGCAAGCGCGCGCAGTCGCGGAAGCGATGCCATTGCCAACGCCCCTTCAGCCTCTGCCGAAGGCAAAGCCGTCAAGAACACGCTACTGGCCTGACAACCGCATCGTGGATCTGATCGACTTCCCATTCGGCGTAGCGCTCTGGAGCCCATACGACGCGCAGTTCAACGAAGTGGTGAAAACCTGGTGCCGAGACTTCGGGGGGCGGTGGCAGCGTGCCCACAAGAACTGGCTCTTTCCAGTCGAAGCCAAGCCGTTCCTGGTCGCCGAGATCGCCAAGCGCCAGACGCGTCCGCCTGAGCAGAGGGCTTAGCCCCAAGGCGGGTCGCCCCTCAAGTGTCAATGTCAGCACCGTACCGGAGGTCACGGAGCAATTAATCCGTGATGGATATAGTTACGCAGGAATGCTTTTGAGAAATGTCATGAAGATGAAGAACAACATGCTGGCGCTCACACTGACGGTGTTAGTGGGCTGCGGCGTCGGAGGTCTGCTGTGGTGGGACGCGCAGCGCCAAGCCCAGGTGAAGGAGAGCGCAGCCCCAAGCAAGAGCACGCCGGAAGCAGGGTCGAGGTTCGACTCGCCCACAAGGGACAACGCCACAGCCTTAACGCGGGAAGCAACGCCGCCGGCAATCGGTCTCTACCGCTGCCAGGGACCGGGCGGCGTCCTCTACCAGGCAGAACCTTGCCCGGGTGGAACGAAGCAGGCCGCCGTTTCGGGCGGAACGGTCAGCGTCGTATCGCCCCTGCCCGTGCCCGCGGCGCAGTACGCGCCACCGACCCGCCAATCCAGCACCAAGCCTGTTGGCCTCATCGAAAGAACGCCACCCGACTCCAAGGGGAACGAGTACCAGTGCGAACAGTTCGAGAAGCAGATCAAGCGCATCGACGCTGAAGGGCGACGCGGCGGCACCTCATGGCGTATGGAGCAGCTCCGGGAAGACCGCCGACGGGTCAAGGATGCAATGTGGCGCTTGGGCTGCGGGCGATAAGTGGCAACCGTCATGCTCGACGGCGCGAGGCTGGCGGGCGTCGGACTTTGACACTTGAGGGGCGCAGTTTGACTGATGAGGGGCGCCCCGCTATCGGCGCGGTTGTTGGTAATCCGCGCCGGTATCGAGCCAATTGAGGCATCCGGCCCCCGCCCCTCAAGAGTCAAACACGCTGTCAGATCACTTCACTCGGATGGGGGGCCGGCACCCTGACTGCGTTTCTTTAGCCGCTAAAATCGCGCACTCACGCGGACCGGCGCGCTCGCCGTTGTAGTTGTATGTAATACGCTACAACATACAACCCGTTACACAGCCCCCTGCGACTTGTTCACGAAGGTTGCCACCTCGTCATTCAGCTCCGTCCCCGTCAGGCTGTTGCCCTCGAACTGGACGCTGTTGTCTGCCCCACAGCCTCGAATCGCCGACGCCACTTTGCCCGGCAAGCTCTGATCAGCCCCCTCCTTGAAGTCGGAAGCCAGCTTCACGGCCTTGTCCTTGATCACGCCCCCCGCCCCGGTGGCCAGGTTGGCCGCAGTGCCTTTGGCGAGCGCTGCGGCTCTCGCAAGCCCAGCGCCTGCACCGGCCGATGACGATCCGCCGAAGCCTGCGGCTTGTGCAAAGGCGGAGCCGCTAGCCTCCCCCGCCGCAGCTCGCCTACTGCTGGAGGTTGTCTGTCCCAGGCTGGGCATCTGGCCACCGCCACTGTCGATCCCCGCCTGAGCCTTGTCGAATGCTGCCTTCACCGCCGACACGCCCCCCGCGATGTTCTGCGCACCACTCATCACGGCCGCACCGGCCATTCCGGCCGCCGTAGCCGCCATGCCCGCAGCCCCCATGGCAGCCCCGGCAACAGCTCCCGCGCTGAAGTTGCCAACGCCTCCAGCCGCAGCCACCCCACCACCCGTGATGATGCCCGCCACCAGTGGCGGCACACGGGTGATGAGCAGGAGCAGTGCGAGACAGAAGACCAGCATCACGCCGAGCTCCTCGAAGTTGAGCGCCCCCTTGTTCATCTTGGCGTAGAAGCTCGACAGCAGGTCGTGACCGATACCGAGCAAGAGGGTCATCACGAAGAGCTGCACCGCAACAGCCAGCACCGTGCGGAAGTAGCTGAGCGCCATCTCCGAGGTCCAGCGCGATCCGCCGAAGCCCAGGAAGAAGATGCCGGCGTACATCAGAATCCAGCCCGACACGAAGAGCAGCAGCATGTTCACCGCAACGACTGCCAGCAGCAACAGGATGCCGGCACTCAGCACCACGCCCACGAAACTGTCGATGGGCTGCCAGACAGAGAGGTTCGTCACCGCCTGCTTCCAGATCATGAAGCCGACATCGACGACCCCCGAGGGCGACAGGCCGGACACGCCAATTGCGGATTCGCCGATCTGGCGCATCGAGCCGATGATGGCGTCCGCAATTGCCGGGCCATTGCGCAGCAGCCAGAGGTAGAAGCCGAAGAACAGGATGAAGCGGGCGAACTCGGCGAAGAACTCGCCGATGTCGGCCTTGCGCAGGATGAGCATGCCGCCCGTCCAGGCCAGGGAGATGGTGCCGAGCGTCCAGAACAGCCAAGTTGCTGCATTCATCACCACCGTCTGCCAGCCGGATGCCCGCGCAGCAAACTCGGTGACGACCTGGTCCAGGATACCGCGGTTGGTAGCCGGATCATGAAACGAGAGCTGCGCGAAGGCGCTGCCCGATAGGAGCATCAGTACGGCGACGATGAGTGCCATCGAACGGTTGATCTTCATGGTCTTCACCACCTCTTGGGGTTTGTCGGAAGGGTGCCGGGGCTGACCGGCAGGCGCGAGCAGCGGCTACCGAATTCCCTGCGCGTGGCCTCGTCCCTGATCTGCTGGATCCGCTCGGGGCGGCAATTCTCGGCAGTCACTTCTGGCATCGGCTCCGGAGTGGGCGCGCAGCCGACCAGCAGGCCGGAGAAAAGCACACCGATTGCGACGACGTTCATGACCACCTCCTCACCAGCGCATCGGGCTGCTGGGAAGAGCGTCCGGCCCGCGCCGCTCGGTCGAAGCCAGGTGTGCCGCCTGCTGCCGCGCCGCAAGATCAGCCTCGCTCTGCGCACGGGTGGCCATGGCGTTCTGTTGGGCGATCAACAGGCCGCGGATCTGCAGCAGTTGATTGGCCTGCTGGCTGGCAAGCTGGTTGGCGAACTGGATCGCTTCCATCTGTCCGCGGGCCCCCTCTGCGCGACGCTGGAGCTGCTCCAGCGTTCGGGCGTCGGTTTTGAGTGCTTGTTGCTGAAGCTCCAGGCCGTGAAAGAGTGCATCGTTCGCCCGCTTCTGAGATTCGGAGGCGAGGCGGCGGTTGTCATCCATCGCGGCCCACTCTGCAGCGCTGCAGCCGCTTGCCGAGAAGCATGGCGAGCCGCGGTAGTAGGCCACGTCCTGAAACTTGCCAAGATAGGCATCCACGCTGCCGAGGTGGGTTTTGTAGTAGTTGAGCGTATCAACGGCGGCCATCAGTCCATTGATGGTGGTCTGCGCCTGATCCCAGATGTAGGCCGCCGGCGCCATGGTGTTCTGCAACTGGTTCTCGTACTGCTGCAGCTGTGTCCGGTATTGCTCGATCTGCTTCAGCGTCTGGGCGACGCTCTCGATCGCAGTCATCACGTTCTGAGACAAGTTGGTGCTATCGATCACCGGAATGCCAGCCTGCACCGGCGGCAGTACCCCAAGCGTCATCGATACGACCAAGGCAGTCAGAACGACGGGTTTCGTCTTGCGCATTTCACGTCCTCACATTTTTAGCGGCTAAAGAATCAGCGTCGGTGGCTGACGATGGCGTGCATGACCGCCCCCATCTGATCCTGAGTCGCCTCGATACGCGCTAACAGCGCGCGGATGGTGGCCTCTCCGAAATGGGCAGTGCGGCGGTCGTCGGTCAGCCATAGCTTGAGGAGCCCCCCTAGACGCCCGAGGTCGCCGTTGATTCGGGCCAGCTCGCGCACCCGCTCGTAATCGACGATTCCATGGACCCGGTAGCCCTGCCCGACTTCGCGCAGAAAGCGCGCGACACTCATGCCCGCGTTCCGGGCATTCGCGGCGATCAAGGCTTTCTCCTCGGGCAGGCAATACACCTTGATCGGTGTGCCGCTCTTCCTGGTCGTCACCGCCTCATCCATGGCGTAGCTCCAAGACGGCGGCAGCCGGAAGCCCCGCAGGGCAGGATGTCCGTTGAGCGCCCTCGGCGCGAAAGAGGACCAGTGAAGGAGGAACCACCGCTTGTGGTGGGCCTACTTCACACATCCTGCCCGCCTCTTGAACGCCATTTCTGCGCGGATGCCTATGCGGTTTTAGCGCCATGCATGCGCTATTTCCTCGTGACTCATCACGTAACGCACGAAAATGGCCAATAATGGCGAAAAACTGCGTGCTTACAGCGGTTGAATAGCGCACTCGTAGCGCAATAAACACGAGTTTGCAAAGCATGAGGAAGATCATCAAAGCAATTCCTCCTTGCGGGGATTCGGGTCGAAAGTGAATTGCCCAAAAGGTTTGTTCGGTGCCAGTTCGGACATCTTCAATTTGACGCCAGGAGGTGCATTTCGCTGGCCAGGGCGTTCGAGCTTGATGTGTCGCCGGACATGGGCGCAGAAAGTTTCGTAACGGCAGGCGATTCGCCCGGTCTCACGCAGGTGCGCCCAGACGGTCTTGAGCGCATAGCCCGCCCGCATCGCCTCCTCGATATCACTGCGCACCGCGAGAAAGGCGACCAGCGACTCCTTGCGCCGCCGCTGCGCCGAGGCGACCCACTCTGCCAGCTCGTCGAGGAACGCGCTCATCCGCCGTTCTCCTGAGCGGCCTGCTCCCCGTTCAGCAAGGAAGCGACAACCTCGACAGGGAAGTACATGCGACGCCCCAGATAGACCTTTCGCGCGTTCAATTCCCGGACCCAATCCTCCTTCGGATTGAGCAGCGCCATCCGCAGCCCTTCGGGCTTGCGGCTCAGGGTGATCGCGAGCTGCTCCAGGGTCATCACAGCCCCGAATCGCTCCTCCAGTATTTCCAGCGTGGATCGCATTTTATTGATCAGAATTCTGTTGACTGAGATCGATACAGCGATTCTTGTGGAAACGAAGATAGAATTGGAGTGCAATTAATTCGGCATTTTCATACCAGGACAAAATTCCCTATGGCACGACCAAGAAGGACTGATACCGAACGAAAGCGCGGACGCATGCGAGCGGCGGCATTAATGAATTCGCTTGCCCGAAAAATTGGTGTGGCGAACCCGCACCAATTCGCGCTTCACTTCGACGCACTTACCGGGATGAATACCCAGTCATCCGGAAAATGGCGCTCGAGCTTCAACGGCGAAAAGGCCCTATCGACACAGCAACTGCAGCTGCTGTCGCGCATCGACCCAGAAGTGTTTGAACGCCACGAAATGGGACCGGCGAACCTCTGGCAGGCCATGTGGGCGCCGCTGCAAGGCCTCAGGTCGATCCTCTCGACTGAACTCGCCTTATGGCCAACGCTTGAGGTCCTGGTGGCCGAGTTCGAGGGCGACCTTCTGCTGGCAGAGGCCTATCACGAGCCACTGACCATTTCGCATCTCGCCAAGGCAGTCGCATTGCATCGATTGGTGCATGAGCTGAACGCCCGGATCATTCCCGTCGGAATTGACGGCGAGGGCACCTACCGAGCCATTCGGCGCTGCCTGGATGACGCGTCAGTTGCGGCGGCGTTGGCGTCGCTCGGGATCTTCGACGACGTGGACGCGGAGCTCTCAGACTGGCTGGCCGGACACGAAGAGCTCGCCTCGACACCCGCCGCCGCAAGGTGGAATGCGCTGGCATCGCGTCTAGACTGGATTGCATGAGACCCCGCGCCGTGTCGGCAGCAGGCCGCCATGCGACGGGCGTCGGTCAACGAGCCCGCAGAACTTTAGCGGCTAAAATCTTCTGCCGCGCTCCGCACGCCCAGCATCAAGGACACCGACCATGAATCCGATCGTCCGCATCCAACCGCGCAGCGCCGACCTCGGCGATGGCATGCTCGTGCGCCGTGCGCTCCCCAATCGCCAGCAGCGCATGGTTGGCGCGTGGTGCTTCCTCGATCACGCCGGCCCCGTGCGGTTCGAGCCCGGCAAGGGCATGCACGTCGGCGCGCACCCGCACATCGGCCTGCAGACCTTCACCTGGCTGATCGAGGGCGAGGTCCTGCACCGCGACAGCCTGGGCAACGAGCAGATCATCCGCCCTGGCCAGGTCAATCTGATGACCGCTGGATATGGCATCGCCCACACCGAGGATTCGCTGCACGACGGCGAGCAGCTGCACGCGGCACAACTGTGGATCGCCCTGCCGCCGGAGCATAAGGATTGCCCGCCCGCCTTCGATCACTACGCCGAACTGCCGCACTGGCGCGAAGACAGCGCAGAACTGACCCTGCTCGCCGGCCGCTACGGTGAGCGAACCGCACCGGCGCGCATCCACTCCCCGCTGGTCGGCATCGACATCGCCTGCGACAGCACCAGCAACATCACGCTCCAACTGGACCCCGGTTTCGAGTACGGCCTGATGCCCCTCGTGGGCGACGCAATGGTCGACGGCGAAACCATCAGCGCCGACGAACTCGCCTACCTCGGCAAGGGACGCAGCGAACTTCAGCTTGCGCTACCCGCAGGCGCTCGGGTGCTGTTCCTGGGGGGCGAGCCGTTCGAGGAACCAGTGCTGATGTGGTGGAATTTTGTGGGCTTCAGCAAGGAAGACATCGCGCAGGCACAGACCGAGTGGGAACAAGGAGCCGTCCGATTCGGAATGATCGGCGACGGCCAGGCACCGCGACTCGTTGCCCCGCCCCTCCAGTGGCGAAACGGCGACTGATCGCTCTCGAGCTCAGCTTCAACCACGAGGCCGCCGATCTCGACCGGCATTCGACCTCTGCCGCCGCTCAAAAATTGGGCAATGCTCGAATGAGGCTTGGCCTCAACGGCTTGAACGAGTTATCCACAAGCACTCCCACAACTCTGTCCCCGTCGGCTGGGGACAACGAGAGAGGCCCTGACAAAGTATGACTTGCCGAGGAAGGCGTTGCCATCCGTACGTCAGCAGGCGACCCCGTGCTGCCGTTCATTCAACCGAACGACCAATGACAAGTAACAGCATCAAGCCGCCGCCTGCTACGCAACGCTTACGAATAGCTAGCTGGCACGGCGGTAGCACAATTTGAATGTCGATGATGTAGGTCCGGGTAGTGCGGGCGCCCGGGGACTATCACCTTTTGGCGACTGGTTTGCCGCTGGCGCTGCGCTGCCCGAATTGTAGGCCGCCTGCATCTCCTGCCACCTGCTGGCAGTGGAGGGGTAAGGTTAAGAAGTGGCTGACCCGCGAGGCGGATTGAAGCTCATGGCATGCGGTTGCAAACACCCTACTTGGGCTGAAACGCGATGATGCTCATGCCCGCCAGCGTCACCACTACACCGGCGACGTCCCAGGCGGAGGGGCGGATTCCGTCCACCGTCCACAGCCATAGGATGGCGACGCTGATGTACATCCCGCCGTATGCGGCATAGACGCGGCCGGAGGCCGCCTCATGCAGCGTGAGTAACCACGCGAAGGCCGCCAGGCTCACCGCCGCAGGCAGAAGTAGCCAAACCGAGCCCCCCTTCTTGAGCCACAGCCAGGGCAGATAGCAGCCGACGATCTCGGCCATCGCTGTGACGAAGTAAAGTAGCAATGTCCTCACGCGGCTCCTCCGGCAGGGCTTTCCCGAAGCCCGGCGTGGTGATAGATCTCGATCGTTGAGTGGACGATCTCCTCGTGCACCGCCAAGCGGCTCCTCACAGCGTCGGGGGTGCGTGCGCGGTCATGCGTCACCACCGCGATGGCCAGCACCGAGGTGGCCGCGTCGGCGATCACGTGAAGGTAGGCGGATTTGAGCTTGAGGCCGTGATGATCGTGACCGTGTCCGTGTGAGTGGCCGTGATGGTGAGCCTTGCCCGGGATCAGCGCACAAACGACGGTGACGGCCAAGCCCAGGATGGCGACCGCGATGGCCTCCTTGTACTGGATGGGTTGCGGCGACACGATGCGTTCGATCGAACCGATGACCATCATCACTGCCACGCCGAGCAGGAAGATGGCGCTGGCGAAGCCTCCGAGGATCTCGATTTTCCAGGTGCCGAAAGCGAAGCGCGGATCGTTCGCGCAGCGGCATAGGCCAGCGCGGCAGACACGCCGATCGCGAAGGTATGCGGGCTCATATGCCAGCCGTCGGCCAGCAGCGCCATTGAGTTGAACCACCAGCCTGCGGTGATCTCGACAACCATCGCAACGGCAGTGATCCACATCACCACCGAGGTACTGCTTTTGGCAAGCGCATTGCCGCCATCGAAGACGTGATCATGGGTCCAGGTGGACGGGTTCTCGGTGGGCACGGCAAGGCTCACTTGAGGTAGCTGCGCAGGACGCCTATCAGATCCTCGGCACCCTTGTGCGTCGGCATCGTCGGTCATTGCGGAGTCTCCGAGGTGGGTGCTGACAGACACTTAGAACACGTCAGCCATCGGCGCCGCGCACGAAGGCGATCTGGTGCAAGTTCGTGGTGTCGAGCGCACTCTACCTGGCCACGTATCCATGTGACCCCAGCACTCTCGATAGTCAGTGCCGCAAAGAGGCAAAGTTCAGCCCTTTCAGCAATGCGCCTTATCTGTCATGAGGTGCTACCTCCATTTGGCTGCACCCGCACATGGCAAGGCCAACGCTCGTCGTTCCGGCAGCTGACCGCACAAAGGTGGCGCCGCCATGCATTCGCGCGATCGCAGCTACGATCGCCAAGCCGAGCCCGTGATTATGGTCGCGATGTTCGCGGGCCCCATCAACCCGATAAAAGCGGTCGAATAGACGAGGCAAATGCTCCGGGGGGATGACAGGGCCCGTGTTGCTGACAGACAGGCAAATGCGGCCATCTGCGTCCTGCTTGATATCGACCTCGATCACCGATCCGCGCTCTGCAAAACGGGTCGCATTGGCGAGCAGGTTCGAGAGCGCACGCCTAACCAACCCAGCATCGACTGTGCCCATGCCGTCACCGCGTAAGCGCGCAGTCACGCCGGCCTCCTGCATTGACGCTTCGTGGAATTCGATGACCTCGGACACCAGTTCGGCCAGGCTATCCACACGGTGGCGACGGGCGCGCTCCCCGCGATCGGCCCGGGACAAGAACAACATGTCATTGACCAGCCCCGCTAAAAGTTGAAGATCCTCGAGGTTCGATCCGAGCACATCGCGCAGTTCGGCGACATCGCGCTGACGACTCAGAGCTAGCTCGGTCTCACCAATCAAGGTCGCCAGCGGTGTGCGCAGCTCGTGAGCGACATCGGCGTTGAACCCTTCCAGTTGTTGATATGCGCGGTTCAATCGAACCAGGAGCGCGTTGAATTGTGTGACCAACGGCTGAAGCTCCTGTGCCTGGGCGGAGCCGTCAAGCGGCTGTCCAACGCTTTCCGGGCTTAGGGCCGCTGCTTGTCGAGCCAGGTCGCGAACAGGCAAGAGCGCTCTACGAACGAGCCATGCGCCGCCCACTGAGATGGCCGCCGCTCCACCAAGGGCGCTCGCGAGTAGCGTCCAGGCCAACTGCTCCAAAAGCAGCGCGTCGGCGCTGCTGTCGAGCATCAATTCGGCGCGCAGCATGGTTGTGGGCGACCATGGCACGGAGATTTCGAACTCATCCCGCCGCAGGATTGCGCCGGGGCTTGAACGCGCCGGAGTTGCGTACAGAAGAGCGTCAGATCCCTGGATCAGCCGTAACTCGAGGTTGGCATGGCCCACAAAGAAGTCGTCGAGCTTGTGACGCAGGCTCGGCAACGCGTCCCGCGTTGCAATCTCGCCGACGAGATGGCGCACTATGTCCCGCTTGTGCCGCAGTTCGTCCGTCTGCTTGTTGGAGAGATTTAGACTCGCGCCCACGTAAACGATCGAGCAGACCAAGCCGAGCCCCAGCGAGGCCAGCACGGCGAGCCACCACGATAACCAGCGGCTAAGCGAACGCGGATTGCGCATTCTCAGGGCTTCCGGTCCTCAAGGACGTATCCCATGCCGCGCACGGTATGCAACAACTTCTTCTCGAAAGCGTCGTCGATCTTGCCGCGCAACCGGCGCACCGCAACTTCGACCACGTTCGTATTGCTGTCGAAATTCATGTCCCACACCTGCGCTGCAAGCGCGGTACGGGAAAGGACCTGCCCTTGCCGGCGCAGCAGCAACGTCAGCAACGTGAACTCCTTGGCGGTCAGGTCGAGGCGCTGCCCGGATCGTGACGCCTTGCGCCGAACCAGGTCGAGTTCGAGGTCCGCCAAACGGAGCACCGTTGAATCCTGGCTATCCGAGCGCAAGGCACCGCGCCGCAACAAGGCCTGCACGCGAGCGAGCAACTCGGACAGAGCAAACGGCTTCACCAGGTAATCGTCGGCACCCGCCTGCAGGCCTCTGACCCGATCCTCGACCTCGTCCCGCGCGGTCAGCATCAGGACGGGTACGTGTTTGCCCCGACGCAGTTCTTGCAAGACGGCATAGCCATCCAGCCCCGGAAGCATGACGTCGAGGAGGACGAGGTCGTAATGCCCTTCGGTCGCGAGATAGCGGCCATCCGTGCCGCTGTGCGCGACATCCACGATGTAATTGCTTTCGGTGAGCGCCCTGCGTAGGTATTCGGCGAGCTTGGGTTCGTCTTCCACAACCAGAATCTTCATGCAGCGATTATCGCGGAGATGCCGAAACCATCACATTACGAAATCGTAATCTGGCAGTTCGCGATTCGACGAGGATGGACCTTTAAAGTCCGCGACGTGTTCGGTGCAAGGCGACGCCAAGCGGCTTATGCCGAACGCCACCTCTCACGTTGAACGAAGGAGTCTCGTCATGTCGAAAACCCGCACCACTGCCCTTTTTTCGCTTCTTGCTGCCGTCCTTGTCGTTCCTGCGGCTGCGCAAGCCAGCTCGCTGTGGCATCCCGCTCCCGGCGAGCAGGGGTTCACGTTCCATCCGGATCACTCCACGAGCACGAAAACCCGCGCCGAGGTGTTGCGCGAGCTCGAACAGGCAAAGGCCGATGGCAGCTATTTCTACCTGCAGCGTGGCCTCGCGGTGCCCTCGCGTGCTTCCGGACCCGGCAAGACCCGTGCAGAAGTCCTCAAGGAGCTGGTCGACATGACCCCGACAGAGCGCGCGTACATGAATGAACTGTACAGTGGCTCCTGAAGCCACCTATCGGCGCGAGACGTCGGGCCGTCCAGGCGTTTCGCCCAGCAGGTTCTCGTAAAGCGCCGTTTGGTCTGCCCATTGGTACCGTCGCTGTCGACGATAGCAAATCCTTATTGATAGAATCCGCGCCATGCGTCGTTGGCTTGCGATTTTCCTCTTGATCCTGCTGCCTGCCCAACTGAGTTGGGCGGCGGTGGGCGATTACTGCGCGCACGAATCCGGTGCCGCAGCCAATCATTTTGGTCATCACGCGCATCGTCACACCGAAGATGCAAAAGGCAAGGAAAAAGGGGGCTTGACGAAGGGCGCACACACAGACTGCGCATCGTGCCAGGTGGTGGGCTCTTCAGCAGTAACGAGTGAGTCCAGCGCGCTATTCACACAGCATCAGGCATCCCTCCCCATCGGCGTCACACCTGGGTGCTCACTTGCGGAGCATCCCGCAGAGCCCGAACGCCCTAAATGGGCCCGCCCAGCCTGATCGGCAGGGCGGTCGCCTTCATTCCCTCTTGATGTTCCTACCGCTTTGAGCGGTAGCGTCACGCGTCCATTGCGATCGGTCCGATCGCCCTCTGCCGATTCCCCGTGTCTTTACATCAACGGAGAATTGGATGTTTCAGCAACTTCGTCTCAAATGGCTGCCTGGGCTAATGCTCGGCCTTGCCGTCAATGGTGCCTGGGCGCAGCAGCCCGCCCCCCCGGCTCCAAGTACCGCCCTATCCCTCAAGCACGCTTTCGAGGCAGCATGGGCACGCCAGCCTGAAGCGCTGTCGCTCACGACTCAACAGGAAGCGGCGCAAGCGCGCCGCGACAGTGCCGACAGTTGGTTTGTCGAACCGCCCGCCCTAGAGGTAGCCGGAAAAACCGATCAGTTGGACAGCAATCGCGGGAGCCGTGAGTACGAGGTCGGCATCGCGGTTCCGATCTGGCTGTCGGGCGAACGTTCGAGCACTGCAGCCCTCGCCACTGCCGAAATAGCTGCCACGGCGAGCCGGGCTCGCGGCGCGCAGTTGCGCACCGCTGCAGCGGTACGCACAGCATATTGGGATTGGCAACGCGCGCGCGTAGATGTGACGCTGGCGAGGGCGGGTCTCGAGAACGCCCGCGAACTGGCCGCCGACGTGGCCAAGCGCATCAAGGCGGGTGATCTGGCGCGCGCAGATCAGCATCAGGCCGACGGTGTGCAAGCTACAGCTGAAGCCGCCGTCGCCGAGGCAGAAAGCGCCCTTGCAGATGCTGCACAGCAGTTGCGCACGCTCACTGGAATCGGGCCAGAACGCTCATCCGGCGGGGTGTCTGCGCCGGAGCCCGTCCCGTCCGCTGCGACACCGACACAGATTCTTGAGACGGCGCACCCTGCAGTGGCCGAGCTGCGTGATCGGGTCGACGTTGCGCGGCGCACGATGACCCTTGCCAGCGTTCAGGGCCGCGCGAATCCGGAGTTGAGTGTCACGACCACCCGCGAACGCGGCGCATCGGGTGAATCCTGGGAACAGACAGTCACGCTGGGCTTGCGCATTCCGCTTGGTTCCGGTTCGCGCAGCCGGTCCCGCGTTGCAAGCGCCAATGCAGAGGCCATCGAGGCCGAGGCGCAACTCCAGATCGAACTCGAACGTCTGCTGGCCGAAACAGAGATGGCGCACCAGCGCGTCGAATTGAGACGGCAGCAGGTCGCCGCTGCTGAACGGCGCTCCGACCTCGCACAGGCGTCACGCGGCTTCTTCGAGAAGGCGTTCCGCCTCGGTGAGGCCGATCTGCCGACCCGTCTGCGCATCGAATTCGAGGCGGCCGAGGCCGAACGCGAGCGCGCGCGCGCGCGTATTGATCTGGCAGCCGCCATCTCGGCCCAGCGCCAAGCGTTGGGCCTGCTTCCCGAATGAATAACAGGATCCCCAAAATGAAATCCACTCATACCCTCGCGGCATGGAGCCTCGCTGCCGTGCTTGCCGGGCTTGCCCCGCAAACGCTGGCCGGTGACGGACACGACCATGGAGAAGCGCCCGCGACCACAGCGGGCCCGGCATTGCCGCGATTTACCGCCGTCTCGGAACTCTTCGAGCTGGTCGGCGTAGTGAATGGCAAGAACGTCACCGTCTATCTTGACCACTTCGCTGACAACAGTCCGGTCAAGGACGCAAAGGTCGATCTGGAACTCGATGGGAAGGCCGTTGCGCTCTCGCCCCATGCCGACGGTGAGTTCGAGGCCACGCTCGAGGAGACGCTCAAGCCGGGTGTCGTCTCTGTCACGGCAACGGTGATTGCCGGTCAGGACGCCGATTTGCTCGCTGGTGAGCTCGACTTGCATGAGACCGCCGCCGAGGCGCACGAAGAGGTTGCCGAATTGGACATGAAACCCTACGCAATTGGGGCAGGCGCGGGGGGGCTTGTGCTAGGCCTCATCGGCTGGGTTGTGCTTCGCAAGGGGAATTCGCGTAATCGCTCGACTGGAGGTGCCGCATGAAGCTGAGCGTACTGTTTGCTGCGCTGGCGCTGGTATCGGCCAGTGCCTCGTGGAATGCCTTTGCTGGCGAAGGCCATGATCATGGCGATGAGGGTCCGGTTGTGGCAGGAGGCAATGGGCCACAACGGCAAGCCGATGGCAGTGTCTTTCTGCCCAAGCCGGCACAACGCCAGATCGGTGTTCGCACGTTGGTTACGGAAGCCGGCGAATTGCCGCGTACCACCGCGCTGGCCGGCAAGGTGGTCATGGACCCGAATGCCGGCGGAAAGGTGCAGGCCATGGTGGCTGGGCGCCTGGAGGCGGGCCCGCAGGGGTTGCCAAGCGTCGGTCAGGCCGTGAAGAAGGGGGACGTGCTGGCTTACGTCAGTCCTTCGACGGACCAGATCGAGCGGTCTAACCAGATGGCGCAATTGGCCGAGCTGCACGCGGCCAGGGCCCTTGTGGAAAAGCGCCTTGCGCGTCTGAAGGAACTCGCCGACACGGTACCGCGCAAGGAGATCGAGGCGGCCGAAAGCGAGCTTGCCAGCCTGAGGGCTAGATCGAAAGCGATCGGTGGTGGCCTCAATGCCCGTGATGTCCTGACCGCACCCGTCAGCGGTGTGATCGCATCGACTAACGCCGTGTCAGGCCAAGTGGTCGATGCGCGCGAGCTCGTGTTCGAGATCGTCGACCCGAAGCGGCTGCGTGTCGAGGCGCTCTCCTATGATCCAGAAATAGCGGCGGATGTCGCCTCTGCAAGTCTTGCGGTCGGCGACCAGCGGATCCCGCTCACCTTCATCGGCGCCGCCCGCAGCCTGCGCGAGCAGGCCTTGCCACTCACCTTTGCAGCCGAAGGTGAAGCGCTGGCCTTTCTTGCCGTGGGGCAGCCGGTCGAGGTCTTCGTCCAGTCGCGCAGCACGCAGCAGGGTGTAAGCGTTCCCGCAGCATCGGTGCTGAAGAATTCGGCAAACCAAACCATCGTCTGGGTAAAGACGGCGCCCGAACGTTTCGAGTCCCGGACCGTCACGATCGCGCCGCTGGACGGTGTGAATATTGCGGTGACGTCCGGCCTCGAAGCCGGCGAGCGGGTCGCCTCCCGTGCCGCCACGCTGATCAACCAGATCCGCTGACGGGGAGTCTATCCGATGTTCAAGTGGCTACTCGACAACAGCCTTGGTAACCGGCTGCTGGTGATTATCGCCAGCCTGGTACTGATGGCCTATGGGGCGTTCACGCTTTCGCGAACACCCGTGGACGTATTTCCGGATCTCAACAAGCCGACGGTCACGATCATGACCGAAGCCGGTGGCATGGCGGCGGAGGAGGTCGAGCAACTCATCACCTTTCCGCTCGAGACCACCATGAATGGTTTGCCCGGCGTGGAGTCAGTGCGCTCTACCTCGAGCTCGGGGCTGTCCTTCATCTACGTGACCTTCGACTGGAGTACCGAGATTTTCCGCGCCCGGCAGATGGTGTCGGAACGCCTCTCAGCCATGGAGGAAGGGTTGCCTGAAGACGTGATTCCGCGCATGGGGCCGATCAGCTCGGTCATGGGCGAGATCATGCAGATCGCGATCCCGATCGACACGGCGAAGATCTCGCCGATGCAGGTCCGAGAGTATGCGGACTGGGTTCTTCGTCCGCGCCTGATGGCGATCCCCGGCATCGCGCAAGTCATCCCGATTGGCGGGGAGGTGCGGCAGTTCCAGGTTCAGCCCGACACCCGCCGTATGGCTGAGCTCGGTGTTTCGTTGGAGCAGTTGGAAGGGGCGATTCGAGGCTTCTCGTCGAACACCTCGGGGGGCTTTCTCGAACTGAACGGGCGCGAGTATCTCATCCGCCATCTCGGTCGGACCTCGAGCCTGGAGGATCTGAAGAACCTCGCGATCACTGCGCGAGATGGCCAGCCGATCCTGCTGCGTCAGATCGCATCCGTGACCTTCGCAGCGGCGCCCAAACGGGGGGATGCGGGCTTCGAGGGCAAACCGGCCGTCATTCTCGGCATTCAGAAGCAGCCTACGGCGGACACCATTCACCTGACTCGCTCGATCGAAACCGCGCTCGAAGAGATGAAGATATCGCTCCCGGCCGGGATGGATGCGCCGGAGGTGACCTTCCGGCAGGCGACTTTCATCGAGGCATCGATCAGCACGCTCAAGGGTAAGCTGATTGGCGCATCGGTGTTCGTTGCGGCAATCCTCTTCTTTTTTCTCGGCACCCTGCGCCCGACGATCATCGCGCTCACCGCGATTCCGGTGTCCATCTTCATGACGGCGTTGGTCTTCAAGTATTTCGGGCAGTCGATCAACACGATGACCCTTGGTGGTCTCGCGATTGCGATTGGCGGCTTGGTCGACGATGCGGTTGTGGGCGTAGAGAACGTGCTGCGCCGATTGAAGGAGGACCGCGCAAAGCATCACGACCATCGGCTTCACCCGATCGAACTCGTGGCGCGCGCAACGATGGAAGTGCGCTCGGCCATCCTTTACGCGACGATCATCATCGTGCTGGTGTTCTTGCCGCTGTTCGCGCTGCCTGGCATGGAGGGGCGGCTGTTCGTGCCGCTCGGCGTGGCGTTCATCGTCTCCACGCTCGCCTCGTTGGTCGTCTCGGTGACCGTGACGCCGGTGCTGTCCTTTTACCTGCTTCCCCGGATGAAGTCCCTCGATCACGGTGACACGCGCTTGCTCGCCTGGCTCAAGGCACGTTATCGCGGGGCGTTGCAGGGGGTGCTCGAGCACCCCAGGGCGGCCGTCACAGCGGGTGCGGTTGCGGTGGCAATTGCTGCCGCTGCGGTACCGTTCTTCCCCACGACCTTTCTGCCGCCGTTCAACGAAGGCACCTTGCTGATCGGCATGCGGCTCAACCCGGGCGTTACCCTGGCGGAGTCGACCGCGCTCGCGCAGCAAGCGGAAGTGCTCGTGAAACAGGTTCCCGAAGTGACGCACGTCGGGCGCCGAAGCGGGCGGGCCGAGCTTGATGAGCATGCGGAAGGTGTCCACGTCAGCGAGCTCGATGTGGGGCTGAAACCCGCCGGTGAGCTGAGCCGCTCAATGGGTGAGATCACCGCAGACATCCGGTCGCGACTGGTCAATCTGCCAGCTGCGATCGCGATCGGGCAACCGATCTCACATCGCATCGACCACATGCTGTCGGGCGTGCGCTCGCAGATTGCGATCAAGATCTTCGGCGAGGATCTCGACACCCTGCGCGGTCAGGCTGACGTATTGCGAACGCGGCTTGCCGCCATTCCGGGGCTCGCCGACCTGGAGATCGAGAAGCAAGTGCTCGCGCCGCAGATCAAGGTGCGGATCGACTATGCGGCCGCTGCCCGTTACGGGGTGCCGGCACCGCAGATTCTGGCCGCGCTGCAAAACCTCGTCGAGGGCGAGAAGGTCACCCAGATCGTCGAGGGTGGTCGACGGTTCGCATTGGTCGTTCGCCTACCGGAAACGGCGCGCTCGGTCGACGGGCTGGCTCAGATCCTGATCGAAACGCCGACCGGACATGTGCCCTTGTCGAAGCTGGCGTCGATCGAGGATGGTGACGGTCCGAACCAAGTGAGCCGGGACGACGGTAAGCGCCGCATCGTGCTCTCGGCCAATGCGCAACAGCGTCCGCTATCGGAGGTCGTCGAGGACATCCGTGCCGTCGTGGCCGACCTTAAGTTGCCCGAGGGCTACTTCATCACCCTCGGCGGGCAGTTCCAAGCTCAGGAAGAGGCATCCCGTTTAGTCGGGTTGCTTTCGATCATCTCACTCGTGCTGATGTTCGTCGTGCTTTACAGCCGCTACAAGTCGGTTCGACTCTCGGCGCTCATCATGGCGAACATTCCGCTCGCACTGGTCGGGGCGGTGATTGGACTGTGGATCTCCGGTCAGCCGTTGTCGGTGGCGGCACTCGTCGGCTTCATCACGCTTGCAGGTATTTCGGTGCGAAACGGCATCCTCAAGGTGAGCCATTACCTCAACCTGATGCGTATCGAGGGCGAGAGCTTCGACCACACGATGATCCTGCGGGGCTCGATCGAGCGCCTGTCGCCGGTGCTGATGACCGCACTGGTAACCGCGTTTGCGCTTGCACCGCTGCTGTTCGAGGCCGAGCGCCCGGGTACCGAGATCCTGCATCCGGTGGCCGTGGTGATCTTCTCGGGCCTCATCAGTTCGACCCTGCTGGATACCTTCCTTACCCCTGCAATGTTCTGGCTCTTCGGCCGCCGCGATGCAGAGAGTCTGCTCGACGATCGAAATGCCGAAGCATTCTGACGCTGCTTAACCCGCCTCATGCAAACCAGAAAGGAAAAACCATGAAGTTCTCAAAAGTCGTCGCCCTCGCTGCTCTCGTGTCTGTGGGCCCCACCTTTGCAGCCGACAAGCATGACCATGCTCACGAGCATGAATCGATGCATGGAGGCGTGGTGGTCGAGGTCAAGGATCTCGATCTCGAACTCGTTGCCAAGCCCGAGGTGATCCAGTTGCATCTTCGCGATCACGGCAAGCCTGTTGATGTGGCAAACGGCAGTGCCAAGCTCACGCTGCTGTCTGGCGCAAACAAGCAAGATGTCGAACTCAGGCCTGCAGGTGATCGACTCGAAGCCAAGGGTAGCTTCAAGGTCGGCGCCGGCACCAAGCTGGTCGCGGTTGTCACCCTTCCGGGCAAGCCTTCCACCACGGCACGCTTCACACTGAAGTGACTCCGCCCGACCGCCTGCGGCAACGGCGCGCAGGCGGTCACCTCAGGCGCTCGGCGGTAGCAAGATGAAAGCATTGATTGGGCCAGGACTGGCCTTGGTCGTCGCTGGTGGCTTGACCGGATGTGCGGCCGCCGTCGTGTATGAAGATAAGTACGCGCAGGGCGATGGCTGGCGCAAAGGTACTGTCGTCGAGATCGGCTTGGGCAAAGAGCTTCAACGGCCATCGTTCTATGACTGCAGAGATGAGACAGTCGGAGAGGCAAGTAACGTCACCTACGTGACAATCGCGTTCAAACGCAACGGCCATCCGTATGCGCGGACTGCGAGGCTGCCAGCTGAGCCGAAGTTGCAGGTGGGGGACAAGGTTTACGTGAACTTCAGGGACTGCACGGCAGCGATCCCGAAACGTAGTTCCTGATTTGCTCGGATCGGTCGAGCTCATCTGCGTTTTGTTCTCGGGCAAACCGGAGTCGTGCCTGTAAAGCTCGCCCCCGGTTTGCGGCCGCTGCTATCACGGAAAGCAGGCCAGCGAGCCCGAACGCTTCGATCACCGCTGTAATTTCCCCACTTCCTCGGCCACGAGGCGTGTGAGTTGTTCCGGACCGAAGCTGGGCAGACTGCGTCCGTTGACAAAGAAGGTCGGCGTCTTGCTGACCTGCAACGCGGTCAGATCCTCGATGTCCTGCGCGAGCACGGCCTGGATCTCGGGCGTTTCCATGTCCTGCCGGGCGCGTTCCATGTCCAGGCCGGCCCGAGCGGCTGCTTCGAAGGCGATGCCGATGTTGGGCGCCGCGTGGTCGGCCCACTCGGGCTGTGCGGCCAGCAGCGCCTCGAGCACCGGGGTATAGAGTCCCTGCTTGCGCGCAGCCTCGATCAGTTTCACCACCTGGTCCGAGCCGTGATGGAAGGGTGCATAGCGCAGCGCAAGCCGAACCTTGTCCGGATGCTGGGCCATGATCTGCTTGACGATCGGATAGAAGGCGCGGCAGGTCTCGCAGGCGGGGTCGAAGAATTCGACGATGGTGACCGGCGCGTTCTGCGGCCCGATGATCGGGGTGTGCATCCGCACGAGGCGGCCTCTTTCCACCGCAACGCGCGTGTCCTGCTCGGCCTGCGTGCGATCACGGTAGGCATCCATGCCGAAGTAGAACGCCACGCCGAGGATCAGCAACACGGCGAGTGCGAGCAGTTTTCGTGTGTTCATTTACGGGTCCTTATCAGATAAATCGTCAGGGCGGCGGCGATGGCGAGGAAGGCCGCCAGCGATAGCCAGGGAATCTGGATGTCGCCAAGGATGACCAGGGCCTGCTGGCTGCACGAGGGGCCAGTGCCGCACGGCACCCACCACTGTGGCACCCAGCCGGCGATCAGTGCGCTGTGATAGGCGGCCAGCGCGAGACCAGCGAGCGCGAATGGGAGCGCATACACCGCACCGCGCCGGTCCTCGGCGAACACGGCCATGCCCAGAATGAGGGCGAGCGGGAACATGGCGATCCGCTGGTACCAGCACAGCACGCAGGGCGTCATGCCCATCACTTCACCGATGAAGAGCGCGCCCAGCGTGGATACCAGAGCCACGGCCCAGGCGGCCATCAGCCACCACCATTGGGTTCGTTTGTCGTGCATCGAGTCGATCTCGAGGGTTGGTTCCCAGGCTTCGGGAGGGGCGGACGCCATAGGCAGTGCCCGGACGTCCGCAATGGAGCACACCGCCGCTACCGTGCGGCGCGCACTCGAAGAAGAGGGGAAGACAGGGGTGGGCTGCCGCTCAGGCAGCGAGGCGCCACTTGGGGCGTTCAGGCTCGGTGACCAGCGCAGACGCGTTGAAGTCCCGCCCGGCGTCGACGAGGACATGGCCCAGTCCTGTCAATGGCAGACGACCCGCATCGAGCAGTGCAGCGCTCGCAAGGATCTGGCAGAAACCGCAGTCGGCGTGAAGTTGCCCTTTCATCCCTTCATCGCCTTCATCCACCTGACAGGTATGTGGATGGTGGTCGCCGTGGCTGGTCGCGAAACCGGCCGATTCCAAGCAGTACGCCTCCAGGCCCGCCGACGCGAACTGAAGCGGAACGAGCAGCAGGAAGAAAATGGCAAGCCAACGGTGCATGGGCGACGATTTTAACCCCAGCCCGTTGGCTGACGGCTCATATCGCGACCATGAACGTACCGGAGCGCTGGCACCCCACATTGTGGTCACTCCGCCACCGAACCGCAGATCATTGCGCATGCTCATCGTGGCACACACAGACATCCCCCCGCGTCGGCGCCTCGAGCTCATGCAGGATGCCGCATTGCGCCGCACGATCGGGTGCACAGCACTGGCTGCGCAGGGCGACGAGTTGGCGCTCGAGCATTTGCAGGGTGTCGAGACGCGCGCGGACACGGGTGAGTTGGGTGTCGATCAACGCGTCGACCTCAGCACAGTCGGTTGTGGGGTCGTCCACGAAGCGCAGCAGCTGCGCGACGTCGGCCAAGGCAATGTCCAGTGCCCGGCAGTGGCGGATGAACGCGAGGCGCTCAAGGTGCCCACCCGCGTAGGCCCGATATCCATTGGGGCTGCGGGAAGGCGCCGGGAGCAGACCGATCCGTTCGTAGTAGCGGATGGTTTCGGCCTCGACGTGCGCGGCCTTGGCCAATTCACCGATCTTCATCGCCTGCATCTCCTCATTGCGACCGCCCAACAGCTTAACCGCTTGACCCTGTAGTGGCTACAGGGTGTGTGATGCACCCCTCGCCCACGTTAAGGAGAAAACCATGGCCGGCTGTTGTTCCCACTCCACCTGCGATGCCAGCGCAGCGAGCCCGCGCTTGCGCCTGGCACTGTGGATTGCATTGATCGTGAATGCGGTGATGTTCCTGGTCGAATTCTTCGCCGGCCTTGCAGTCGGTTCGGTCGCCCTGTGGGCCGACGCCCTCGATTTCGCAGGAGATGCCGCCAACTATGCGCTGTCGCTGACGGTGCTGTCTTGGGGATTGATATGGCGGGCACGCGCGGCCTTGCTCAAGGGCGTGGCGATGGTGCTTTTCGGCGCCGTTGTAATGGCACGCGCCCTGTGGGCCTTCCAGCACGGCGTGACGCCTGAGCCGATCACGATGGGCGTGGTCGGCATCCTCGCACTGCTCGCCAACGCAGGGGTGGCGATGATGTTGTATCGCTTTCGCGCGGGCGACGCGAACATGCGTTCGGTATGGCTGTGCAGCCGCAACGATGCGATCGGCAATCTCGCGGTGATCCTGGCGGCGGCAGGCGTCTTCGGTACCGGAAGCGCGTTGCCGGACCTTGTCGTTGCACTGGTGATGTCCGGGCTCGCGCTGTGGTCGGGGCTTGTCATCGTCGCTCACGCCCGGCGCGACATCGGCGACGCACGACAAGTCCATCAGAAGGGATGAGGACAGCGGAGCGACGTGCTTGAGGCAATGACAGCTTTCGAGGCCCAGCGGCCATCAGGATGGCTGCATTGTGGAGAGGAGGACGGGCAGCTGATGGCCGGACTGAGACTTCCAGTTCACACCTGCGCGGGAGCGCGGCAAGCCGACTGCGGCTGTCTCGACCCGACCCTGACCGGCCATCGGCTCTTCAGGTCGCCCAGCGGCAGAAAACCGAGTCGAGCAGATGCTCGGCGCGAAAAGTCATGGACGGCAAGCCGGTCAAAAGAGCCGGTCAGATCGAGATCGCTGGTTGGAGTAGGCCGCGCAGCCTGCGATTCATCGGCGCGTGGGCCGCTGGCTGACACACCACTGGTATCGATCGCGATGAATGGCGGCCGCCGAAAAAGCCAAGGGCGCCGGCTGCTCGAGTGCAGCGCGGCGCCCCGGGAAGCGCTGGCCGGAAAGATCAGGCCGTCTTGCGGCGGCGTGCTGCGACCAGGCCCATCAGGCCCAGCGCGGCGAGGGCCAGCGAGCCGGGCTCGGGCACGGCTGCAGGCTGCAACTCCGGGGTGCGGAAGCTGAAGTTCCAGGACGGCCGTTCGTCAGTGGTTCCGGCGGCACTGAAGTTCAGCGCACCGCTGATGTTCCAGCCGATCGCGCCGAGCACGTTGTCTTCATAGAAGGTGTCCAGGAAGGCGCCGTTGGGTACCAAATCGGAGAGAGAATCTCCGTTGATGACCAGGCTCTTCACCGAGGAGCGCGCCGTACTGCCGCCTTCGTTGCCCGAGATCTGCAGGTAATTGAACCCGTAGCCGGAATAGTCCGTCAGGCCGGGGGCCGCGAAGGTGCTGAGCGAGAGGGTCTCTCCCGCGCCGAAGGAACCGTCGAGGTCGAAATCGACGCCCAGCGAAAGTGTGCCCGTGGCCACCACATACGACACGTTGAACGCATAGTCTTTGTCAAGTTGCCACACCGGGGTTCCCGCAGGATTCAGAGTGGCCGCAACGTTGCTGCCGTCGCGCAGGGCTGCCTCCCACCCCGTGTTACCCCAGCGGATGCGTGCACCGATCTCGGTGGAGCCGCCGGGGTTCGTGATGGAGACGATCGCGGCCTGCGCCGTTACCGGAACGCCGATCGACAGTGTCAGTGCGGCGGTTGCACTCGCGAATACTTTCTTCATTGCTTTCATTTCGAAGTTCTCCCCAGTTAGCGTTGCCATCAAGAAAAGGCAACTTACGGGAAAACCAAAGCATAAATCGAGCCAAAGAATTATTTGTCGTTAAAATTCAGGAGCTTGAAATTCACCGATCCAATAGAGGGGGGCGGGGGGGGGGGGGGGGGGGCTGTAAGAATTTCCGACACTTGGCAGTGTGTCGTGGAGCCCGCTTGGGGCGGTTGCACAGAGGACGCTAGATGCCCTTTGGCAACGCTGCGAAGTGCACGCCCTGCGCTGCTGCGGCGAGGTGAGTCTTCGACAGGTACAGAGATGGAGCGGCCGTTCAGAGGCCCCATCTATTGAAACCACATCCGGCCGCTTCTGGCCGAACCATGACTGTCCCCTCGAGTGGGCTTAACAACCCGCCAGCGCCACCTGAACGGCCGCAGCAGCGTGAAGCCCCGTCGTATCAAACAACGGCACCGCGGCGTCCTCAACGCCTACCAGCATCGATATCTCCGTACATCCCAGAATTACACCCTGCGCGCCTTGCGCGACCAGACGCTGAATCACATCGCGATACGCCAGGCGCGACGCCTCCTCGACGCGCCCCAGGCACAACTCCTCATAAATCACCCGATGAACCAGCGCTCGGTCATAATCGTCAGGAATAACGACGTCGATGCCGTGGCGATCGGTCAGCCGGGCGCGATAGAAGTCTTGCTCCATGGTGAAGCGCGTACCCAGGAGCCCCACGCAGGACAAGCCCGCCTGGTGGATCGCTGCCGCCGTGGGGTCGGCGATATGCAGTAGCGGGATCGCCACCGCGGCCTCGATGGCCGGCGCCACCTTATGCATCGTGTTCGTGCACAGGACGACAAAATCGGCCCCAGCCCGCTCCAGCGCTCGAGCAGCGTCTGCCAGCAGCGCGCCAGCCTCATCCCATTCTCCACGGTGCTGCAGTCGCTCGATCTCCGCGAAATCGACGCTGTAGAGCACGATCTTCGCCGAATGCAGACCACCCAGCCGGGCCTTCACCCCCTCGTTGATCAGGCGGTAGTAAGGCACGGTGGATTCCCAGCTCATGCCACCGATGAGACCGATAACTTTCATGAGGACGCTGCCGCCAATGGAGATGAGATGCAGATGATGCCATGGTGATCGTCGGCAGGGTCACCGCTTGGCACGTACCCAGCGCCTTCCCCATCCTCTCGTGAGCATCGTGCAGTCGGCTCGCAGCACGCTTATCCCTGGCGTCAAAACCGGCGCATCGGTGGCCCCGCGCTACCAAACGCCCTACCACGAGCCTTTCTGCCCCACCCCGATTTCGGCAGTTATCCACAACTGCCTTCTGGTAGAAATAAGGTAGAAATAGGTAGACGGTCATTTGCGGCCCTGAATCCCAGCGCCGGCGCGGGTTCCAGAGAGTGGGGAGGAACGCTATCCCGATAGAACGGAACGCTATCCCGACTAAGCGGAACGCTATCCCGATCGAGGTGGAACGCTATCCCGATGGGCGAGCTCGAGTTACCCACAGGACGAGCTGAGCGCTGCCACGCCTGCCGACGTCAATTTCACCCCGCGCGATGACACCGACCCGCTTGAGCTCGTCCACGGCCGCCGAGACCGCCTCCCTGAACTTCCGCATCGGACTGGCGTACTGCATCTTGTCTTTCAGCCAGGACATCGCATAGGCCTGCACAGGGTCGGCCGACGCCGCAATCAGACGCTGAAGCGCCTTGGCCATGTCCTGCCCGCGACCGATCTGCAGGCGCTTGTTCCAGTCGATGAGGGCGAACTCCTGGTTCTCGAAAAGTTGACGCCAGCGCGGATCGAGCGTGACCGTGTAGCGCTCGTTGTCGGCGTCGTAGTCGAGATCGGCGACGATGCGGAAGGCCTTTGTGTCGCCGACGCAGTACTTGGTGGATCCGTCCCGCCGCTTCACCTCGATGATGAAGCTGGCCTTGTAAAAGGCCTTCATCACCCGATGCAGCCACTCATAATCGTGCTTGCCAGTGCTACGCCCGATCGCGCGCAAGAACGCCGCCCGGTTGATCCGGATGGGAACGCCAAGGGGGATGCAGCGCGCCTCGTAGATCAGCTGCAGCGCGACATCCGCCTGTGGTTCGTCGAGCTGCTCACCGGTGTAGGTCAGCACGACGTCGGATCGCGTGATGAGCGGCTCCTCGTTGTAGAAACGCTTGCGTCCCCGGGCGACGGGGGCGAAGAGGCTGGAGCGGGCGATGTGGTTCGGCATGGCCCGTACGAAGGCCTCCATACCGGGCAGGAAGAGCTGGACGGGCTCGGCCGCCCTCCGGTGCTCCATCCGCATGCGCGCCACCCTCGCACGCTCCTGCAGCTTCGACATGGTCTCGGCAAGGCCATGCCCCGGCGCGGAAGGGGCGAGGGTCGGAAGGGCAGGCTGAGGACAGCTCGCCTTTCTCTCGATCGTGGTTCGCATTGCTCAGGCCCGTGCGGACGATGAGACTCCTCGACCGGTGGCAGACGCCTGGAGCTGCCGCTGCCGGGCGAGTTGCTCCGCCTTGGTCGGACGCCCGCGTCTGGGCTTGTGATCGTCGAACGCGACGGTCGGCCGCTGGGGCGGGGCCACGCCCTCGACGTGCTCGGCGAGCCAGTTTTCGACGTCCTCGACACGCCAGAGCAGGCGCTTGGTGCCAGGTAGCCGGCAGATTGGCGGAAGGGACTGGGGATTGCGGGTGGCGTCGCTGCGGATGCTGGCGACGGATTTGTGCAGGTACTGGGACAGCTGATCTACGGTCAGAAGGGCCTTCATGGGCGAACGTCTCCGAAACCGACCGGCCGAAGCCGGTCATGTCGGATGAGTCCGCGGTTCCGTATCCAGCTCAGTTGACCGGAGATTTACGCCCAGTGCCACTGCAGCCAACTTAGCAACAAGCCAAACACGGCGGGGTTATCCCCCATGGTGCCCTCGCTCTCCTGGGGAGCGCAGCCAAACCGGCCTCATCACAACATCCGGCGGGGCGCTACCAGGCGATGCCTGTCGGCATCCTTTCCTACCTATCCTCCGATCCGCTTACGGAGGCGGCCGCTGAACAGTCCGTGGCTTTCGCTTATTGGGCAAGGTTCAGCTTGCAAGGCCCCTTGTACCCTTTGCTTTTTTCTCGAAGCCGTTCACAACGTCCTCAGCGCGAGTGACGCTATCCTACAACGCGTTATTGCGCAGTGTCACGCAGTGCATGACTGTGGCAAGCCCAGTCTTTGCCACAAATTTGCCACACTGAGTTCGCAAAAACCTGCCATACAAAGCAAAACAGCGCATCACACTGCAAAGTGTAATGCGCTGTTTTTACTATGAATTCTTGGTGGACCGAAGGAGGATCGAACTCCCGACCTCTGCATTGCGAACGCAGCGCTCTCCCAGCTGAGCTATCGGCCCTGAAAGAGCGCGCATTATAGAGAGCAGACGATCGAAATGGAAGCCCCGTCCCTGCTTCCCGTGGAAGCTCCACGACCTTTCCGCTGCGACCGGCTGAGGGGGCTCGTGCCTAAGTCTCAGCGGCGCCCGAGCCGACCGCCGCGCGGCCCAGGCGATCGGCAACCGCGCGCCAGCCGGGGCCGCCGGGGAGCGCTTCGATCAGGATGAAGTCGGCGCCAAGGGCGTCGAGGGCGCGCAGGCTGGCGTACAGGCCCTGCGCATAGGCGGCGGGATCGGCCGACAGGGTGCGCCAGGTCAGGCGGGCGTCGTGCGGATCGGCGGTCGAATGGGCGAGGACGGTGACGCGACTGCCCTCGCCCGCGAGCGCGACGGCCTCATCGACGAGCAGCGCGGGCTCGACTAGGCACAGCGGCGTGCGCGGGGCGTAGTGGGCGGCCAGCGCGCCGGAGACGCGCGGGGCGGAATCGGCTGTGGCAGACGCGACCGCGCCCGTGGCCCCGCCGCCGGCAAGCTCTGCACGCCCCTGCTCCGCCGCTGTCGCATCGATCTCCGGCTGCGCCTCCCCCCGCACGCGCGGCCAACGGCCGATGACGCGGGCGATGTCCTCCGGGCCGATCGCGCCCGGGCGCAGGATCTCCGGCACGTCCCGCGAAAAATCCAGGATGGTGGATTCGATGCCGACCTCACAGGCGCCGCCGTCGAGGATCATGGCCACCCGTTCGCCCAGCTCTTCATGAACATGCGCGGCAGTAGTCGGGCTGATGCGGCCGAAGCGGTTGGCGCTGGGCGCGGCCAGGCCGCCGTCAAAGGCGCGCAGCAGGGCAAGCGCGACCGGATGCGAGGGCACGCGCACGCCGACCGTGTCCTGGCCACCGGTCACCTCGTCGGGCACCTCGGGCGTGCGCTTGAGGATCAGCGTCAGCGGGCCGGGCCAGAAGGCGCGCGCGAGCGCGAGCACATCCTTGGGGATGGCAGCGGCCCACTGCGGCAGGTGTTCGGCCGAGGGCAGATGCACGATCAGTGGGTGGTCGGCGGGGCGGCCCTTGGCGACGAAAATCTTCTTCACCGCCGCTGGGTCGAGCGCGTCGGCGGCCAGCCCATACACCGTCTCGGTGGGCATGCCGACGAGCTCGCCCGCGCGCAGCAGGGCGGCCGCCTCGGCGATCGCGCCCGGCGTGGCGGATTCGATGCGGCCGCGCGGCTTGGCCCCGGTATTGCTCATCGCCGTGTGCTCACTCGTCGCGGATGCCGATCGCGGCACGCGCAGCCAGCGCTCGCTCGAGCACCGCGACGGCATCATCGCCGGTCACCACGAAGTGGCCCATCTTGCGCCCCGGGCGGGCGTGATGCTTACCGTACAGGTGCAGACGCAGGCCGGGCACGGCGTGCAGCACCGACCAGTCCGGCTCGCGGTAGGCGCCATGGTTCTTTCCAGCCTCGCCCTCGCCGTCCTCGTACCACAGCTCGCCGAGCAGATTGACCATGACCGCCGCCGAGTGCTGGCGCGGCATTGCCAGTGGCAGGCCGCACAGCGCCCTCACCTGCTGCTCGTACTGGCTGACGTCGCAGGCGTCGATGGTGTGGTGGCCGCTGTTGTGCGGGCGCGGCGCCATTTCATTCACGAACAGCTCGCCGCGGCAGACGAAGAACTCCACGCCCAGGGTGCCGACGTAGCCGAGCCGCTCGGCGATGCGCTCGGCGATCTCCTGCGCATTGTCGCGAAGGCAGGCGGAGGCACGCGCCGGCGCGATGGTCACGTCGAGGATGCCGTTGCGGTGACGGTTCTCGCCCGTCGGGAAACTGCGCACGTTGCCCGCCTCGTCGCGCGCCAGCACCACCGACACTTCGTAGTCGAGCGTCAGCATCTTCTCCAGCACGCAGGGCTCGCCCTTGAAGTGCTGGAACGCGGCCACCGCCTCGTCACGGTCGGCGACGCGGGCTTGGCCCTTGCCGTCGTAGCCGAAGCGGGCGACCTTGAGGATGGCGGGGAACAGGCCGGCGTTGGCGTTGCGTACGTCGTCCTCGCTGCGAATGACCGCGAAGGGGCCGTGCGGCAAATCGTTGTCGGCCAGGAAGGTCTTCTCGGCGATGCGGTTCTGGCACACCGCGACCGCGCTCGCCGCCGGGTGTACCGGGATGAACTTGGTCAGGTAGTCCAGCGTGTCGGCGGGGACGTTCTCGAACTCGGTCGTCACCGCGGCGCATTCGCTACCCAGCGTGTCGAGCGCGACGTAGTCGTCGTAGGCGGCGACCAGGTGGCGGTCGGCGATGAGACCGGCGGGGCTGTGCGGGTCGGGGTCGAGCACCCAGACCTTGTAGCCCATCTCGTGCGCGGCCGAAACGAAAAAGCGGCCGAGCTGGCCGCCGCCGAGCATGCCAAGGGTGGCAGGCGGGAGGATCATGATGCGGCTCTCAATCCAGGGTCATGTCGAGCACCGCCTGGGTCTGGCGGGCACGGAAGTCGGCGAGTTTCTGCGCCAGCGCGGCATCCTCGACCGCGAGCAGCGCCACCGCGAACAAGCCCGCGTTGGCCGCCCCCGCCTCGCCGATGGCGAAGGTCGCGACCGGGATGCCCTTGGGCATCTGCACGATGGACAGCAGCGAATCCTGCCCCGACAGCGCCTTCGACTGCACCGGAACGCCCAGCACCGGCAGCGTGGTCTTTGCTGCGACCATGCCCGGCAGGTGGGCCGCGCCGCCCGCGCCGGCGATGATCGCCTTGAGCCCGCGACCGCGCGCGGCCTCGGCATACTCGAACATCAGGTCGGGCGTGCGGTGGGCGGAGACGACCTTGGCCTCGAAGGCCACGCCGAAGTCTTCCAGCATCTTCGCGGCCGCCTTCATCGTGGGCCAGTCGGAGTTGGAGCCCATGATGATGCCGACGACGGGTTTGGCTTCGCTCATCTCGCTGTCCTTACTTGCCACAGGCACGCGCGGTGCGCTCGGCGGAAATCACGGTGTTCTCGAGCAGCATGGTGATCGTCATCGGCCCCACGCCGCCTGGCACCGGGGTGATGGCGCCGGCCACGGTCTTGGCCGACTCGAAATCCACGTCGCCGCACAGCTTGCCGGCGTCGGGTCCGTCCTGCAGGCGGTTGATGCCGACGTCGATGACGGTGGCGCCCGGCTTGATCATGTCGCCGGTGACGAAACGCGGCTTGCCGATCGCCGCCACTAGGATGTCGGCGCGACGGGTGTGGAAAGCCAGATCCTTGGTCTTGGAATGGCAGACGGTGACGGTGGCGCCGGCGTTGGTCAGCAGCATGGCCATCGGCTTGCCAACGATGTTCGAGCGCCCGATCACGACGGCCTCGGCGCCCTGCACCTGCGTGCCGGTGCTCTCGAGCATCTTCATGACGCCGTGCGGCGTGCAGGGGATGAAGGCCTCGCGGTTCTGCGACAGGCGGCCGACGTTCTCGGCGTGAAAGCCGTCAACGTCCTTCTTGATGTCGATGGCTTCGAGCACTGCGGTTTCGTCCAGATGCTTCGGCAAGGGCAGCTGTACCAGGATGCCATGCACCGACGGGTCGGCGTTGAGCTCGGCGAGCTTCGCCATCACCTCGTCCTGAGTGGCGTTCTCGGGGTAGTCGAAGCGCAGCGAGCGGATGCCGGCCTTCTCGCAACCGGCGACCTTGTTGCGCACGTAGACCGCCGACGCCGGATCTCCTCCGACCAGGATGACCGCCAGGCAAGGTTGCACACCACGCGCCGTCAATGCTGCGGCACGCTCAGCGATTTCGCCACGGACCTGCACGGAAAGCGCGTTGCCGTCGATGATGCGAGCGGTCATCGGTAGAGCCCCTGAAAAAGAGCAGGATTTTACAGCATTGGAGCCCCCCGGACGCGCCCCGACCAACCGCTTCAGCGCAGGCTGACGGGCGCGGGGCACTTGAGGCCAACCGAGGTCAGGGCGCCGGCCTCGCTCATCTCGCGCACAGTGAGGGTGAAGGCACCGATCTGCACACGGTCGCCGACGACCACTGCGCGGCCGAGCCGCTGAAGCAGCATCTGCCCCACCGTGAGCGTGCGCTCGCGCGCGTCGATGCCGAGCCCGTAGGCGTCGGCCAGATCGCCGGCAAGGCACTCGGGATCGACGACGAATTCGCCGAAGAAGCTCGCATTCGCGCCGAGGTTGCCCCCCATGCCGCCGAACATACGCGCGATCCGGTCCGCCACCTCATCCGGTGCGATGAACCACACCGAATCCCCGGGGATCAGCCGCGTCTCCACGGTGAGTCGCTGCAATGCCCCGCCGCGCACGAGCGCGACGCAGCGCACGTCGATCCCCTCAAACTCGGCGCTGATGTCGTCCGGATGCTGCCCTTCGGCACGCGAGCCCGCAACCACGCCGTACTCGAGCAGATCCACCGCAGCTTCGTCACCCACCCACACCTCGCGCTTGTCGCGCGGCTCATCACGCGGCGGCACCTCCACCTTGAGCCAGCGCGCCGCCATCGGCACCGTTGCGCCCTGCACCAGCAGGGACAGCAGCACCACCGCGAAGGCGACGTCGAAGAGCAGGCGGGACTCCGGCACCCCCATGACCACCGGCACGATGGCGAGCACGACCGGCACCGCCCCACGCAGCCCCACCCAGCTCACGTAGGCAAGCTCGTTGCGCTTGTATCGGAAAGGCGCCAGACCGATCACGACCGCCAGCGGGCGCGCGACCAGCATCAGGAACACCGCCATCGCGACGGCCTCCGCCGCATGGTCAAACAGCTGGGACGGCGTCACCAGCAGGCCCAGCACCACGAACATGCCCGCCTGCGCCAGCCAGGCCAGGCCGTCCATGACGCGCAGCACGTGCTCCGTCGCATGCGAGCGCCGGTTGCCGACCACCACCCCGGCCAGATACACCGCCAGAAAGCCGCTGCCGTTGAGCAGATTGGTGGCAGCAAAGACCAGCGTTCCACCGGAAAGGATCAGCAGCGCATACAGGCCTTCGGGCAGCTTCAGCCGCGCCATCAGTCGCGACAGCACCCAGCCCCCCGCAAGCCCGAGCAGTGCGCCGAGGCCAAGCTGGCTGACCAGCATCCATACGAAGTCCTTCACGCTCGCCGTCTCTGGCTGCAGCAGCGCACCGACGAGCGCCGTGACGAGCAGGATGGCCATCGGGTCGTTCGCGCCGGACTCGATCTCGAGCGTGGCCTGCACGCGCTGGTTCAGGCGCACGCCGCTGTTGCGCAACAGGGCGAACACCGCCGCCGCGTCGGTCGACCCCACGATGGCCGCCAGCAGCAAACCGAGCCGCCAGTCGACGTCGAGCAGCCAGGTGGCGAAGATGCCCAGCAGCCCGGCCGTGCCCACCACGCCCCAGGTGGCCAGTACTGCTGCAGGCTTGAGGCCGACCCGGAAGCTGCTCACCCGCGTGCGCAGGCCGCCATCGAGAAGGATCACCGACAGCGCTGCCTGGCCGATCATGGAGGCGAAGAAGAAGTCCTCGAATACGATGCCGCCCGGCCCGTCGCTGCCGGCCAGCATGCCGACGCCGAGGAACAGCAGCAGCAGCGGCAAGCCGAGCCGCGCCGAGATCGTGCTGGCCAGCACGCTGATGAACAGCAGCAGGCCGGTGAGGAGGAAGAGAGCGTTGATTCCGGTCATTCTGAATCTTGTGTTGTTGGGGCGGTGCACAGGGCACCGCACGGACAGGGCCGGAAACGCGCCCGTGACAGCGTGCGCGCACGCTGGCGGGCACGCCCGTCAGCGCAGTACCCAGGCGCCCTCTGCGGCAGGTCAGCGCACCACGGCGCCCGGTTCGAGTGAAACGATGTTCTGCACCAGTTCGGCCAGCGAGTGCGCGCCCATCTTCTCCATGACGCGCGCGCGATGTACCTCGACCGTCTTGATGCTGATGCCCAGAACATCGGCGATCTGCTTGTTGAGCTTGCCGACGATGATCAGGTCTAGCACCTCGCGCTCGCGCTGCGTGAGCTGCGCGAGCCGGCGCGCGGTTTCCGCCTCCTGCTGCCGCTTCCCGCGCGTTTCGCTTTCGAGCTTCAGGCACTGTTCGACCAGGCGCAGCATGTCCTGTTCGCCGAAGGGTTTCTCGATGAAGTCGACCGCACCCTGCTTGAGCGCCGAAACGGCCATCGGCACATCGCCGTGGCCGGTGATGAAGACCACCGGCAGCCCGCAGCGTCGTCGCTGCAGCTCCTCGAACAGTTCGAGCCCACTCATGCCCGGCATCCGCACGTCGAGCAGCACGCAACCGGTCATGCCGTCCGTCAGCCCGACGAGGAAGGAATCGGCCGACGCATGCGCCGCAACCGTGTAGCCGTTTGCCTCCAGCATCCAGACGAGAGAGTCGCGAAGGGCTTCGTCGTCATCGACGACATGAACGATCTGATCAGGCGCTGCGGGCAATCCGCTCACTGGAAGCCTCCGTCGGCAGGGTAAACGCGAATATGGTACCGCCTTCGGGGTTCGCGTCGACAATCAGTCGCCCATTGTGGAACTCCACGATCGAGCGGCAGATGTTCAGCCCCATGCCCATGCCATCGACCTTGGTGGTGTAGAAGGGGGTGAATAGCTGCCGCCGCCCCTCCTCCCCGATACCGTGCCCGCGATCTACAACGGCCACCTCCAGCGCCGCGGGTCCGAACTCACGCACGCGGATGACGAGCACCCGCTGCGCCCTGGGGGTATCGAGCATCGCATCGATCCCGTTGCGGATCAGGTTGAGCAGCACCTGCTCGATCATGACGCGATCAGCGAAGGCGGGCGGAAGGCCGGGTTCGATCTCGGTCTGGATGCGCGTACCGGTGCGTCGGGCGTCGATGTCGGCAAAGCCCAGCGCATCCTCGAGCACCTCACCCATGTCCAGCGGTGCACGCCGCGGCTCGCTCTTCTTCACGAACTCGCGCACGCTGCGGATGATCCTGCCCGCGCGCTCGGCCTGGGCTGCGGCCTTCTGCATGGCCGCCAGTACGTCTTCCGGCCGGGCCTTGCCCGACTGCAGGCGCGTTACCGAGCCGGAGCAGTAGTTTGCGATCGCGGACAGCGGCTGATTGAGCTCGTGCGCCAGCGTGGACGCCATCTCGCCCATGGTGATCAGTCGGGCGGTGCGCTGCAGCCGCTCCTGCTGCTGGCGCGCCAGCTCTGCGGTCTGCTTGCGGTCGGTGATGTCGGTGGCGATGCCCATGCGCACCACACGACCGTCCACCCAGCGTGTCGCGCGCTCGCGCACGTGGTACCAGCGCCCCGAAAGCGGATGCTGCAGCTCGCCATCGAAAAGCTCGCGCGGCACATCGGCCTGCGCCAGTGCGCGCGGGTCAGCGCGATAGTCGCCCCGCTCGGGCTGGGGCACGCCCACACCGGGAACGGTGCGCCCCACGGCATCAAAGCCGTGGATGCGCTTGAAGGCGAGGTTGGCGAAGAGGATCTCGTCCGTGCGCGCATCGGCCACGAACACGGCTGCATCGAGTCCGTCCAGCACCGCCTCGAAGCGCTCGTGCGCGGCTTCGAGGGCTGCGCGCACGCGCTTGGGTTCGGTAATGTCGGTGATCGAAGCCATCCAGCCGGTCTGGCGCCCGGTCAGGTCGATCAGGGGCGAAAGATAGAAGCGGGCATCGAAGCGCTCCCCGTTCTTGCGCCGGATGCGCATCTCGAAGCCGCTGCGCGGCGCCTGGCCCGACAGCGTCAGCGCCAGGTTGCGCTCGCAGACCTCGCGCTGCTCCTCCGGCCAGTACGGAAACGGGGGCTCGGCCCCGATCAGCTCCGACTCCTCGAAGCCGAGCATGCGGCAGAAGGCCGTGTTGGCATAGATGATGCGCCCACTCAGGTCGATGGCACGCAGGCCAGTGATGACCGAGTCCTCCATCGCCTTACGAAAGGCCGACTCCGCGCGCAGCGCGTCTTCGGTCGCCTTGCGTCCGGTGATGTCGTGCGCGACGGCATACACCAGCCCCTCATCACGCACCGGGTTGATGCTCCACACCAGCCACTTGTAGCTGCCGTCCGCACAGCGGCAGCGGTTCTCGAAGTTGACCGGCTCACCATCCATCAGTCGCCGCAACATGCCGAGTGTCTGCGCCACGTCTTCCGGGTGAACGTGATCGATCAAGGCGCGCCCGGGCAGCGTCTGCGGGTCGTGGCCGAGCACCCGCTCGAAGGCGGGGTTGCAGCGCCGGAAACGACCTTCCAGATCGACCACGCATAGCATGTCGAGCGAAAGATTGAACAGGCGGTCGCGCTCCTTCTCCACCTGCACGCGGCGCAGGACATGTCTGCGCAGCATCCACAGACTCCACAGCACCAGCATCGACAAGCCGACGATGAGGACCGGCGGCAGCACCCGCGCAGCCGTACCGCCGGCGGGAAAGGCCATTGCCTGGAGCGCCATGCCGTTGCCCGGCGGCGCAAGCGGAAGTTCCAGTGCGATGTGGCGGTCTTGCGCCGGAAGCGCCGAACTCAGAGCCAGCACCTCCCCCTCCGCATCGACGACCGCAAGGCGGTATTTCTCCGCGAACCAGTCGGGCACCAGCCGAGTGACCATGCGCTCGACCGAGTAGACCGCGAGGATCACACCCAGCAACTCGCCCTGGCGCTGGACGGGTGCGAACGCCTCGAGCTCCGCGCCCAGCCCTTCGCGCACATGCGGGCGCCCGTACGCTAACCGAAAGGACAGCGCGCTCTGCTGGAAGCCCTGTACATGGGCGTCACCGAGACGCTCACCGGCCAGCCAGTCCTGGGTATCGAAGGGTGCCGACCAGCGGACGATCTGATCGCGCCCCACCCAGACGATGTTCGTGAGTGCCGGATTCAGCGCGAGGTGCTCGTTGGCGCGCAACTGGAAGGCATCGTGATCGAGCGTACCGGCCGACAGGTCACGCGCGAGCTGGACGAGGAACTCCTCGGTGCCGAGCATGGTCCGGCGCACGGACTGCTCGGTCCATTGCAGGTCGCGCGCGAGGGCCTCGCGTTCGATGCCGGTTTCGCGCGATTGCAGCAGCGCGACCAGCGCAAGCATGGAAACCGCGAACAGGGCGAGGGCAATATGGGGAACGGCCCAGTACCAGCGTGGCGGCGCGGCCGGGGAGGATGCTGGCGATTGCATGGGCGGATTGCAGCGACGGGGCCACCGAAGGTCGGGTGCCGGATTCTGGTCGATCCGGCGTGCCTGCCGTCATCCGGTGTAACCCTAACGCGCCATCCTTTCGTCATGCCCGGGAGAGGCCTCCCGGTTCGACCGTCGGGGTTTTCGCCAAGTTGTCGATGCCCGCGCCCCTGCCTACAGTGAGGCCATGAACGCGCACTTTGCGCCGCGTCGGCGCGCCCTCCTCCGCATGCTGCTTCTCGCGCCCTGCGCGGCGGTCCAGGCAGCATCGGCACAGGCGCCCGACATGAGCGGCTGGCAACGCCCGGCGAGCACCACCCAGCGCGCGAGGCTGCGCATCGGGGTATCCGGTCCGTTTTCGGGACCTTCCTCACCCATGGGCCTGTCGATGCGCAACGGCATACGCATTGCGGCGGCGGAGATCAATGCGAACGGCGGCGTGCTCGGTCGCTACGTGGAACTCGTCGAGCGTGACGACGAAGCCAGCAACGAGCTCGGGGCCCTCATCGTGCGCGACTTCGTCAATCGCGAGCGCGTGGTGGCGGGCCTCGGCATCGTCAACACCGGGGTCGCGCTTGCCAGTCAGCGTCACTATCAGACCGCACGCATTCCCGTGATCACCTCGGTCGCCACCGGCTCGCTGATCACTCGCCAATTCCAGCCACCGGCGTTTCCGGAGAACTATGTCTTCCGTGTCTCGGCCAATGACACCCTGCAGGCCGAGGTGGTCGTGGAGGAGGCCATGGACCGACGCGGGCTCACTCGTCTGGCCATCCTGCACGACGCCACCAACTATGGCGTGCTGGGCAAGGACGACCTCGAGCAGGCGATCGGGCGTCGCGGGATCGCACCGGTCTCGGTCGAGCGCTTCCAGCTACGCCAGACCGACATGCGGCCACTGCTCGAGCGCGCCCGCACCGCCGGCGCACAGGCCTTGCTCACCTACGGCATCGGCCCAGAGCTGGCGCACATCGCCAATGAGCGTGCGCGCATGGGCTGGGCGGTGCCGATCATCGGCAGCTGGACG
This sequence comes from Thauera sp. WH-2, assembly GCF_048321015.1. Taxonomy (NCBI): domain Bacteria; kingdom Pseudomonadati; phylum Pseudomonadota; class Betaproteobacteria; order Rhodocyclales; family Zoogloeaceae; genus Thauera; species Thauera sp. WH-2. Next base: position 18,869 of record NZ_JBLWFG010000012.1, on the reverse strand, counting down.
CTTGCGATGTCCAACTTCATCGAAAGCGCCGGCCCCAATGCCGAGGGCGCACGCATGCCGCAGACCTTCATCCAGGTCGCGCGCAACCCGCGTCAAGCCGCCTTCCTCGACGCTTGGAAAGGGCTCACAGGCACCTCGCGCATCCCAGTACCCCCGGCGGCAGCGCAGGGTTACGACTCCATGCTCCTGCTCGCCGCTGCCATCCGCCAGGCCGACAGCACCGAGGGCCCGCGCATCCGTGAGGCACTGGAGAGCCTCGAGGCCGCGGTGGAGGGCGTAATCATGACCTACCGCCGCCCCTACTCGCCGGACAACCACGAAACCCTGAACGCCCCGCGCCAGATCCACCTTGGCGAGATCCGCAACGGGCAGGTCGTTTTTGCACGCGAGGCCATCGTGGAGGACAACCCGCCCCCTTGAGCGCATGCGCGGCAGACACGTGCATTTTGCGCTCCACGAAAAGTGATTGCACAATGCGAAAACACGTTTTATATTTCGAAAAGTTGGCCGTGCAGCCGTCGGCATGGTCGCGCCTGCAAGCAAGAAAACGTCCGCCCTACCGGGCAGGCATCCTTCACTGAACGTCATGAGGAGACAAACCATGACCGGAATCAGCAACGTTCTCCCGCAAGCCGACACGGATGCGCAGGAAACGCAGGAGTGGCTGGAAGCCCTCGCCGCCGTCGTCGAACACGAAGGCCCCGAGCGTGCTCACTATCTGATCGAGAACCTGATCGCCACCGCACGCCAGGAAGGCGTGAACATCCCCTACTCGGCCAACACCGAATACATCAACACCATTCCCGCCGAGCAGCAGCCGCCCTACCCGGGCGACCCGGACATGGAGATCAAGATCCACTCCTACATCCGCTGGAACGCAATGGCGATGGTGGTGCGGGCGAACAAGAACACCAACGTCGGCGGTCATATCGCCTCCTTCGCTTCGGCAGCTGCGCTCTACGACGTGGGTTTCTCGCACTTCTGGCATGCACCCTCCGAGCAGCACGACGGCGACATGATCTTCTTCCAGGGCCACTCGGTCCCCGGCGTCTATGCGCGCGCCTACATGCTCGGCCGCCTTTCCGAGGAGCAGATGGACAATTTCCGCCAGGAAGTGGGCGGCAAGGGCATCTCGTCCTACCCGCACCCCTGGCTGATGCCAGACTTCTGGCAGTTCCCGACCGTGTCGATGGGTCTCGGCCCGCTGTGCGCGATCTACCAGGCGCGCTTCATGAAGTACATGGCCAGCCGCGGCATGATCGACGCCGCCCGCGCCGAGCAACGCAAGGTGTGGGCCTTCCTCGGTGACGGCGAGACCGACGAGGTCGAGTCGCTCGGCGCCATCGGCATGGCCGCGCGCGAGAAGCTGGACAACCTGGTGTTCGTCATCAACTGCAACCTGCAGCGCCTGGACGGTCCGGTGCGCGGCAACGGCAAGATCATCCAGGAACTCGAATCCGAGTTCCGTGGCGCGGGCTGGAACGTCATCAAGGTCATCTGGGGCACGGCCTGGGATGCGCTGTTCGCCCGCGACAAGAAGGGCATCCTCAAGCAGCGCATGATGAACGCCTGCGACGGCGAGTATCAGACCTTCAAGGCCAAGGACGGCGCCTACGTACGCGAGCACTTCTTCAACACGCCGGAGCTGAAGGCGCTGGTGGCCGACTGGACCGACGACCAGGTGTGGCAGCTCAACCGCGGCGGCCACGACCTGTTCAAGATCTTCGCCGCCTACAAGGCCGCAAGCGAGCACAGGGGCCAGCCCACGCTGATCCTCGCCAAGACCATCAAGGGCTTCGGCATGGGCCAGGCGGGCGAGGCGATGAACATCTCGCACCAGCAGAAGAAGATGGACATCGACGCGATCCGCCGCTTCCGCGATCGCTTTGGCTTGCCGGTGCCCGACGACCAGCTCGAGGAGCTGCCCTACCTGAAGTTCGCCGAGGACTCGGCCGAATACAAGTATCTGCTCAAGCACCGCATGGATCTCGGCGGCTTCCTGCCGCAGCGCCGCACCAAGGCTGCGCCGCTGGCCGTGCCGGGGCTGGACGCCTTCGCCGCACTGCTCAAGGCCTCGGGCGAAGGCCGCGAACTCTCCACCACGATGGCAGTGGTGCGCATCATGAATACGCTGCTCAAGGACAAGCAGATCGGCAAGCACGTCGTGCCGATCGTGCCCGACGAGAGCCGCACCTTCGGCATGGAGGGCATGTTCCGCCAGTACGGCATCTGGAACCAGGAAGGCCAGAACTACGTGCCCGAAGACCATGACCAGCTCATGTTCTACAAGGAGAGCAAGACCGGCCAGGTCCTGCAGGAAGGCATCAACGAAGCCGGCGCGATGGCCGACTGGATCGCTGCGGGCACGGCCTACAGCGTGCACAACGTGCAGATGATCCCCTTCTACATCTTCTATTCGATGTTCGGCCTGCAGCGCACGATGGACCTGTGCTGGGCGGCGGCCGACCAGCGTACCCGCGGCTTCATGATCGGCGGCACCGCCGGGCGCACCACGCTGAATGGCGAAGGCCTGCAGCACGAGGACGGCCACAGCCTGATCATGGCCAACATGATCCCCAACTGCATCAGCTACGACCCCGCCTTCCAGTACGAAGTCGCGGTGATCGTGCAGGACGGCCTGCGCCGCATGTTCGCCGAACAGGAGGACGTGTACTACTACATCACGGTGATGAACGAGAACTACGAACATCCCGAGATGCCGGCCGGCGCCGAGAGCGACATCCTCAAGGGCCTGTACCTGTTCCGCAAGGGTGCCGAGGCCAAGGCCCCGCGCGTGCAGCTGATGGGTTCGGGCACGATCTTCCGCGAGGTGATCGCTGCTGCCGAATTGCTCAAGACGGACTGGGGCGTGGAGTCCGACATCTGGGGGGCACCCAGCTTCAACGAACTGGCTCGCGACGGCCACGAGATCGAGCGCTGGAACCTGCTGCACCCGATGGAAGAGCCCCGCAAGAGCCACGTTCAGCAGAAGCTCGCCGGCTTCGAGGGCCCGATCGTCGCCGCCACCGACTACATCCGCATGTTCCCCGAGCAGATCCGCTCGCAGCTCGACCGCAACTACGTAACGCTGGGCACCGACGGTTTCGGCCGCTCCGACACCCGCGAGCAACTGCGCCACTTCTTCGAGGTGGATCGCCACTGGGTCACACTGGCTGCGCTCAAGGCACTGGCCGACGAGGGCGCGATCGCCCGCGACAAGGTGGCCGCAGCGATGGTCAAGTACAAGCTCGACCCGTCCAAGCCGAACCCGCTGTCGGTCTGAGCAAGGAGTCAAGAACATGAGCCAACTCATTGAAGTGAAGGTTCCGGACATCGGCGACTTCGACGCCGTGCCGGTGATCGAGCTGTTCGTGAAGGTCGGCGACACCATCGCCGTCGATGACGCGATTGCGACGCTGGAATCGGACAAGGCCACGATGGACGTGCCCTCCTCGGCCGCCGGCGTGGTCAAGGAGATCCTGGTCGGCATCGGCGACAAGGTGGCCGAAGGCACGGTGCTGATCAAGGTCGAGGCGTCGGGCGCTGCCGCTGCAGCCCCGGCACCGGCTGCCGCTGCACCTGCGCCGGCCGCGGCGCCTGCGGTTGCCGCCGCACCTGTCCCGGCGGCTGCCCCCGCTGTCGCCGCCGGTGGCGTGGTCGACGTGAAGGTGCCGGACATCGGCGACTTCGACGCCGTACCCGTCATCGAACTGTTCGTGAAGGTCGGCGACACCATCAAGGTCGATGACGCCATCGCCACCCTGGAGTCCGACAAGGCGACGATGGACGTACCCTCGTCCGCGGCGGGGGTCGTCAAGGAAGTGCTGGTCAAGGTCGGCGACAAGGTCGGCGAAGGCAGCGTGCTGTTGAAGGTCGAGGCCGCAGGCGCTGCCGTGGCCGCCGTTCCGGTCGCCCCTGCCGCTGCCGCAGCAGCCCCGGCCGCCGCACCCTCGCCCGCCCCGCTGGCCGACGGTGGTCCCGCCGCCAGCGCCCCGGCGGCGATGCCGGCTGCCGCGCCGTCCGCCGTCAAGGTAGGCGGCAAGGTGCACGCCAGCCCCTCGGTGCGCGCGTTTGCCCGCGAACTGGGCGTCGATCTGGGTCAGGTCAAGGCCACCGGTCCGAAGGGCCGCATCCTCAAGGAAGACGTCGCTGCCTTCATCAAGGGCGCGATGACAACTGGCGTGGTCCCGGGCAAGACCCCGGCGGCTGCCGCGGGTGCTTCCTTGGGCGGCGGTCTGGACCTGCTGCCGTGGCCGAAGGTCGACTTCGCCAAGTTCGGCGAGGTCGAGGTCAAGCCGCTGTCGCGCATCAAGAAGATCTCCGGCCAGAACCTCGCCCGCAACTGGGTGATGATCCCGGCGGTGACCTACCACGAGGATGCCGACATCACCGACCTGGAAGCCTTCCGGGTGCAGATGAACAAGGAGTACGAGAAGTCGGGCAAGAAGCTCACCATGCTCGCCTTCATCATCAAGGCCTCGGTACGCGCGCTGCAGGAATTCCCCGAGTTCAACACCTCGCTCGACGGCGACAATCTGGTCTACAAGAAGTACTTCAACATCGCCTTCGCGGCCGACACCCCCAACGGCCTGGTCGTGCCGGTGGTGAAGGACGCCGACAAGAAGAGCGTGTTCGAGATTGCTTCTGAGACCGGCGCGCTGGCCAAGAAGGCGCGCGACGGCAAGCTCGGCCCGGCCGACATGTCCGGCGCCTGCTTCACGATCAGCTCGCTGGGCGGCATTGGTGGCACCTACTTCGCCCCCATCGTCAATGCGCCGGAAGTCGCCATCCTCGGCGTCAACAAGTCGGTGATGAAGCCGGTGTGGGACGGCAAGCAGTTCGTGCCGCGCCTGACGCTGCCGATGTCGCTGACTGCGGACCACCGCGTCATCGACGGTGCGCTGGCCACCCGCTTCAACGTGTACCTCGCGCAACTGCTGGCGGATTTCCGCCGCGTGATGCTGTAAGGAGATCGCCATGAGCCCAGTTGAAGTGAAGGTTCCGGACATCGGCGATTTCGATTCGGTGCCGGTTATCGAGCTGTTCGTGAAGGTCGGCGACAGCATCAAGGTCGACGACGCGATCTGCACGCTCGAATCCGACAAGGCAACGATGGACGTGCCATCCTCGGCCGCCGGCGTGGTCAGGGAAGTGCTGGTCGCGGTCGGCGACAAAGTCGCCGAGGGCACGGTGCTGCTGAAGCTTGAGGCTGCAGGTGCTGCAGCAGCGGCCCCGGCCGCCGCCGCAGCCGCGCCCACGACTGCACCCGCCGCGGCTCCGGTCGCTGCGCCTGCCGCCGCCGCGCACAGCGGCAGCGCCGATATCGAGTACGACATGGTCGTGCTCGGCGCCGGCCCCGGCGGTTACTCGGCGGCCTTCCGCGCCGCCGACCTCGGCCTCAAGACCGCAATCATCGAGCGATACGCAACGCTGGGTGGCGTGTGCCTGAACGTCGGCTGCATCCCGTCCAAGGCGCTGCTGCACGTCGCCGCGGTCATCGAGGAAGCCGAGCACGTCGACACCGCCGGCATCAAGTTCGCCAAGCCCACGGTGGACGTCGACGCGCTCAGGAAGCACAAGGACGGCGTCATCGGCAAGCTTACCGGCGGCCTCTCCGGCATGGCCAAGGCACGCAAGGTCGACGTCATCCGCGGTTACGGCCACTTCCTCGACCCGCATCACCTCGAGGTCGAGGAAACCACCGGCACCAGCCAGGACAAGACCGGCGCCAAGAAGGTGGTGAAGTTCAAGCAGTGCATCATCGCCGCGGGCTCGGCCGCCGTGCATCTGCCCTTCATCCCGAAGGACCCGCGCATCGTCGACTCCACCGGCGCGCTGGAACTGCGGCAGGTGCCGGGCAAGATGCTGGTCATCGGCGGCGGCATCATCGGCCTGGAAATGGCCACGGTGTATTCCACGCTGGGCGCGCGCATCGACGTGGTCGAGATGATGGACGGCCTGATGCAGGGGCCGGACCGCGACGCGGTGAAGGTGTGGGAGAAGCAGAACGCCCACCGCTTCGACAAGGTCATGTTGAAGACCAAGACCGTCGCCGTCGAGGCGAAGGACGACGGTCTGTGGGTCAAGTTCGAAGGCGAAGGCGCACCGACCGAGCCGGTCAAGTACGACATGATCCTGCAGTCGGCCGGTCGCGCGCCCAACGGCAAGAAGATCGGCGCCGACAAGGCGGGCGTCATCGTCGGCGAGCGCGGCTTCATCCCGGTGGATGCGCAGATGCGCACCAACGTGCCGCACATCTTCGCCATCGGCGACATCGTCGGCCAGCCCATGCTCGCCCACAAGGCGGTCCATGAGGCGCACGTCGCGGCGGAGGTCGCCGCTGGCCACAAGGCGGCCTTCGACGCCACGGTGATTCCGGGCGTGGCCTACACCCATCCGGAAGTGGCCTGGGTCGGCTACACCGAGGCGCAGGCCAAGGCAGAAGGCAAGAAGGTCGAGACCGCCAAGTTCCCGTGGGCGGCATCCGGCCGCGCCATCGCCAACGGTGCCGACTACGGCTTCACCAAGCTGATCTTCGATGCCGAGACCCACCGCGTCATCGGCGGCACCATCGTCGGCCCGTCGGCTGGCGACATGATCGGCGAGGTCTGCCTGGCGATCGAGATGGGCGCCGACGCGGTCGACATCGGCAAGACCATCCACCCTCACCCGACCCTGGGCGAGACGGTGGGCATGGCAGCCGAAGTGGCGCACGGCAGTTGCACCGACCTGCCGCCGATGCGCAAGAAGTAATCTCGCGCGACAGGCCACGCTGCAAAAGCAGGGGCGCCCCGCCACACGGCCCGGGCGCCCTCGTGCTTTCAGGCGCTTGCGGACACGAGGCCCGCACGCCCAACGCACCACCGCAAGCCTCCACCGCAGGGCAACCCGGTTCGCGGGTTGCCCTGCAATGACCGCGTCGCACTTCCGCCCGCGATCAACTCCATGCCTCTGCCGGCACATCGCTTGCGGCCGCCGCCTGCGCCATGCAGTTCGCTGTCGGTTGGCGGTCGCATGTAGCGCACTTCGGACAGCGCTTGCCACCCTCGGCACAGGGCGGCTTGACCGGTTCGACCCGCGCCACCTCAGGCGCGCCATCTCGCGCGATCAAATGAAGTGCCTCGATGTCGGCCAGATAGAAGCGCTGACCGATACCCCCCCCTTGCGGCACCAGCACCTTGTCGCGGGTGAAGGTCTTCAGCGCCCTGCATACGGTTTCGGGCGTCTGCCCCAGAATGGCCCCCACATCGCTCAGGTTCAGCCGCCGCACCCGATTCTCACCGCCTAGACGCAGGCGCAACAGCAGCCGCGCCAGACGCACGCGCGCAGGCACCGTGCCACTGGCCAGATCCGAGATCCAGGACTCCGCCTCGTGCAGGGCCGCCTGCATCTGGCGTAGCAGCGTCAGTTGGAGTTCCGGCACGCGCTGCAGGCTATCCCGGAGCCTGACCGCGTCGATCCAGCAGGTGCGGACCTCGTCCAGCGCAAGCGCAACGTGCCGCGTCCTGCTCTCCGTGAGGGCCTCCAGGCCGATGATTCCGCCGTCCTGGACAATGCGCACGATGCGCTCCTTGCCAACAAAGTCCTCGCACACAAGCTTCACTGCACCCGAAACCACGAAGTGAACGCCGAGCGCAGGCGCTCCGCGCTGCATCAGCGCAGCCCCTGGCTCGAAGACATATGATTTGAATGACAGCATTCCGGCTGCCGAAATCAGTGCGGCGAGCGCGCCGCACGATGATGTCCCGCTGGCCGTGCACGACCCGCAGTCGAACTGGCCCAGCTCGTAAGAGCGTTTCAATCCAGTATTCATCCCGTTCCCCTCCGGGACGATGCGCCTTGTCAGGCGAGCATGTGCGTCACGGCAGAGCCGTCCCCCCGCACACGCCCGCCCTGCGGCCTCAGCCGCGACGCACGTCAGTCAAGTGCAATCTGAGCCTTCAGCCAGAACGTCCGGCCAGGCTCGTTGATGATCTCGTTAACCGCGACTTCGTATCCCGAAATCGCGGCACTGCCCTGCGACAAGTGCTCGCTATAGGTGCGATCGAAGACGTTATCCACCCCCACGGTGAGCAAGGTCGCCTTGTTCGGCCGCCATCCGGCATTCAGCGCCAAGGTGGCAAAGCCAGAAGTCGGACCGAGGTCCTTACCTCCTGCAACGATGCTACCCGAGCCGACATCGACACGATCCTGCTTGGCAACCAGACGAAGCAGACCACCGTACGAGAAGCTGCCATCGTTGTATTCGACTGCCAGGCGACCTTCGAGCGGCGGCTGTTGGGCGAGCGCTTTGCCATCCGTGTCGTTCTTGCCGTGCACCCATGCCAAGGTGCCGGTCGCACTCCAATTCGTCGCAAAACGCCACGTGACATCCGCTTCTGCGCCGTAGAGCGTCGCATCGACATTGCGCACGTCGGCGACCGCGGTCGAGCCCACCTGCCACCAGCGCAGCAGCATGTAGTCATCGACCTTGCTGTAGAAGCCGGCAACGGAAGCACTCACCGCCCCGACGGCCCAGTTCGCGCCGATGTCCAGCTGCGTCGTCTTCTCGTAGTCGAGATTGCCGAAGTCGCGAGCATCGGCCACGCTGTTCGAGGTGCCCGAGATCGGCGTAGCGCGCATCATCTCCCAGAAGTCGGGGAAGCGCTCGACATAGCCCAGTCCGGCATACCACGTCCCCGCTCCGCCCGCGTAATCATTTTCATAGCGCAGGAAGCCGCTCGTCAGATTCTCTTCACGGCTCTGATTGGCAAAGGCGTTTGGCGAGGTGTTGAGCATGTTTCCAGCGGCCACGTCCTTGATCGCGCGCCGATAGTCCGTACCCTCATGCTGGTCGAACCGGAGGCCTGCGACGACACGGCGCATGTCATCGAGGGAATACGTTCCCTCACCGAACAATCCATAGCGCTCGAAACCGAGATCCTTGTTGCGGGCGGCACTGGCGTATGCGGGCGGCGTGGCGCCCTGCATCGCACGCAGCGTATGCATGTCGTCCTTGTAGTCCGCCCCGAGCTTCAACATCCACTGATCGGCCGGGGTGAGCGTTGCGACGAAGCGGGCGCCCTTCGTTTCGCGGTCAGGATTGTTGACCGAGAACGGCGCCGCCGGCGGCTTCCGTCGCAGGCTGAAGTTGTCCATCACATGGTCAATGTAGCTGTAATAGACATTGGCCTCGATGCGCTGTACCAGCGGCGAGAGGTTGCGCTTGTCGAACTTCACACCGACATGCTCGCGCTCGAACTTGGTGCCGTCCATGCCGCGGTCGGCGTACGCGGCTTCGCCATCGCTGCGCCCGAAGTTGAGCTCGAGCTGGGTGTTGTCGTCCGGGGTCCAGCCGATTGCGCCGGTCGTGCTCCAGCGGGTGTAGAAGGAATGCACCTTCTTGCCGTCACCGTCCTCGTAGTTGTCGCTGTCGGAACGGGTGGCGCCTATGCGCGCGTAGAAGTCGGGGTTGCCCGCCTTCGCATCGAAGACCTGGTCGTTGCGGCCCCAGCTGCCGAAGGTGAGGCTGCCGTTCATGCTCCAGCCGGGCTGCATCATGCGCTCGATGTCGCGCTCGAAGAGCACGACCGCGGCCGAGCTGCCGGCGCTATAGAGCACCGTCTGCGGCCCCTTGAGCACCGTTACGCGATCATAGGACTCGGGGTAGACATAGGCGGTGGGCGGGTCCATGCGTCCGCCACAGCCGCCATGAACCTCCTGGCCGTCCTGCAGGATGCTCAGGCGCGAGCCCGACATGCCCCGGAACACAGGATCACCATCCGCGCCCCCCTTGCGAATCACCGAAAAGCCCGGAACGCTCTTGAGCAGATCTGCCCCGTCGTGCGCCGGTAGCGGCTGGCGAGGCGCCTTGGGGTCGGTGGTGACGGTCAGCGGCATGTCCATGGTCGGCGCCGTGACGACCACGCTATCCAGGCGCGCTTCCTGGGCAAGCGCGAGCGCCGGAATCGCCATCGACACGGCAATTGCGAGCGGCAGGCGTTTGAAGGTCTTCTTCATGTCGTTTTCCTAGTGATGACTAAAACTGCGTGAAAATGCCAGGTGGTGCGGCGTGCCATCGGCACACAGCGGAAAAAGGTCGATGCACGCGATGCACCGACGTCGACTCGCCAAGCGGGCGACGCGCTGGGCGAAGCATCAGTGCTTCATCTGCATGCGGGCATTGAGCGGGCGGGCCGGGGCCACGACGTCCACGGATTCGCGGCTGCCGTCGCGGCGTTCGATGACCAGGCGTAGCGGTACCTCATCGCCCACCTTCACCTGCTGCCGGAGGTCCATCAGCATGACGTGGTAGCCCCCGGGCTTGAGTTCGACGTCCTGTCCGGCGGGCAGATCGAGGCCGGAGATGGGGCTCATCTTCATGACATCGTTCTGCATGGACATCTCGTGGATCTCGACCACGCCCGCAACGGGCGATTCCGCGGCCACAAGGCGGACATCGGCATCGGATCTGAGGTGCATGAAGGCGCCGGTGGCCTTCTGCTGGGGCACCGTGGCACGGACCCAGGGTTCGGTCACGGTCAGTTGCTGCGCGCTGACCGAAAGGCTGGCCGCCAGCAGCAGCGCAGCCGTCAGGGGCTTTCTCATCATTGCTCTCCGGGCGCAAAAAACTCGTCAGGCAGGACGCGTCACGGCGTACCGTCCGCAACTGCGGACGTGGCGCGACTGAGCTCGGACCAAAGTGCGCCCAAAACGGGCGACGTGCCGTGCCTGACGTCGAAGGGGTGGTGCTTCCAGGGGTAAGACGTGGGGGCTGCCCGGGCGCGATGCGCTCAGGCAGCCGCTCGATCACGCATGCGCAGGCGGCGCGCGCGGATGAGAAGACGCCCACACGAAGAGGGGGCGCGGAGAGACGAGGAAAAGCGTGGGAAGAACTTCACCGCCGCGAACGGAGAAGACCTCGGGAGAAGCCGGGGTCGGCAGCAGCGTCGTGGTGTAGGCGGCGGAGCAGTAGGGACATTGATCGAGCGACAGGCCGCCGCCTTTTCCGGACGTTCCATCGTCGCGCGTTTCCACGTCGGCGTAGAACTCGGCCTCTGCCGCACTCACGGCGACCCACTCGATACCCGCCGCCGAGCAGACCTGGACGAAATACCGGCCATTCTCGTCCGGCCCCATGGCACGACTGATCGCCGGCGCCAGCGCGCTGAGCATCATCGCGAAGATCGCGACCCAGGCGAAGAGGCGTTGGCGGGAGCGTTGCATGAGGGCTGTCGTGCGGATATGTGGCGGATATGTGGCGGTATTCTAATGCACGACACCCCTTCGGACTTGATCTCGATCAGTCATTCGGCAATTTCGCGATCATCGGCGCGGCGCCGACACGATCCTGCAGCCAGCGCACGAACTCGGGCAGGGGGATCGCGCGCGAGAAGTGGAAACCCTGAAGATGGTCGCAGCCGAGTTCCGCCAGCAGGGCTGCCGTCTGCGCATTCTCGACACCTTCGGCAGTGACGACGATTCCCAGGCGATGCGAAAGATCGACGATGGAGGAGGCAATCTCGCGATCGCGCGGCGAGGTCGCGAGATCGGTGACGAAGCTGCGGTCGATCTTCACCTCCTGCACCGCGAAGTACCTGAGGCGGCTCATGCCGGAGAAACCGGTACCGAAGTCGTCGATGGAAAAATTCACCCCCAGTTCGCGCAGGCGTTGGAACACGCGGGTCACGTTGGCCCCGGCGCTCTCGTCGACCATGCTCGTCTCGGTAATCTCCAGAACCAGCCCCTCGGCGGGAACCCGCCAGGTTTCCAGTGCCTGCCGGATGAGGTCGGGAACTTCGGCATCGTAAAGATCCGTCGCCGAGAGGTTGATCGACAGGTCCAGCGCAAACCCTTCCGCACGCAACTCGCTCATGATCTGGGCCGCGCGGTGAAACAGCCAGCGATTGAAGCGATGACGCATGCCGAAACGGTCGATCAGACCGATGACCACCGGCGGCGGTACCCACACGCCATCGCTGCCCTTCCAGCGCAGCAGGCCCTCCGCTCCACGGCACTGACCGCTCGCGACATGGAGCTTGGGCTGAAGGTGCAGCTCAGGTTCATGTCCGCCGGCGAAGGCTTCACGCAGCTCGCGCTCGAGTGTCGCGCAGGTGGGCGCACTGCGCTCCATCGAGGCCTCGTAGACCAGATTCGTCCGATCCGATCGACCGGCGACGAGCCCCGCTATCCGGGCGGACTGAACGAGATGGAAAGCGTCGCGCCCATGGTCGGGGGAGAGTGCAGCCCCGCACACCACGCGCAGGGGCAAGGCCACGCCATCGAGCCGCACCGGGTGCTCGGAGAAGGCGCGCTCGAGCTTGAGCATGGCGAGCGTCAACACCCCAGCGCTCGCCACGCCGGGCAGAGAGATGAGCCACTCCTTGCCATCCACCTGGAACACCGTGTCGCGCGGACGCAGGCAGGCGCTGATCCGGCCGCCGATCTCGCGCCCCAGATCGCGCAGATGTTCGAGCGGCAGGCGGTAGAAGGTGGTGTCGGGCTGGGCATAGAGCGCGACCACCCCCACACTGGCACGCTCTTCGTCGCGCTCGGTGATTCGGGCCGAAACCTCGGACAGCGCGGCAAGAAAACCGGTCGGAGTAAGGGTGTCCATGGTCAGGCCAGGTAGAAATCTGCAGGGTCGATGCCGTACGAATCGGGCGGCAGCGCCTGGGTGATGCGATACGGCAGCCCTTCTGGCGTGGCGGGCTGCATGAGCAGGTTGAGCGTGCGCGGGAAGCGCTCGACCGTCTTGTCGGGCCCGAGCAGCACCAGCACCGTCGGCCTGAGGCGGCGTACCTGGTTCTGCTGGATGACGACGGCGACCTCCCCGGTGTTGAGCTCGACGAGCGTGCCGATAGGGTACAGCCCGATGCACTGGATGAACTGGTCCACGAGCACATCGCGAAACTGCTTGCCGCGCAGGCGGTTGAGCGTCTCCATGGCATGCTGGCTGGACACCGCATCGGAATACACCCGTTGCTGCGTCATGGCGCAATAGGTATCGACGATTCCGGACATTTCTCCGGGAAGCGGGATGTTCATGCCCCAAAGGCCGCGCGGGTAACCTGAGCCGTCATAGCGCTCATGGTGGACGCCCACGATGGCCAGCACCTCACGGTCAACCTCGGCACTTTCACGCAGGATCTTCAGCGTGTTGGTGACATGCGCCTTGACGTGCTCGAACTCCTTGGTCGTGAGCGGTCCGGCCTTGCGCAGCAATGCGTAGTCGATCTGGATTTTGCCCAGATCCTGCAGCAACCCCGCAAATCCGAGACGGCGAACCTCCTTGCTGTCGAACCCGACGAAGCGGCCAAAAATCATCAGATGCACCGAGACATTGACCGCGTGATCGTAGCTGTACTGATCGGTGCGCTTCAGCCGCGTCAGCCAGAGCAGCGCATCCGGATTGCGCTCCAGCCCCCCCGCCATCTCGTTGACGAGGCTCTGGACGACTTCGGCATCGAATCGCCCGCCGCCGTCGATGGCCAGTCTGACTTCGCGCAGCACGCGGAACACGTCATCCACAATCGGCGCCATGTAGCGCAATTCTGCCTCGAGTTCGCTACGTCTGGTTCCGCTATCGATCGGTGGCAGTTCGGGGAGCCGCTGGGTGTGGATCTTGCCCTTGAAGTCGCGCAACAGGCACAGAAAACGGCTCGCCTCCTGGCGCGAAGCCAGAAGATCCTCCGGGATGCCACCCTCGCGCCCGAGCAGCAGGTCATCTCCTTCGCCGATCGCCTTGTCGCTGAACTGGTCTCCCGTCGAGCGCAGGCGGTCGATCACCACCGTGCGGCAGTAGTTCTGCAGCGCCCTGAGCTGGTCCGTATTCCTGAGCAGAAAGCCCTGCATCAGAAAAGGCGTCTCCTCCCACGGTCGGTCGATGTCCGCGATGAACATTCCGATCCTGAGGTCGCGCGTTGCTATCGTCTGCCGCAATGATCACTCCGGTTGATGACCAGATACACTACCCCGTGTCCATGTATAACGGCATCCGAAGCCCGCACTTGAGCGCCGCCCGGCAGCGACGCTCCCCAAAGCGGGCATCACAGCTGCATCACCCCAGCCACCGCCGCGCATTGCGGAACATGCGCAGCCAGGGCGAGGCGTCCGGGCTTTCGGTCACCAGCCACGGCGGCGCCCACGACATCTGCAGCGTACGAGCCGTGCGCTCCGGGTGCGGCATCATGATCGTGAATCGACCGTCCGCGGTGGTGAAGCCAGTGACACCTTCGGGCGACCCATTGGGGTTCGCCGGATAAGCTTGTGCGGGATTTCCATGGTTGTCGACATAGCGCAACGCTACAAGCGCGCGCGCCCGGTCGCCCTCGTTGCGGAACACCGCCCTGCCCTCGCCGTGGCTGACCACGATCGGCATTCTGCTGCCTGCCATGCCCTGCAGCAGGATGGACGGACTCTCTGGCACCTCAACCATCACGAAGCGCGCCTCGAACTGCTCGCTGCGGTTGCGATGGAAGGTCGGCCAAGCCTCGGCGCCTGGAATGATGGGCGCAAGGTGGGCCATCATCTGACAACCGTTGCAGACGCCGAGCGCGAAAGTGTCGCTGCGACAGAAGAAGACTTCGAGCGCATCGCGCAGACGTTGGTTGAACAGGATGGACTTGGCCCACCCCTGGCCCGCACCGAGCACATCGCCGTAGGAGAAGCCACCGCAAGCCGCCAGCCCATGGAAGTCGGCGAGATCGATGCGACCCGCCTGCAGGTCGGACATGTGCACATCGACCGGCGTGAAACCGGCGCGCTCGAAGGCGGCCGCCATTTCGAACTGGGAGTTCACACCCTGCTCGCGCAGCACGACGACCTTGGGCCGCGCGCCACGTGCGACGAAAGGCGCCGCTACATCCTCGCGGACGTCGAAGGTCAGCGCGACCGACAGGCCGGGATCGCTGGCATCGGCGAGCGCCTCGAATTCCTGCTGTGCGGATTCGGGATCGTCGCGCAGCTTCGCGATGCGATGGCTCGTTTCGGACCAGGCCTGCAGCAGTTCCACCCGGCTGGCGGCGAACACCAGCTTTGCGTTGCGGCGGAAGCGGATCTCGTCCTTGTCGTTCGGCTCACCAATGAAGTGGTAGGCAAGCTTCGCGGCGCGCAAGACCTCGGTGATGCGGGAACGGTCATCGCGGCGGATCTGTATGACCGCGCCGAGCTCCTCGGCAAAGAGGCCAGCGAACAGGCGATCATCGAAGCGGCCCTTGAGGGAGTCCGGTTTCTTCTCCAGGCCGTCCACGTCCATCATGTAGGGGTCGTAGCAGACGGTATCGAGGATCAGCGACAGGCCGCATTTCGCGGCGAAGGCCATCTCGCACACGGTGGCGAAGAGACCACCGTCGGAACGGTCATGATAGGCGAGCAGCAGGCCATCACGACGCAGCTGCTGGACCGCATCGAAGAACGCCTTGAGCTGGTGCGGATCGACGTCGGGGGCATGTTCACCGACCGCGTCATACGCCTGGGCCAGCACCGAGCCGCCGAGGCGGTTCCTGCCGTTACCAAGGTCGATCAGCAGCAGCTCGGTTTCCACACCTTCAGGCAGATACAGCTGCGGGGTGAGCGTGTTGCGGATGTCCTGCACCGGAGCGAAGGCGGTCGCGATCAGTGACAGCGGGGAGACGACCTGCTTGTCCTCCTCACCGTCACGCCAGGCTGTGCGCATCGACAGCGAGTCCTTGCCCACCGGGATGGAAACCCCGGCGCTGATGCAGAATTCGGACACTGCCTGCACGGTGTCGAAGAGCTTCGCGTCCTCGCCACGGTGCCCAGCGGCCGCCATCCAGTTGGCGGACAACTTCACGTCCCCCAGCTTCTCGATATCGGCCGCGGCGATGTTGGTGATCGCCTCACCAATCGCCATACGGCCCGAAGCTGGCGCGTCCACGCAGGCCAGCGGCGTACGCTCTCCCATGGCGAAGGCTTCGCCGCGGTAGCCCTGGAAGCTCATCGCGGTGACCGCGACGTCGGCCACCGGCACCTGCCAGGGGCCGACGAACTGGTCGCGCGCGGTCAGGCCGCCGACCGAGCGGTCGCCGATGGTGATCAGGAAGCTCTTGCTCGCCACCGCCGGCATGCGCAGCACGCGCATACCGGCTTCCTGCAGGTCGAAATCGGTCGTATCGAAGGGCGGCAGGTGCACCGCGCGGCGCGACACGTTGCGCGTCATCTTCGGCGGCTTGCCGAGCAGCACCTTCATGTCCATGTCCACCGGCTTGTTGCCGAAGTGGCGGTCGGACACCGTCAGACGGCCGTCCGCGGTAGCGGTACCGAGCACCGCGAACGGGCAGCGCTCGCGCTCGCAGAAGGCCTGGAACATCGGCAGGCTCTCGGGCGCGATCGCGAGCACGTAGCGCTCCTGCGATTCATTCGACCAGATCTCGCGCGGGCTCATGCCCGGCTCCTCGATGTGCACCTCGCGCAGTTCGAAGTGCGCACCCAGGCCGGCGTGGTCGGCGAGTTCGGGCATCGCGTTCGACAGGCCGCCCGCGCCGACGTCATGGATGGCGATGATCGGGTTCTTGTCGCCCTGCTGCCAGCAGGCGTCGATGACCTCTTGGCAGCGGCGCTGGATCTCCGGGTTGCCGCGCTGCACCGAGGCGAAGTCAAGATCGGCGGTGTTGGTGCCGGTCGCCATCGAAGAAGCCGCACCGCCCCCGAGACCGATCAGCATGCCCGGGCCGCCAAGCTGGATCAGCAGCGTACCCGGCGGGAAGGTGGGCTTTTCCGACTGCTGCGCCTGGATGCTACCCAGGCCGCCGGCGATCATGATCGGCTTGTGATAACCCCGCACCTCACCCTGCACCGCCTGCTCGAAAGTTCGGAAATAGCCGGCGAGATTGGGGCGGCCGAATTCATTGTTGAATGCAGCGGCACCGATCGGCCCCTCGATCATGATGTCGAGCGCGGAGGCGATGCGCTCTGGCTTGCCGTAGGGTTTCTCCCAGGGCTGGCCGAAATCCGGAATATTGAGGTTGGAGACCGTGAAGCCGGCCAGGCCGGCCTTGGGACGCGAGCCGCGGCCAGTCGCGCCCTCGTCACGGATTTCGCCGCCGGCGCCGGTGGCCGCGCCCGGGAAGGGCGAGATCGCGGTCGGGTGGTTGTGCGTCTCGACTTTGGCGAGGATATGAGTCTCCTCGTCATGATAGCGGAAAGCGCCGTCGGCATCGGGATACAGGCGGGCAATGCGCGCGCCTTCGATGATCGAGGCGTTATCCGAATACGCGACCACCGTGCCGTCAGGGTGGGCCTTGTGCGTATCCTTGATCATGCCGAACAGGGACTTCTCCATCGGCCGCGCGTCGATCACCCAGTCGGCGTTGAAGATCTTGTGACGGCAGTGCTCGGAATTGGCCTGGGCGAACATCATCAGCTCGACGTCGGTCGGATTGCGCCCGGAGCGGCTGAAATTTTCGACAAGGTAGTCGATCTCATCGTCGGAAAGCGCCAGACCAAGATCGCTATTCGCGCTCTCAAGCGCGGCGCGCCCGCCAGCGAGGATATCGACCGTGGTGAGCGGCTGCGGCGCATAGTGGTGAAACAAGGCGTCGGCCTCGTCCTCGCCACCGAGCACGGACTCGGTCATGCGGTCATGCAGCAGGGCGAGCAGCGCGGCGTTCCCTTGAACCCCGCGTGCATCGATCGAATACGCAATGCCGCGCTCGATGCGTACGATCTTGTCAAAACCGCATTGGTGCGCGATATCCGTCGCCTTCGATGACCAGGGCGAGATGGTGCCGAGACGCGGCACGACGAGTACCATCACACCGCCGGGAAGCGTCTCGCTCTGGGGATGCGCATCGAGCAGACTGACCAGGCGGGTGTGCTCCTCATCGGCCAACGGAGCCTCCAACTCGATGAAATACCGGAACTCCGCCGCCAGGCCGGCGAGCTTTGGAACCACGCCCTCCACTGCACGGCTAAGACGTTCCAGACGGGAAGGTGAAAGCGCCGCAGCGCCACGCAGTTTGAGGATCGAGGTCATGATTCTCGGAAGCAAGGTCTGAAGACTGGCCGTCGCGGGATGGCATCCGGCAGGACCCTGGATTATAACCGAGCCCCCCGTTGCGCTCGGGCGTTGTAGACTGCAGATCTCTTATTTGCGGAAGTTGGACGTGGCGGACATCAATTACCTTTGGGCGCCTCCAGCGCCCGTGACGCTACCAGTGCGCGGCACGAGCGCACGCCTCCCGGTAAACCGCGTTTTTTTCGTCGGGAGGAACTACCAGGCACACGCGAAGGAAATGGGCACCACCGTCGACAAGGCGACCATGCGCCCCGTCTACTTCACCAAGTTCGCCCAAATGGTCGTGGCTGCGGGCGGATCAGCGCCCTACCCCCCTGAAACGCAGGACTATCATCATGAGGTCGAGTTGGTGGTGGCCCTCGGCACTGGCGGCTTCCGAGTCACCCCCGACGCCGCGATCGGAATGGTCTACGGCTACGCCTGCGGTCTGGACATGACCCGGCGCGACCTGCAGGCCACCGCAAAGGCCAAGGGCAATCCCTGGGACGTGGCAAAAAACGTGGAAAACGGCGCGGTCGTCGGCGAAATCACTCCCGCTGAGGGACGTATCCCGTCCGAGGGCGAGATCTCGCTCTACGTCAACGGGGAAGTCCGCCAGCACGGCAACCTCTCCGACATGATCTGGAGCGTCCCCGAGATCATCTCCGACCTCTCAAGCTACTACCACCTTGAACCCGGTGACCTGATCTTCACCGGTACCCCTGAAGGCGTTGGCCCCGTCCAACCGGGCGACCAGTTGGAAGGGCGCATCGAAAGGGTAGGAACCCTCAGCTTCAAAATCGCCCCCCCGGACTGACTCTCTCGCCGAGCAGGTCACGGCAATATCCGCCTTTATGTTGCTGCGGGCATTGCG
>NZ_JBLWFG010000011.1:0-64692 GCF_048321015.1 Thauera sp. WH-2 | reverse complement strand
GTTGCTGCTGGCCACCCTGATTGCCTCCAAGAGACGGACCGCCGAAGTGGTCGAGATCGTGGCCACAGTCAAGCTGCTCCGCCGGTCGGAAAGAAGCTGGTAACATTTGTCACCTTTTCCCAGAGTGACGCTCATGCGGCCGATCCGATGTCTTGCCTTCCTGGTCCTGTCGTTGGTCTTTGCTGGGTGTGGTGAGCGTGTCGATCGAGAACCCGCGGTCGCAATCTCCACATCCCCGCCCCCCGTTGTAAAGCCGCGAGTGGCGTTGGTCATGAAAACGCTGACCAATCCGTTCTTCGTTGAGATGGAGAAGGGTGCGCGCAAGGCGGAGATTGAGCTCGGCATTGAACTGATCGTCAAGACGGCAGCGCAGGAAACCTCATTCGAACAGCAGGTTTCGATCGTCGAAGATCTAGTTCAGAACAAGCGGGCCGATGCGCTCGTGATCGCCCCTGCGAATGCACACCATCTGATTCCTGCGGTGCGAAAGGCGCGTGATGCGGGTATTCCGGTGGTGATTATCGATGCCCGCCTGGATGCCACCCAACTCGCAGTGGCGGATCTCGCCGGCCTGCCCTTTATCAGCGTGGACAACGAGAAGGGGGCCTATCTCGCGGTCAAGGCGCTGAGCGCAGGGATTGAAGTGCCGACCACGGCAGCCATTCTCGAAGGCATTCGTAGTGCCGAGAATGCGCAGGCGCGCAAGCAAGGTGCGGAGCGTGCGTTTTCAGAGAACACGGCGATCCGAGTGGTTGCCAGTGAAACCGCCAACTGGAAGATCGATGAGGCCTATGAGGTAACCAGGAAAATGTTCGAGCTGCATCCGGGCATCGGCCTGCTGTTCGCCGCCAACGACATGATGGCACTGGGGGCCTTGCGATACTTGAGCGACAATGGGCTGAGCTCGGTCAAGGTGGCCGGTTTCGACGCCTTGCCCGAAATCCGGACCATGGTCGATCAGGGCAAGCTAGCGGTTACCGTCGACCAGCGCTCGGCGGAGCAAGGTTATCAAGGTGTTCTGTATGCGATTCGCCTGCTCAAGGGCGAAAAAGTGCCATCAGAAACGCTGATCGATGTGGAGCTGGTCAGCGCGCCGAAGTAGGCCCGGGATTGCGTTTGAACATCATGACGATCAAATTCGCCGCTCCCTTGGCGGAGTCGGCCCGTTGCTCATGGGTGGGGGGCGGATGCGGCTGAACCTCACCCAGCGCTTCATTGTCTACCTGATTGTGCTTAGCATCCTGCCACTGTTGGTGGTGGGCTTATCGGCGATACACCTGTCGAACCAGGCTCTGGAACATGAGACGCGCAGCAGTGCGATTCAACAGGCTCACGACAAGGCTGCCCTGCTCAACGGGCAGATGGCGCAGATCGAAGCATTGATCGCTAACATCAGCGGGGTTGAGCAGATTGTCGAGGCGGTCTCGGCTGAGCCGCCCGATGGCGATGTGTTCACGCGCCTGGCCACCCAGGCGCAGATCGGCTACGTGCTCAACAATTACATCAACCTGGACGGCCTTGTCTCCATCGACATTTTTACCTTGGGGGGTAGTCACTACCACGTCGGCGACACCCTGGTTTCAAATAACCTGGATGTAACGGCGCGCGAACAGTTGATCGCAGAGACCCTGGCCGCTCCCAGCCGGATACATTGGGCAGGTGTGCAGGCCAACCTCAATCGTGACTCCGCCCACCGCCAGGTGGTAACGGTAGCCCGAGTGATTCGCCGTTTCGATCTGGCGACTTCGCGCGAGGTCCCGGTCGCCTTGCTGCTGATCAACTACGACCCACACCAGATTCGCCGCGAGTTCAGCAAAGCAGGCGTTAGCGAAGATCGCCTGCTGATCGTGTTGGACGGGCGTGATCGCCTCGTATATCACCCCGATCCAGCACGCCTCGGCTCGCACGCAGAACCAGCGTTGATTGCCCAGCTGGCCGAAGCACACAGCGCGACGGTAACGATCAATGCTGCAAGTGGAGTACTCATTAGTCAAGTCGCCCTGCACGCTCCCGGCTGGCGACTTGCGATCTTGGTTCCGGAAGAAACGCGGTATCGCTCAGCGCAGGCCATTGGACGGACCACCACCGTGGCGATGCTGGTGTCGCTCCTTATCGTGGGCGTGGGGGCGGTCTTGTTCGCGCGCCGGGTGGTGCAACCGATTCGTGATGTTGCCGGACGCTTCGGGCAACTACGCGACCTGCCCGATGCCGAATTGCTGCCGCTGGCGCCGCGCGGCGATGACGAGATCGGCAATCTCTCGCGCGGGTTCAATGCCTTTCTGGATGGTTTGAATGTCCGGCGTCAATCCGACGCAAAGCTCCAACTCGCAGCAAGCGTATTCAGCCACGCCCGTGAAGGTATCGTTATCACCGATGCCGATGGCCACATTATCGAGGTCAACGACGCCTTCACCCGTATCACCGGCTATCCCCGAAACGAGGTACTCGGCCGCAACCCCCGCATCCTCAGCTCCGGGCGCCATGATCGAGCTTTCTATGACGAGATGTGGCGTGATCTGCGCACCCGAGGGTACTGGGAGGGGGAGGTCTGGAATATGCGCAAGTCCGGACAGGAGTACGCCCAGTCACTCGCAATCGCGGCCGTGCGCGGGAGCGATCAGCAGACCTCCCACTATGTGGCGCTGTTCTCGGACATCACGCGGCAAAAGGACAATGAGCAGCAGCTCAGGCATATCGCGCACTTCGATCCGCTCACCGGCCTTCCCAACCGGGTGCTGCTGGCCGATCGCCTCGAGCAGGCCATCGTACGGGTAAGGCGCAGCGGCCTGCCGCTGGCACTGGCTTATATCGATCTGGATGGGTTCAAGTCAGTAAATGATGTACATGGCCATGACGTCGGCGATCAACTGTTGGTGACCCTTGCCGCGCGCATGAAGGATTGCCTGCGCGAGGGCGATACCGTCGCCCGCCTGGGTGGCGACGAGTTCGTCGCCGTACTTGCCGATCTGAGCAATCAGAGTGCAGCGAAGGATCTGATCGATCGATTGCTGTCCGTCATCGCCCAACCGGTAAAGGTGGATGGCGTGGTCGTTCAGGTTTCCGGCAGCATCGGGATTTCCCACTACCCGCAAAGTGATGATGTCGATCCCGATCAGTTGCTGCGCCAGGCGGACCAAGCGATGTACCAGGCCAAGGTCGCGGGCAAGAACCGTTACCATATTTTTGACACCGCACGGGATGCAAGTCTGCGCGGTCAGCACGAGCACCTGGAGCGCATCCGGGAGGGATTAATCAAGAACGAGTTCGTGCTTCACTACCAGCCCAAGGTCAACATGCGCAGCGGCGAGGTGATCGGAGCCGAGGCCCTGATCCGGTGGCAACACCCGGATCAGGGCCTGCTTGCACCCGTGGAGTTTCTGCCGCAGATCGCACAACATCCGCTGGAAGTGGAACTGGGACGCTGGGTGATCGACACTGCGCTGACCCAGATCGCGGCATGGCAGGACGCGGGAGTCGATTTACCGGTTAGCGTGAACATCTCCGGCTTTCATCTGCAGCAGGCCGGTTTTCTGGATGAACTGCGAGCCCTGCTGGCAGCGCACCCGAACGTGCCGCGCGGCTATCTTGAGCTAGAAGTGCTGGAGAGTAGCGCTCTCGAAGACATCGCCCTGGTCTCCGCGGTTATCGATGCATCCGCGACGCTCGGAGTCAGTTTTGCGCTCGATGATTTTGGCACCGGTTATTCGTCGCTCACCTATCTCAAGCGCCTGCCGGCGCAAGTGCTCAAGATCGATCAGAGCTTCGTTCGCGACATGCTGCAGGACTCGGACGACCTCGCTATTCTAGAAGGAATACTGGGGCTGGCCACCGCCTTTCGGCGCAGGGCGATTGCCGAGGGGGTGGAGACGGTGGCGCACGGCGAAACCCTGCTGCGGCTCGGCTGCGATCTGGGCCAGGGCTATGGCATCGCCCGACCGATGGCGGCGGCCGATCTGCCTGCGTGGCGCCAGCGTTGGCGCCCCGACCCACGATGGGCGCATGCACACTGCCTCGACCGCGAGCTGATGCCGGTGCTGATTGCCGGTGTCGAGCATCGAGGCTGGATTGTTGCCCTGGGGGAACACCTCGATGGCAGGCGCGACGCGCCGCCGCCACTCGATCATCATCAATGCCGATTCGGCCAGTGGCTCGACAAGACCATCCATCAGCCGCGCCACGCCGCAACCTTCGCCACCATTGAAACCTTACATCTCCGGGTACACGCGCTGGCCGCCGACTTGCTCAAGCGGCGTTCGCAGGGTCACGATGTCGAAGCTTTGGCCGGTATGGCGGAACTTCACGCACTCTGGGACGCGCTGCTGGTCCACCTCGAATACCTGTTGAAGGACGATCCGCGCAGCCTGGCGCCGTCGTCTGGAGGCGGATCAAACTGTCGATAGAGAATCCCCCCTGAATCGCCCCGGGTTTGGTGGAGTCGGCACCGGTCGTAGCTTCCGGACACTTAAAGACCGTCAATCTCCGTGCGGTTCCGCCCCCGCTGCTTGGCTTGATACAGCGCCGCATCGGCTGCGGCCAGTAACAACTGGAGACAACTCGTGCTTCCCGGTCGCAGCTCAGCCACGCCAATGCTGACCGTGACGTGCGCGCCAATGGGAGACGATAAATGGGGAACGCCAAGTTCGGCCAGCTGCGCATGAATCCGCTTCGCCACGATTGCGGCGCCTGCGCTTGCCGTATCCGGCAGCAGCAACACGAACTCCTCGCCGCCAAAACGGGCCACGAGGTCGGCAGGGCGATGAACGGCTCCACGCAACACAGTTGCAATGGCTTTCAGGCACTCGTCGCCGGCGACATGGCCGTAGTGGTCGTTGTAAGGTTTGAAATGATCGACATCGATCATCAAGACGCCGAGCGGAGCGTGATCTCGCGCGTGGCGCTGACATTCCACCAACAGCATTTCATCAAAGTAACGTCGGTTTGCGATTCCCAGCAGACCATCTTGCCGACTGAGCGTGAGCAGGCGGCGGTTCGTGTCTTCGAGTTCCAGCTGGAGCCGCTTTGTGGCGGTGATGTCCTGGGTGAGCGCCAGCCCCCCATAAACGCTCCCATCCGCGCTTTGCAAAGGGATAGCGTGGACCAGGAAACATGCCTCGTTGAACAACACCTCGACCTTGCCCGCCGTGCCGTCGAGCGCGTTACGGTACAGAGCGGCGAGTGGCGTCGAAATGTTCTCAGGGAAGAGTTCCCATAGGAGTTTGCCTTCGAGATCCTCCTTTCTGAGCTGGTGGTCGCGAAGCCCCAAGCCATCGGCGAAGGTATAGCGCAACTCCTTATCAAAAAGGATCACCGCACCATTGGGAAGGTGGCTCGCGATCGTCCGATAGATTGCTTCACTGCGCCGTAAGGCCTCCTCGCGCTCCAGGATGACCTGTTCAGTCAGCTTCACGTTCGTGATGTTCTCATGACTTAGCACGGCTCGCACGGGACCGTCACAGCTCATACGCGTTACACGGAGATTGAACCAACGGCGCTCGTTTCGGGAGTGGCACGGGTAGTCAATCACGAACTCGGTGAACTGGCCCGCAAGTACGGCCCTCACGCCCGCGGCTGCTGACCTTGCCACCTCCCGGTTAGTAGCGAGAAATGCTAGTATGCTAAGCCACTTCGTCTGCAGGGACAGTCATGTATGTACATTCTATCCGGGAGGCGATCGAGGCGATAATGCTGGCGGGGATGTTTTCGCGTTTTTTTGCCTGTGAGGAGGTGGAATGAAGCCGTCGCAGAACGATAAGAGTGGAGCCCGATCTGATCTCGGTGAGCGCGCGCTCGCGTTTCTCGCCCAACATCGGCTGTCGGCCTCTCCCATCAATTACTGGGTAGCGCACGACTACATCAGAGGCAACGACCCGTCGCTGTGCGAAGCATTGAATTCAGTAATCGGATCTTCATCTGCGATCGATGATTTCGTTGTGCGCGAGATCTACGAGCAACATGTGGCTGGCGAGGCTCTTCGTCGGTTTCACGGCATGGGAGAGGGTATCGAAAAGTTGCTCGGCAGTCTCCTCGGAGATGTACTCAGCGCGAGTCGAAATACGTCCGGTCTCCAGGCCTCTCTGACCGAAAACCTGGGTCGGCTTGATGAAGTTCGCGACTCGAGCGGTTTACGCGCGATCGCTCAAAACCTAGCCCAGGCTGCCTTAGCAGCAAATGAAAGCAACGCGGCACTCAAGAAGAGTCTTGAGGCCACGGAGCAGGAGACAAGATTGCTTCGAGGTGAACTCGACAAGCATCGGCGCGAGGCGATGGTCGATCCGCTTACCGGGCTGCTCAATCGAAGAGGCATGTTAATTGAAGCCGCAAAACTGTTCGATTCTTCCGATGGGCCGCCTGCTTTGCTCGTCATGGATATCGACCACTTCAAGCGGATCAACGACACCTACGGCCATGCAGTGGGTGATATTGTGATCCAGAAGGTCGCTGAGGCGATGTTGGCTATCGCGCCGGACCAAGCGATGACTGCGCGTTTTGGTGGCGAGGAGTTTGTCATGTTGGTACCCAATGCCTCGATCGATCGAGCACAGCAGCTTGCAGAAAAGGTTAGGACCTCGATCGAACGGTTACGGTTGGTGCGGCGTCATGACAAGCTCGAAATCGCACCCTTTACGATCTCCGTCGGAGTTGCCTTACGTCAGCGCGAGGAGTCGATCGAGCCGCTATTCGATCGGGCTGACAAGGCGCTGTATCGGGCGAAGCACAATGGCCGTAACTGCGTCGTCGCATCCAGTTGAGGGCGAGCTCGGTGGCCAGATTCGACGAGATCAAGCTTGCTGGACAACTGCCTAGCCCCAAAGGGGTCGCATTGGCCATAATGAACCTATGCGGTCGCGAAGATTGCACGATAGAAGACGTTGCTCGTTTGGTTCAGACCGATCCAGCTTTGTCTGGGCGCCTTCTCCGTCTCGCAAACTCGAGCGGCGGTACCCACCGACCAGTCTCAGCCATCAACGAAGCACTGCTGCGTATCGGCATGAAGGCGGTTGCTCAGCTCGCGATGGGATTCTCGCTCGTCGACCAGTTCAAGGACGGACCTTGTAAAGGATTCGATTATCGCAATTTTTGGTCGCGCTCATTGCTGATGGCTTTGGCCTCGCGGGAACTCGGACGTTTGACCCGCGCGGCTGCCCCGGAGGACTTGTTCGCATGCGGCTTGCTCGCGAATATTGGTTCCTTGGCTCTGGCCACGGCATTCCCCGTCGAATACTCCGAACTGCTTGAGTCCGATCGAAGCAATTTGCTCGCGCTCGAACATGAGGCGTTTGGGATCGATCAGCGCCAGTGCGCGCTTGCCATGATAGAGGAGTTCGGCATTCCGAAAGCGCTCGCCGAACCCGTCTTCTACCATCAGTCACCCGATGAATCACAGTTTTCTGAAGGGTCGCGACCGCACACGCTGACCTGGCTATTTCACACCGCTAGTCATCTCGCCGACCTTGGCATAGCAGCCGAGAAGGTTCGAAGCCAGTTGGTCGGCTCCCTAATACGGCTCGGCGGTCGATTTCAGATGGACGCCGACGGTACGGCGGCGTTCTTCGATCGGATCGTCGAAGAGTGGAGCGACTGGGCGAAGTTACTGGATGTCCCGGCTACCTCCCTTCCGTCGTTCGAGCGCATGTCTGAAACTCCGCCGGTTATCGGAGGGGCTACAGGATCGGACGCTACAGTGCCTGCTCTCATTGTCACCTCACGTAATCACTCCACCTTCGATGTCAGCACGTTGTTGCAATCCAGCTTAGGTTATCAAATTTGTCTCGCGGGTGATTTTGATGAGGCTTTGAGCATTGCGGTCGCTGTGTTGCCGAAGATTGTGATTATTGACGCCGACTTCTCCGGTGCAGGTGCGCAGGACTTCTGTCGCAAGGTACGTGGGGCCGATTGGGGTAGACCGGTTTATCTCGTTGCATTGTCTGATCAGTTAGACAAGGAGAACTTCGTCGCAGCGCTTGAGAGCGGCGTGGATACGTGTCTTTTCAAGTCGCTCGGCGAGGAAGCGTTGCGCGTCGCGATGGATGCTGGACATCGCTATCTCGGACTCCTTGATGCATGGCAAAACGATCGTGCTCAACTTAAACAAATCGCCTCAGAGCTCGCCGTCAGCAACCGGAAGCTTGAACAGGTTGCCAGAACTGACATGCTTACCGGATTACCGAATCGTCGTGGGGCAATGGAGGCGCTCGCCAGGGCTTGGAGTGCGTCGAATCGCACCGGTGAGGCACTGAGCGTCATGATGATCGATGTTGACTGGTTCAAACGCGTGAATGATCGATATGGGCATGCGTTTGGTGACCACGTCTTGAAGCAAGTGGGTATTCGCCTACACAAAGAAGGGCGTCGCAGTGATACGTTGTGCCGAATCGGCGGCGAGGAATTCTTGGTTGTATGTTCGGGTTCAGATCTTCCCTCAGCCATGAAGGCGGCGGATCGCCTTCGCAGGGCGATCGAAACGATGGCCCTCGTCGCCGAGGGTCATGAAAAGGTAAGACTCAGTATCAGCGTCGGTGTTGCCCAGAAAGAACGCGACACTGCGAGTATTGATGTGCTACTTGGAGAGGCAGATAAGGCTGTGTACTCAGCCAAACATGCCGGCCGCAATCGCGTGCACATCATGGCTCGGGGTAAACTGCATCAATTCGTTAGCAATGAGTGAACGTTGAGCTGGTTGACCATCGTGGAGAACAAAGCTCTAGCTACGACTGTGTCTGACCCTGGTCGCCAAGACTCCTTGGGGCGCTGCCCCAAACCCCGCACTCGCCGTGAGGCAGCCGGGGGCGGGTTATAAAACAACCCACCCCCAGCAGCCCGGAGCGTTGGCCGCTGCGTCGGCATCAAGGGCTTTCGCGGCATAAACGGGTGCCCTCCCACGGCACACGACGCCGTGGGTCCCTCCCATTTATTCCACGGTCCCTTGACACCGCCTCCGCTCATTCAGGCTCCAGTGCGTCAAGCTTGTCCGTGCCAACGCCGACCTGTTTCGCCGACTGCCGCGCAAAGGTGTCACCTTCGCCGATGATCTTTCGGATCGCCGTGACATAGCCCGGCTTGAAGATCACCCGGCCGGCCTCGTTGAGAACGCGTCCCTCAGCGTCGCTCGTCCAGCCTTCATCTCGGAGTAGGCGGTCGCTGACAGCATGGCGCAACGCCTCGATCTCGGAGGGATACAGGCCGGTCGATGCAGGCAGTATCTGAACCGGCTCACGGTTTTCGGCAGGCCTGGGGCGCATGTCGATCACGCGATTGCCTTCAGCCTTGAGCAGCGTAATTTGACGACGCATCTGCCGGTTTTCGGCTAGGATGCCCGACATCATCGAACGCAGCGCCGGGTTCTCGATCTTGTTGAGAAGTTCAATGTAGGGATTCTCGCTGACCTGGCGTACCTTGCGGGTCACACCGCCGGTGTGCTCGGCCCACGCCTTAATCAGCCCTTTGTAGTCGTCGCCCGTCTTGTTATGGATGGCTCCCTTGCTTGGACCGCCCCGATCCGCCGCAATGAGGGCAATGGTGGCCACGGAGAAGTCCCTGCTGCCGCGCTCGTACTGCTCGCGGCACACTTGGTAGATCAGTTCAAGTGAGCGTTGCTTGCGCGGGGTGGCGTTTTTTTTGAGCTGCTCAAGCAGATCGTCAGGATGCATCGTCATGAGGTGCCTCCTTGGGTAGGGACAGCGCCCGTTTGGTCTTGGCATGGTCGATGAGCTCTCTGGCTTTGACCTGGGCGATCTCGCTTAAGACCTCATCTTTAAGAAGTCCGATGGTTTTGAGCTTGGCGCGGCATTCGGCATAGGGTAACGCCCCCTCGATCGAGCCCGTGCGCGCCTGAATCAGTTGCATTACCGCATTGCCGACGAGTAGTTGCTGCTCTTGCGTCAGGTTCATCAGCACCGGCTCCATGTCGTTGTAGCGCAGCATGGCATCGAGCATCTGCGCACGCCGGACGGTGGCGAAGCCGGCATCGATGTCGGGGTAGATCACCGCGTTTTCGCAGACAACTTCAAACAGGTGCAGCACCGACTGTGACTCGATGAAACTGACCTTTAGGTCGGCCATGCTTCCCTTTGCAACGAGCTTCACACCGCCATTGGTCTTATCGCCGGCAATCTGGATGGAGCGCTGAATCAGGTGGTTCGTAGACTGCAAGTCATTAATGAACTTGTTCAGGATCAGCGCCTCGCCCTCTGCGTACTTGGAGAGTTGCTCCAGCTCGCGCACTCGGAGGAAGGGTTGGTCTTCACGCTCCGCTTTCCGCTGGCCATCCTCCAGACTCCGCAGTTTCTGATCCAGTGCGTTGTAGCGTCCGCTTTGGCGGTGGACCTTTTCGCTTACAGTGTTGAAGTGCGCGATCAGGCCGGGCAGGAAGGCCGGCCCGGTCAGGAGGAAGCGGCAGCAGACACAGTTACGCTCCTGCGGGAAACCTGGGACGGGAGCGTATTGCTGCTCATTCCGAGAGTCGGCGAGACTTTCACCACCCACATCACAGAGCGTCGCCCCATTGGGGCAAATACCTTTGTCATCGAAGGCGAGGGCTGCGACCGATCGGGTGCCGATCACAGCCCGTACCGCGTCCTCCGACACGAAGGCGAAGCGTTGGCTTACCTGCTCGAAGCTCGCCTCCTGAAAAAAGCGGCGATGATTGGCCTGCTCGGCTTCCAGCTCATTTTTTTCCGCTTCCCTCAGCACTTCGCGCAGGTATGCTTTACCGACCTTGGTGTAGTGGAGCGTCATGATGATGGACGCGTGACCGGCAATCATCTTGGATACCAAAGCAATCGGTAGTTTTTTATCGAGGATGAAGTAGGAGATGAGCGACACACGCAGAGAGTGTAGAGAAAACCATGTTTGCGCGTGTGAGTCAGGATTGACGAAGCGCAATGGTGTGCCGTCGTGTAGTTTGTCCTCGGGGCTGATACTCTTCTCGCAGCGCTGCTCCAGCCTTGCGAGCAAGTGATACCAGAGACGGTTCAATGCGACGTCAGTCAGTGGTTTGTCGCCCTTGCCATCAATCGGATCACGAAAAAGAAAGCACGCTGAACCACGCTGCGCAAGCACCTCGGGGTGGGGCCGTGTCCCTCCAAAGTGTTTCCGCTCTAAACTGGTCCATGGAGTTGGCTCAGAAACTGGGTTGTAACGTTCCTGCCAATTGCGTAGCTTATCCAGCCAGTACAAAACTTCGTCCGGGGCCCAGGGAATGACGTAGCCCCTTTGATTCTCAGATTTATTGACGTCGGCAGTCTTGTTGGTGTTTATGTAGAGGCCTGCCTCGCGCTCGTTCGTGCTTTGATGGAAGACGCCGCGCTGCAAAGGACGCTTCTCGCTGCCGGTGGCAAGCGGGCTGAGATTCAGCACAAAACCACCTCCATTCTGCGCATGCACATAGCGCCATGTGTCGGCTTCCCCCGAATCCAGCATTCGAACCTGAAAGGTGCGCAAGGGCAATTCCAACTTGAGGTACAGTGCGACGGCGCGCACGGGCGACCAGATTTCCCAGACCTCGGCTGAGTAGCCTCTAGACTTCCTTTGGTGTTTTCCCGCTGCTCGTCGTCGAAACATGCAATCGGGGTCTGTGGGGTCGATGGTCTTAGGGTCGACCACAAACCAGTCTCCGCCGCTTTTCCCACCCGTCATTGCGTCCTGCGCCCATTTCCAATCGCGGAAGTTCGGTCCCTCGGCTAGCATGGAACGCAGTTCGCGGATGTAGCGAATTGAGAGCGACTTCTTGTCCGACTCGGCCCTTGCTGGCTGACCGGAATAAGTAAGGCGAGAGATCGGATTGTGGAAGCGGGATCGGTCCCAGTCTCCTGTGTCGGGGTCGCTCAGTTTAGTCGTTAGAACCCAGTCGATAAACTCTTTTGCATAATTGTTACGCATTATGCCATTGGCAGAAAGTGTCATTTCGCCGGTTTGTTTGGCCTCAACCAGTACTTCGTCAAACTTTGGCTTTTGCGTTTCACGCATGAGGAAACGCCCAAAATTGCGCTCCAGGTTCTGACCGTGAATGTAAATCGTGAGGAATTTGGCGATCGCATCGCGGCGGGCGGGGACAGCGCGTCTCTGATCCTTGAGCCACTCAGCGGCCAAGTTGCGCCAGTCTTCCAACTGGGGGTCAAGCTTGAGCACGTGGTCGAAGCTCAGATCGGATTCCTTGCCATATCGCTTGATCATCCGTCGGGGGAAAGGATTAGCGAGATGTGACGGAACGATACGATTACCGCCGGCGTCAAGCACTGAGAGCTTTTCGTTTAGCACCCACTCGAGAAAATCGCTGACGGTGTCATGTTTTTTCTTGATGTTGCTTTCCCCGGCCATTAAATCCAAGCCCAGTGCTTTATCGAGCTCAGGCAACCTCCGCCCCCTCGCGCAGAACTCTTCAGGCGGTATCATATGCAGCCCTTGACCGTGCAGGTAGACGACAAGGAATGCGCTCAGTGCGGTTTGATTGTTCGCATTGAATGGGGGCAAAGTGCGGTTATACTCGGCTGCCCACGCACGCCAGCCCTCCAGGGCTGGATCGAGGTCGAGTAGGAAGCGGTAGTCCGGATCGAACTTTCTGATGACCTGCCTTCGTTTTTTTTTGATCATTTTCTTCTCGATAGTCTGAAGTTCTGGCCCGAGAACATACTCAACGGATCGACCTCTTTGAGACCGTATTCTAGGAAGTCAGGTGGTGACAGTGCCGCCCCTTCCTGAGCCTCGTTCGCGAAAGCCAGAGCGGCATCGATTGCACGTTTCAACTTCATTCGATCCGGTTCCGTGTAGACGGCCTGAGATTCCAATGATTTATGATGAAGCGCTTTTTTCAGGTATATAGCATCAAGGCGAAGGTCGGATAGGCGCTGACCGTATGCATGGCGGTGGCCATGCGGCGTGGTGCCCAGCGCCTTGGCCGATACCAGGCCGATGCGCCGCAATGCATTGGCGTGCGCATCCTCAAAGGCGTCGATGCTGTAGGGTGCGCCTGTGCGGGTGACGAAGGCGAACGGATGAGCGGGGGTAAGCCGGGAACGCTGTGCCATGTAGAACACCCAGAACTTCCAGAACAGTTCCCCCGCCCATAGCGGTGCCCAATGCACATGCATGAAGTGCTGCTTGCTGTCGAGCGCGTTACCCTTCCAGCCGGCGTGCAGGCGGTGCGTGCCCTTGTACTCCGTGCGCGGCAAAAGACCGTATTTGTCGCGCAGGTACGTGGCGCGAATAGAGACGACCGGCTTGCCATTGGCATTCAGCAGATCGGGCGGGGCCTGCCCCAAGCTCGGGTGAAACACTCGGACCAAGGCGCTGCCCGGACTGGTCTCGTCGTGCGTCACGTCATGGATATACAGGTGGAACGGCTCGCTCATACGCAGTCCGCCGTAGTCCATCAGCATCGTGATCAGAATGTCGCGCAGGTTCAGCCGCTCCTCAATGCGGCGGCTCTTCTGCTTGCCCGGGACGATGAAGCCCCGGAACAACAGATCCTGCATGCGATCGGCCGGGAAGAATTTGACGGGCTCGTGATCAATGACGGGGTTTTTTTTAAGCAGGGCAGTTCTGGCCTGACTCACTTTGAGCCTGGCAATGTCGGTGCTCATGGTGTGCGAGAGGAAGGCGCGATTGCGTTGATGCTGCCACGCAGCCCAGGCTAGTTGCTCCTCGGCGCGCGTGGCCTGACGCCAAGGGTTCAGTGGCTTGGTGCCATGCTCCTGCGCCATCCAGTCGCTGAATTTGGAGAGGTGGTTCACCAGCACGCGTATCTGGTCAGGTTTGCGGGCATCCCAATACAGGTCGCTCGGGTCTTCGCCGTCGACGCCTACCGTGCCGCTATAGAGCCGCTGGACGAAGGTTGCGAACAGGTCGTGCGGCGTGTCGAAGGACTCATGGTTCGCTTGCATGTAGTCGACCAGGAGACCGACCGCCTGCACGAGCTTGTTCATGTTGCGCTCCGACAGGACATGCCGGTGCTTGAGAATGAAGTGGATCAGCGGCTGCAGCGGGCCGAATTCGGTGAGGATCACCGGGATTTCATCATGGATGCCGGTGTTATCACGCACTACCTTGTAGTAGGCGACAGTATGGGTCACGGCATAGCCCCCAGGATCTCGTCGAGCATCGATCCCAAAGCCACTTGACGCAGCGACGCATGGGGCGGCGCTTCGACAGCAGCCCTGGCAGCCGCCATGTCGCCCACTAGGATCGCCTGTCCCTGTGCGCGGGTGATCGCCGTGTATAGCAATGTGCGATCCAGCAAGCGCGAGGAGCGAACCGGCACGATGATGCGCGGGAACTGGCTGCCCTGGGCCTTGTGGATGGTGACGGCGTAGGCGAGCTCTAGCTGCGGTAGTAGATCGGATGTCAGGTCGCGCTCTTGTCCATCATCCCAGCGGATGCGGCCGAAGCACTGCCCCGGCGCAGAGTCGCGTTGGGGTGGTTCGACCGATACGATCACGCCTAGCGAGCCGTTTTGCAGGTTTTTCTCCCAATCATTGGCTAGGCAGATGACCGGCGAACCGACGCGAAAGCCGGTGCCTTGTACCGAACCGAACTCGTGGTTCCAGAGGAGCAATTCTTCGCTGTTGGCATGGCGGGCCGCTGCGCACAGGGCATTGATCGCTTTCGCGCCCCCGGCCGCCGCCGTACGGGTGGCGCAGAGGATTTGCGTGGCGTTGGGATCGTCGGTCAGCAGGTCAAGTACGACGTCGTTGATATCCCGGAGCGCACAGGGCAGAAATGCAATTTCGCTGTGCGGATCGTCGGGTAGTTCGGGCCATTGCCCCTGCCGGATTGCGCGAGCGGCTTCGGCAACCCTGCCGCCGTAGCGCTTGACTTGTTGTAGCTCAATCCGAGGGACGCCAGCCTGATGCGCCAGTTCGTGCAACATCAGCCCCGGCCCGACAGGCGGCAGTTGGTGCGGGTCGCCCACCAACAGGAAGCGGTAGCCCTCAGGCAGATGCCGGATCAGGCGATAGGCCGCCGGCAGATCGAGCATCGATGCTTCGTCGATTACGACGACGGCACGCTCGGGGGCTTCGGCAAGGTTGAAGCGGTTCAGGAAACCGGCAATCGTACTGGCGGGGTGGCCGGTGGCTTCGCCGATACGTCGTGCGGCACGGCCACTGAGCGCCATGGCAAAGATCGGCCAACCTGCCGCGCTACACAAGTGGAAGAAGGTACGCAGCACGGTGGTCTTGCCGGTGCCTGCCCCACCTGTGATGACGGCGATGGAGTTAGCATTAGCCACCGCCAGCGCATCGATCTGGCTCGGCTCGAGGACCATGCCGGAGTCGGCCTGACACCAAGTGAGAACGGCTGAGAAGGCGGCATGATCCAACAACGATTGCGGTTGTACGGCACGCTGCGCGATTGACTCGGCGATGCCACGCTCCATGACGTAGGGGCCTACGGCATGCAGGCGGTCGGCACGGAGCAAAAAGCAACCTCTTGTGTGCGCCTCAGCAAGCGCACGGTCGACCAAGTTGATCTGATTACAACTCAACAACGCGCCTACACGTCGGGATGCCTCGCTGCGTTTGACGCAGGTGTGTCCCGCGTCAAACGCAGCGTACAGGGACTGTTCGACGGCCCCAGCGAGCCGTCGCGGATCGTCTTCAGCAATCCCGAGGGTTTCACGAGCAAGTTTATCGGTGGTCGCCCAATCCGCTGCGAAACTGATTAACCGATAGGGGTCCTCCTCGATCTTGAGGGCTGGCTGCGGGCTGAAATACGCGATGACCTTACGACCCAGGGTTACGGAAAACCCCTTGGATTGCAACCATTGCAGAGTGAAGGTGTCACCCCAGCGGTGCCACGAATCGGCAAGGCTGACCGCCGCTTCGGCGGTCATGACTTCTTCGAGCTGTTTCACGTTGCCTGCATCGAGAATTGCGTAGAGGTCTTCGCCGAAGTGATCCCAGAGGCGACGGGCCTTGACGATACCGATACCGGCGAATGCCTCACCTTCTGCAAGCAAGGTAATGATGTGCTCGCCCGAGGGGCGAAGCAGCTCCATCGTTTCGGCGGTTAGCGTCAATTCGGTCAGGCGATAGCCATTCACGATAATGGTATTGGGCGTGGTCTCCCCACTCACGCGCCAGAATTGACCGACTTCAATCGGCGCATGTAGCAACCAGTGTGGGGCCTTCACGACTAGATGCGTCTTGGCATCCAGGCGCGCACCGTATTCGTCGATCTGGATGGCGGTAAAGATCGCACCGCCTCGGCCTTGAGGGTTCTGGCTACGCACGACGCAGACACGAACGGTGAAACTCGGCACGCTCACCGGGGCAGTCTCCCGGTGCTGGACAGCACGTTGTCCATGAGGCGGTAGCGTTCCAGTTGGCTACGAAGCTCCGTCACCTCGGCGCGCAGGCCAGCGTTCTCCGCTTCGAGACGCTTCAGGCGGGCCTTGTCCGCCGCAACATGCGAGTTGGGTGCGTCGGCCGATGGCGGCGAGCGCGCAGCATCCGCGACGGGCGGCAGGATACTCCGTTCGCGAAGTTGTGCTTCGAGGGCACGCAGCGCTTCATTCACGCGAGGGTTTTGCAACAAGACGCTTTTTGCAAAGCAGCACTCCCGCGCGATCTCCTGTCGAGAGAGCTGACCACGCCTGACCATCCCTCGGTAGTCGGCGTCGGTTTTACTGGCGACCCACGAGAGGAATGTGGCGAGATTCTGGCCGGCCTTTTGCTGGCCCGAGAGGTTGTTGAATGCACTCATAATATTAAATATAGGACTCCACATAACTACAACCGTCAAGCAATAAAATGTCGCCTATCGGTTCAGAGGCGGCATAGCTTCGGCTAAATTATGATTCTTCGGTAACTCCACATAAGTCGGACACGGTTTTCCTTGATCCGGTCGGTTCGGACAAGAAAACCATCTTCGTGCAGATCCGCAACACTTCGGACAAACCCGATCTGTCCGTCCACGCGGAAATCCTCTCCGCCATCGAGGCCAAGGGCTACCGTGTCATGCAGGATCCGGAGGCGGCGCACTACATCCTGCAGGCCAACATCCTTCAGGTCGGCAAGTCTGCCCCGACGGCGATGGAGGCCGCGATCAACCAGGGCTACGGCGTTTCCGCAGCTGGCGGGCTGATGCTCGCGTCGGGTGCGGCCTACGTCGGCGGCGCCAGCGGCCGCGGCATCGCGGCAGCCGGCCTGGTGGGTGCGCTCGCCGAAGGCATTGCCGGCGCCGCGGTCAAGGACGTCTACTTCTCGATGGTCACCGACCTCCAGATCAAGGAGCGGATGGCCGGCACCGGCAAGGCCAAGGTCAGCTCCAGGCACAAGCTGCGCCAGGGTAACAGCGGCGCGTCCGAGGTCAGCTACGCGGAAGAGTCGAGCTACAAGACCTACCAGACCCGCATCGGCTCGACCGCCAACAAGGTCAACCTTGCCTTCGAAGAAGCGCTCCCCGAACTGAAGAAGGGTCTCATTACCTCGATCTCCGGCCTGTTCTGAGAGGGCTCCGACCCTCCCGCCCCGCGCAAGCTGGCGGAAGGACTGGACGGGACCCCGGTCCCATGGCGCCGTTGCATTCGGGAGGGCTCTGTCGATACTGTCGACCGTGCCCTTTTCCGTTCACCAATGCCCTGCAGATGACCGAACACCGCAAGCACGCCGTCGCAAACCCAGCCCGCACCCGCCTCGACAAATGGCTGTGGGCCGCGCGCTTCTTCAAACACCGCACCGGAGCCACCGAGGCCGTCGAGGGTGGCAAGGTCAAGCTCAATGGCGCTGCAGTGAAACCCGCGCGCGACGTGAAGACGGGCGACCGGCTCGACATCACCCTCGGCGAGGAGACCCGCACGGTGTTCGTGCGCGCAATCGCCGACAAACGTGGCTCGGCCACCGTGGCGCAGATGCTGTACGAGGAGACCGCCGAGAGCATCGAAGCGCGCGAACGCGCCCACGAGCTGAACAAGCTCGCCGCTGCACCAGGGGCAGACCTGCATGGGCGCCCGACAAAGCGCGACCGGCGCCGGATGGACCGATTCAGCGGATATTGAGGTTTCTTCCTCCCCCATCGCTGCAGCGAACTTGTGCAGTCGAACTACACTCCGAAAGACACGGGTGGCATCACGACCGCTCGTGGCGGACGACGGAGGCGATGGGATGAGCGCAAGCGCATTCGTACTGATGCGAAGACTTTTCAGCGTGGCGCCGATCCTCGCTGCCTTGCTGATGACCCTGGCCGGTACATCGGCGACACCCAGCGCGGGAGGCGCGCTGGTACTTCGCATGGACGGCGCGATCGGCCCGGCAAGCGCGGACTACCTTCACAAGGGCCTTGCGCGCGCAGCAGCGAGCGGCGCGCAAGTGGTGGTCATCGAGCTGGATACGCCTGGCGGCCTGGATGGCTCGATGCGCGCGATCATCAAGGACATCCTCGCCTCACCGGTGCCGGTGGCCACCTTCGTCGCGCCAGAGGGCGCGCGGGCGGCGAGCGCGGGCACCTACATCCTCTACGCCAGCCATATCGCGGCGATGGCGCCCGCCACCAATCTTGGCGCGGCCACGCCGGTGGCGATCGGCATTGGCGGCGCGCAGCCCGGGCGGAGGGCACCACTGGATGACGCGCCGCAGCCCGCGCAGGACGCAAGCGAGAAGGCCCAGGGCGCCGGCGATGCGCCCCGGGAGCAGGACCGTGCCTCCGATCATCCAGACGACGGAACAGGCGCGGATGCATCCGCCACCGGGCGCTCTGCCGCCGCCTCCCCCACGGCACCCGGCCATCGCGCTGCTGCGCCCACCGACGCGATGGCGGCCAAATCCATGTCCGACGCCACGGCCTACATCCGCAGTCTGGCGCAGCTACGAGGCCGGGACGTGGACTTCGCCGAACGCGCAGTGCGCGAAGCCGCCAGTCTTTCGGCCGAGGAAGCCCTGTCCCGGGGGGTGATCGAGTTCATCGCGTTCGACAGCCGGGATCTGCTCAACAGGCTCGATGGCCTCGAGGTTCCCGTACTCGACGGTACGCGCACGCTGGCCACCGCAGGCATCGGGATCCAACGGATGGAGCCGGACTGGCGTAGTCGCGTGCTCGCCGCGCTCGCCAACCCGCAAGTGGCGCTGATCCTGATGATGATCGGCATGTACGGACTGTTCTTCGAGTTCACCTCGCCCGGCTTCGGTGTACCCGGCGTGGCGGGCGCGATCTCGCTGCTGATCGCGCTCTATGCCTTCCAGCTGCTGCCGGTGAACTGGGCCGGCGTGCTCTTGCTGGCAGTGGGCGCGGCACTGATGCTGGCCGAGGCCTTCCTACCCAGCTTCGGTGTGCTGGGCGTGGGCGGCATCATCGCCTTCGTGGTCGGTGGCCTGTTCCTGATGGATGCGGACGTCCCTGGCTTCGGCGTGCCCGTCGCACTCATCGTCGGCATGGCGCTGGCGAGCGCGGCGATCATCATCGCCATCGGCACCTTCGCCGCGCGCAGCCTCCGCCGCCCGGTGGTGAGCGGCAGCGAGGAGATGCTCGGCACCCTCGGCACCATCACATCGACCGCCGAGGGCGGAGGCTGGTGGGTCCATGTGCACGGCGAGACCTGGCGCGCGCGCAGTGCCAGTAGCCTGAGGCCCGGACAGCAGGTACGCGTCGACCGTCTGGACGGCCTCACCCTTGAAGTTTCGCCCACGGCCGCACGGCCACACGACAGGAGCGCCTCATGTTGATCGATCTCCAGTTCGGGTTCGCCCCGCTCATCCTCCTCCTCGTCTTCCTCCTCTTCGCCGCACTGCGCGTACTGCGCGAGTACGAGCGCGGCGTCATCTTCATGCTCGGACGCTTCTGGCGGGTCAAGGGGCCCGGCCTGGTGATCGTGATCCCCGGCCTGCAGCAGATGGTGAAGGTCGACCTGCGCGTAGTCACCATGGACGTGCCCTCGCAGGACGTCATCTCCAGAGACAACGTCTCGGTCAAGGTGAATGCGGTGGTGTATTTCCGCGTCGTCGATCCGCAGAAGGCCATCATCCAGGTCGAGGACTACTTCAACGCCACCAGCCAGCTCGCCCAGACCACGCTGCGCGCGGTGCTCGGCAAGCACGAACTGGACGAGATGCTCTCCGAGCGCGAAAAGCTCAACACCGACGTGCAACAGATCCTCGACGCACAGACCGATGCCTGGGGCATCAAGGTCGCCAACGTGGAGATCAAACACGTAGACCTCAACGAAACCATGGTGCGCGCGATCGCCCGGCAGGCCGAGGCCGAACGCGAGCGGCGCGCCAAGGTAATCCACGCCGAAGGCGAGAAGCAGGCCGCCGAGGCGCTGCTCGAAGCCGCGCAGATGCTGTCACGCGACCCTGCCGCCATGCAGCTGCGCTACCTGCAGACGCTCACTCAGGTGGCAGGCGACAAGAGCTCGACGCTGGTGTTTCCGGTGCCTGTGGATCTGCTCGGCAAGCTGATGCGCCTTGATCCGGAGCGATCTGACCGAAATGCCTGAGGCGCCCGCCCTGCTCCGTCCGGTGCGCGGAGCGCTTGATCAGTCCAGCACGAGCGCAAGCGCGAGCGGCAGGAACACCGCCGCCGCGACGTTGCCGATCAACACCATGGAGGCCACCTTCCCTGGCTCCTGCTGGTAGCGCTCTGCAAACATGTAGTTGAGCACCGCGGGCGGCAGCGCACCGAACACGAGCATCAGCGCCTGTTCGCGCTGCGGCAGTTCGATCACCTGCATCACCGCCCACGCCAGCGCCATGCCCACCAGCGGTCGCGCCACGGCGCCGAACACACCGATTCCGATCGCGCCGATGCGCGAATCCGCCAGGCGCACCCCGAGGCCGAACAGCATGAGCGGGATGGAGATCTCGCCCAGCATGCGGATCGCGATGAGCAGCGGCGGCCAGACTTCGAAGTGGGTCAGGCTCACCATCAGCCCCGCGAACGTGGCCAGCACCGAGGGCACCCGCCACACCGTGAGCAGCCGCACGCGATGGTCCAGCAGCCAGGCGCCGAACGAGAAGTGGATCAGGTTCGACACCATGAACAGCACCACCATGGGCGCCAACGCGAGCTCGCCGAAGGCGAGCACCGCCAGCGGCAGACCCAGATTACCGCAATTGTTGAACATCAACGGCGGCACCAGGGTCTTGGGTTCGATACCGGTTGCCTTCGCCAGCCCCCAGGCCGCCAGCCCCGAGCCCACCACGACGACCGTCCCCGCCCCGATCAGGGGCAGGAAGGCGGCGACGTCGAAGGCCTTGTTGGCCAGCGCCGCGAACACCAGCGCCGGCACGAATACGTCCATGTTCAGCTTGTTGGCATGCGACAGGTCCGGCTTCGTGCGCCGGCCGACGAAGAATCCCAGGGCGGTGATGGAAAACAGCGGGAAGAGGATTTCGACGATGCGGATCAGCATTTGGCGGCTCGGGTCCGGGATTTGCGGTCGCTGCCACGAAGGCAGCCATCGAAAGGCAATCGCGGGCAAGTCCCTCCCACAGCAAAACCAGGCAGGTGCATCTGCCCGTGGGAGGGCGCTTGCCCGCGAACAGGCGCCGAAGCCGCTTAAAGCACGTAGCGCGCCAAGTCCTCGCGCTGCGCCAGCATGTCGAGGCGTGCGTCGACGTAGGCCGCGTCGACCACCACCGTCTGGGTTGCGCTACTACGACCCGCCTGAAAGGAAACCTCCTCGAGCAGTTTCTCCATCACCGTGTACAACCGGCGGGCACCGATGTTCTCGGTCTTCTCGTTCACCTGGAAGGCGATCTCGGCCAGGCGGCGGATACCCTCCGCGGTGAACTCGAGCTGGACACCGTCGGTTGCGAGCAGGGCCTCGTACTGACGCGTGAGGCAGGCGTCTGTGCTGGTGAGGATGCGGGCGAAATCTTCGACCGACAGCGATTCGAGCTCGACGCGGATCGGAAAGCGGCCCTGCAGTTCGGGGATCAGGTCCGAGGGCTTCGACAGGTGAAATGCACCGCTGGCGATGAACAGGATGTGATCGGTCTTGATCATGCCGTACTTGGTCGAAATCGTCGTTCCTTCGACCAGCGGCAGCAGATCGCGCTGCACGCCTTGGCGCGACACGTCGGCACCATGCGCGTCGGTGCGTGCGGCGATCTTGTCCACCTCGTCGAGGAACACGATGCCGTTCTGCTCGACCGAACGCACGGCCTCGAGCTTGACCTCCTCGTCGTTGATCAGGCGCGCAGCCTCTTCGTCGGCGAGCAACTTCATCGCCTCCCGGATCTGCAACTTGCGCTGCTTCTTCTTGCCGCCCCCCATGTTCTGAAACATGCCCTGGATCTGCTGGGTGAGCTCCTCCATGCCCGGCGGCGCAAAAATCTCCGCCTGCATGGAGGGGGCTGCGACCTCGATCTCGATCTCTTTGTCGTCGAGCTCGCCCTCGCGCAGCTTCTTGCGGAATTTCTGGCGTGTGGCCGAATCCTGTGTGGGCTCGGCTTCCGTGCTGAAGCCCACGGCACGCGCGGGTGGCAGCAGCGCATCGAGCACGCGATCCTCGGCTGCGTCCAGCGCACGGTCGCGCACCGACTTCATCGCGCGCTCGCGGCCGTCCTTGATCGCAATCTCCATCAGGTCGCGGATGATGGTGTCCACGTCCCGGCCGACATAGCCAACCTCGGTGAACTTGGTCGCTTCGATCTTGATGAACGGCGCATTGGCCAGCCGCGCCAGGCGGCGCGCAATCTCGGTCTTGCCGACGCCGGTGGGGCCGATCATGAGGATGTTCTTGGGGGTGATCTCGCTGCGCAGCGGCTCGTCCACCTGGGCACGCCGCCAGCGGTTGCGCAACGCGATCGCAACGGCCTTCTTCGCCTTGTCCTGGCCGACGATGTGCTTGTCGAGTTCGGAGACGATCTCCGGCGGGGTCATCTGGGTCATGCGTTCAGCCTCAATCCAGCACTTCGATGGTGTGATGGTGATTGGTGTAGATGCACAGGTCGCCGGCAATGCCGAGCGCCTTGGACACGACTTCCTTGGGATCGAGTTCGGTGTTCTCGATCAGCGCACGCGCTGCAGCCTGGGCGTAGGCGCCACCGCTACCGATGGCAACGATGCCCTGCTCCGGTTCGAGCACGTCGCCATTGCCGGTGATCACGAGTGAATGCTCACGGTCGGCCACCGCCAGCATGGCCTCGAGCCGGCGCAGCATGCGGTCGGTGCGCCAGTCCTTGGCGAGCTCGACTGCGCTGCGCAGCAGGTTGCCCTGGTGCTTGTCGAGCTTGGCCTCGAACCGCTCGAACAAGGTGAAGGCATCCGCAGTGCCGCCCGCGAAACCGGCAAGGATCTGACCGTTGTAGAGCGTGCGTACCTTGCGCGCCGAGGCCTTGATGACGATGTTGCCCAGGGTGACCTGGCCGTCCCCGCCAAGAGCGACGCGATTGCCGCGCCGCACCGACAGGATGGTGGTGCCGCGATATTGTTCCATGATGATTCCTCGCCGGCCCGGTGCCGGCGCTCAGGGTTTGCGGATGCAGGGATGGCTCGTACAGCTTGCTCAATGGCGCAGGGTGACCTTCGCCACCTGATCCACGCTCATCACGCGCAGCAAGCCCGCCACCATGGCGTTCACATTGACGAGACGCACGAGTTTACCCTGAGCCTGCAGGGTGACGAGAATGTTGAACAAGGTTCCGGCGCAGACGAAGTCGATCCGGCGCAGGCGCCGACAGTCCACCGTGAGTTCCCGGCGCTCGGCGGCAAAGACCGCCAGTTGCTTGAGGCTGTCGTTACCCGAGCCGCTGAGTTCGCCCTCGAAGACGAAGGCGTCGGACGCCGTGCTGACCGGCTCCGGCCGCGCCGGGGTCGGGGCCGCGCCGGCGTCCGTCTTAGCGGCGCGCTGCTCCCACGACGGAGGCGACTCTTCGAAGGTAACCGCGAAATCCACCGCGAGGTTTTCGAAGCGCGCCTGATCGCCGGCATACTGCAGCAGCTCGAGCAGCATCAACCAAGTGTCACGCTCCTCAGCCCGCCCAACGCTCAGCCGCTTCTCGAGCAGCGCCGCGAGCGAATCCACGTTGAGCAAGCTGAACTCGATGCGCTCGGCGGCGAGCTCCGCGAGCGTGCGCCGCCACACCCCGCAGCCTCCGTCATCCACGCCCTTGACCTTGCTGACGTCGATACGGATCCCGCCGCTACGCCGCCCGATCTGGGTGATCTGCTGAAACTGACGTTCGGCCGCGGCCGAAAGCTGGCCACTGAGGTTGATCAGCGGAAAGCCGCCAGCCCGTGGCCGGGCGCCCATGCCGGAAAGGTCCTCCCAGGGCGGCGGTGAGCGCTCGAAGCGCGTTGCGTAATCGATGACCCGCGATTCGAACCGCTCCGCCATGCCGCGCAGGCGAAGCAGATCCAGGAGCATCAACCAGGCCCCCTCGCCCACGTCGGCGCCCTCGCCGGTCACGGCCGGCTCGAGCAGGGCAAGCGCCTCCCCTTCGTTGCCATTGGCGTAGAGCACCGCGGCATCCTCGAACACGGCGCCGATACCGCCCCCGCACTCCTGGACCTCGACCTGCTCATCGCCATGCGCCGAATCGAAATTCAGCTCCGAGAGCTCTGTCGGAGGCGGCGCAGGCTCCTGAACGTTGGCGTGCACCTGCTCCGGAGCAAGCTCACGGGGGGTGTTCTTCCTGCCAAAAAAGGGAAGTGCCACAGTCGTATCCCAACCAATCGGTCCCGTCTCAGCGCCCCCGGCGGACACCGCCGGACAACCCTGAAACGGCGAACAACATTTTCAGAAAATTTCTTTCAAGACAGAGACTAAGGAGAAATTGTCAAAACAATCATCAACAATTGCAACACGCGTGCACCCACGAGAGAGGCTCGGCTAGAATGCTGCGATGCAACCACATAGCACGGTCTCCCGCGGGGCGAGCGCGACTTCTGCGCCGCAAGACGCCGGTGCTCGCAGCCATTTCTTGCGAGTCTATTACGAAGACACCGATGCGGGGGGCGTCGTGTACTACGCGAACTATCTCAAGTTCTGCGAAAGAGCCCGCACGGAGTGGCTTCGCGCACTCGCCGTCAGCCAGCAGGCACTGCTGTCGGAGGCCGGCATCGGCTTCGTCGTGCGCTCGGTGCAGGCGGATTTTCTGTCCCCTGCCCGTCTCGACGACGAACTCGAAGTGCAGACCCGCATCGAAAGCCTGCGCCGCGCAAGCATCGTCTTCAAGCAGTCGATCCTGCGTAGCGGGCAGCTGCTGTTTACCGCGCAGGCCCAGCTTGCCTGCGTCGACATGAAGCTAAACAAACCCACGGCGATCCCGCCCAACCTGCTCTCCTCGATCCGAAGCCAAGCATGACCGTCACGCACGACCTTTCCATCATCAGCCTGATCTCGCAGGCAAGCGTCCTCGTCCAGCTCGTGATGGCGCTGCTCGCCGCGCTTTCGCTCGTGTCGTGGTACTGGATCTTTCGCAAGTCCTTCCAGATCCGCCAGGCGCGTGCCGAAACCGACCGCTTCGAGCGCGAGTTCTGGAGCGGTGGCGATCTGAACACCCTGTACGAATCCGCCAGCCGCAACCAGGCTGAAGGCATGGAGCGCATCTTCGAGGCAGGCTACCGCGAGTTCACCAAGCTGCGCGCCAAGGGCCACGACCACGGCGCCACGCTCGACGGCGCGCGCCGCGCCATGCGCGCCACGCATCAGCGCGAGATCGACGACCTTGAAGCCCATCTCGCCTTCCTCGCCTCAGTGGGCTCGGTATCGCCCTACATCGGCCTTCTCGGTACCGTGTGGGGGATCATGAACTCCTTCCGCGGCCTCTCCAGCGTGGGTTCGGCCACCCTCGCCCAGGTTGCCCCGGGCATCGCGGAAGCACTGGTCGCCACCGCGATCGGCCTGTTTGCCGCAATCCCGGCCGTGGTCGCCTACAACCGCTTTGCACACGACATCGACCGCCTCGGCATCCGCTTCGAGAGCTTCATGGAGGAGTTCTCCAACATCCTGCAGCGCAACCTGCGCTGAGCGGACGGAGAGCGACCG
The DNA here is from genome assembly GCF_048321015.1 of Thauera sp. WH-2. NCBI lineage: Bacteria > Pseudomonadati > Pseudomonadota > Betaproteobacteria > Rhodocyclales > Zoogloeaceae > Thauera > Thauera sp. WH-2. Next base: position 38,768 of record NZ_JBLWFG010000011.1, on the reverse strand, counting down.
ATGCGCCAACGCCGTCTCATGAACCAGATCAACGTCGTCCCCTACATCGACGTCATGCTGGTGCTGCTGGTGATCTTCATGGTCACCGCGCCGATGATCCAGCAGGGCACCATCAACGTCCCGTCCGCCGGGGCAGGCACACCGCCACCGCAAGCCGAAGCGATCTTCATCGAGGTGAAGGCCGACGGCGCCTATGCGCTGCGCGCAAGCAACAGCGGGACCCCGCGCCCGGTGCGCCGCGACCAGCTGTCCACCGCGCTCAAGGACGCGCTCGCGAAGAACCCCGAGCAGCCCTTCCTGGTCGCCGCCGACAGCAAGCTCGACTACCAGAAGGTGATCGACGTGCTCGAGACCGCGCGCAACGCCGGGGTGCGCAAGATCAGCCTGGTCACCCAGAGCGCGACGACCCAGAAATGAGGGAACACGCAGCGCCGCCCCGCCGCGAGGCGCCGGGCAAATGGCAATCCATGGGCCTGGCGATCGCCGTGCACGCGGGGCTTTTCCTGTTCCTGTTCTTCGGCGTCCGCTGGCAGAGCCCGCCCCCGGCGGCGCTCGAGGTCGGCCTGGCGTCGGTTCCGGCGCGTAGCGCACCCGCCGCCGCGCGCCCGCAGCCGACGCCCGAACCGAAACAGGAACCGGAACCGGAACCGGTCCCCAAGCCTGAGCCGAAGCCAGAACCCAAGCCCGAGCCCAAACCTGAACCCAAGCCCGAGCCGCCGAAGCCTGCGCCGGTGCCGAAACCCGAGATCACGACCAAACCGCCCGAGGAGAAGCCGGAGCCGCCGAAGCCCGCACCCAAACCGGAACCGAAGCCCGAGCCCAAGCCGAAACCCGAACCCAAGCCTGAGCCCAAGCCAAAGCCCAAACCCGAACCGAAGCCACTGCCCAAACCCCAGCCCAAACCCGCTCCTGACCCGACCGCGCAGCGCCTGGAGCAGGAACTCCAGCGTGCCGAGCAGGCACGCCTGGCCAGCCTGATGGCACAGGAGGGCGCGCGCGTTGCAGCACAGGGTCCGGCAGCACAGGGCGCGCCCGGCGGCGATATCGACAAGTACCGCGCCGCCGTTGCAGCCAAGGTGCGCGGCAACTTGCTGCGCCCACCCGGCCTCAGCGGCAACCCGGAAGCGGTTTTCGAGGTCGATCAGTTGCCGAGCGGCGAAGTGCTGAACGTGCGCCTCAAGCGCAGTTCGGGCATTGCGGCGCTCGACGAGGCGATCGAGCGCGCAATCCGGCGCTCAAGTCCCTTGCCACTACCTGAGAACCGCAGCCAGTTCCAGCGCACCCTCGAACTGAAATTCCGTCCGCTGGCCGAAGATTGAGCCCGCCATGTCTATAATTCGCGGCTGGAGCAAGAACCCATGATCAGAACCTTCAACGCCTTCCGACTCTTCGTCCTGACCCTGCTTGCCAGCCTCGCGCTTGGCGCCCAGGCGCAGCTATCGATCGAAATCACCGGTACCGGGGCCTCCCGCTTTCCGGTCATCATCCCGATCTTCGAGAACGAAGGCCGCCTGCCGCAAAGTGTCACCGACGTGGTGCGCGCCGACCTCGAGCGCAGCGGCCTGTTCGCACTAATCGACACTGGCCCGCTGCCGATGCCCGAATCGGTGCTGCCCGACCTCGCCGCCGTGCGCAGCCGCGGCGCCGACGCCGTGCTCACCGGCAGCCTGATTCCGCTCAGCGACGGCCGCTACGAGGTACGCTTCCGCCTCTTCGACGCTCAGAAGCAGCAGGAACTGGGCGCCATGGCGCTGCCCATGAGTCCGGCGCAGAACCGCCTCGTCGGCCACCGCATCGCCGACTTCGTGTACGAGAAGCTCACCGGGCTGCCGGGCTATTTCGCCACCCGCATCGCCTACGTGATCAAGTCCGGCCCCAACTTCGAACTCCAGGTCGCCGACGCCGATGGCATGAACCCCGCCACCGCCCTGCGCTCGCGCGAGCCCATCATCTCGCCCGCGTGGTCGCCGGACGGACAGCGCCTCGCGTACGTGTCCTTCGAGCAGAAGAAGCCCATCGTCTACGTGCACACGCTCGCCACAGGGCAACGCCGCGTGGTCGCCAACTTCAAGGGCTCGAACTCCGCACCCGCCTGGTCGCCCGACGGCAGCCAGCTGGCGGTGGTACTGACCAAGGACGGGCTCTCCCAGCTCTATGTAGTGGGCGCCGACGGCTCGGGCGTGCGCCGGCTCGCGCAATCCTCCGGCATCGACACCGAGCCGTTCTGGGGCGCGGACGGCAACATCTACTTCACCTCGGATCGCGGTGGCAGCCCGCAGATCTACCGCATTCCTGCCAGCGGCGGCAGCGCCCAGCGGGTGACCTTCGAAGGCAATTACAACGTCTCGCCGCGGCTCTCGTTCGACGGCAAGCTGCTCGCCTTCATCACCCGCAATGCCGGCCGCTTCCAGGTGGCCGTGCAGGACCTCGCCACCCGGCAGACCACCATCCTCACCGATTCGGCACGCGACGAATCGCCCAGCTTCGCCCCCAGCGGCCGCATGATCCTTTACGCCACCGACAGTGGCGGGCGAGGCGTGCTGTCCGCGGTGTCGACCGACGGGCGCATCCGGCAGCGGCTTACGGTGCAGGCCGCCGATGTCCGCGAACCCGCCTGGGGTCCGAGGATCCGGTAATCCAAGAAGCGGCAGCCAAGCCGCAAAACTCTCTGCTGTCCATAATTCACGTACTGGAGCATCACCCATGAAGAAACTCATCCTCCCCGCCCTGCTGGCCATGACGCTCGCGGCCTGCTCGAGCACGGGCCCCGAAACCTCCGGCGCCTCGGTCGAAGACCGTTCCGGCGTGGCCACCGTCGACGCGTCCAGCCTGAGCGGCAGCGGCATCGCAGCGCTGACCGACCCGAACAACATCCTGTCCAAGCGCAGCGTGTTCTTCGACTTCGACAGCTTCGTCATCAAGCCCAAGGCACGTCCGCTGATCGAAGCCCATGCCCGCTTCCTCGTCCAGAACCCGCAGATGCGCATGCTCGTCCAGGGCAATACCGACGAGCGCGGCAGCCGTGAGTACAACCTCGCGCTGGGTCAGAAGCGTGCTGACGTCGTCAAGCAGGCTCTGCTGCTGCTGGGCGCGCAGGAATCGCAGATCGAGTCCGTGAGCCTGGGTGAAGAGAAGCCCCGTTGCGATGATCGCACCGAGAACTGCTACGCCGAGAACCGCCGCGGCGACATGCTGTACTCGGGCGAGTTCTAAGAGAGTCCCGACATGAAACGCCTTCTGCCGCTTGCCGTATTTCTCGCCCTGAGCCCGGCGGGCCCGGCCCATGCCCAGCTTTTCGGGGGGGATACCGAGGCACGCAACCAGATCATCCAGTTGCGCCAGGATGTCCAGGGCCAGCTCGAGACTACGAGCCGCGGTCAGCTCGAACTCGCCATGCAAAACGAACAGCTGCGAGCCGAGGTGGCCCGCCTGCGTGGCCAGATCGAGTTGCTGATGAACGAAGTGGAAACGCTCAAACAGCGGCAGAAGGATTTCTATGTGGACCTCGACGCACGCCTGCGTCACCTGGAAGGCGGCGGCACGGGCACAGCCCCTGCGCCCGGCGTGGCCGCCGACCCGGCCCAGGAGTCGGCCGAGTACCAGGGCGCACTGAATCTGCTCAAGGACGGCAAGCACAAGGAGGCGCTCGCCGCTTTCCAGGCCTTCACTGAGCGCTACCCGAGCGGCGACTTCACTGCAGGCGCCCATTTCTGGGCGGGGAACGCTGCCCTGCAGGCCCGTGACGTGGCAAGCGCCACCCGTCACTTCAAGACCGTGATCGAAAAATGGCCTAACGACAATGTCGCACCCGACGCAATGCTGGGCCTGGCCAACAGCCAGCAGGCCATGGGTGACGCCACCAGCGCGCGCAACACACTGAAGTCGCTGACCGAACGCTATCCGCAGAGCAACGCTGCTCAAGTGGCGCGCCAGCGGCTCGGCACATCCTGAGTCCATGCCGGAGAGGGATTTGGGCGCGGCTGCAGCCGTTCGCCTGCGCATCACCGAGATATTCGCCTCCGTACAGGGAGAGTCGTCCAGCGTCGGACTGCCCACAGTCTTCGTGCGTCTGACGGGCTGCCCCCTACGCTGTACCTGGTGCGACACCGCGTATGCCTTCAGCGGCGGCGCGACGCTCGCCCTCGAGGACATCCTCGCCCAGGTTGCCGGACACGGTCTGCGCCATGTCTGTGTCACCGGCGGCGAGCCGCTCGCGCAAAAAGGCTGCCTGCCCCTGTTGAGCGCGCTGTGCGACGCCGGCTACGCCGTCTCGCTCGAAACCAGTGGTGCGCTGGACATCGGCGCGGTTGACCCGCGCGTAGCTCGGATCATGGACCTCAAAGCACCAGGCTCCGGCGAGGTCGCGAAGAATCGCTACGAGAACATTCCCCTGCTGCGGGCGGGCGATGAGGTCAAGATCGTGCTCGCCGACGCCGAGGACTACGCCTGGGCGCGGCAGATGATCAACGAGCATGCGCTCGACCGTCGCTGCGAAGTGTTGCTTTCTCCGGTCGCAGGCGCCATCGAGCCCGCCACGCTGGCCGAATGGCTGGTCCGCGACCGCCTGCCGGCACGCTTCCAGCTTCAACTGCACAAAGTGCTCTGGAACGACGCCCGGGGCCGCTGAGCGCCCCGGGCACTGCACGGGGCGCTCCCGGCTGCGCTCCACTGATGGAAAATACCGTATGAAAGCGCCTCCTCCTGCCTCCGCACCGCGCGCCGTCGTGCTGCTTTCCGGCGGGCTCGACTCCGCCACCTGCCTTGCGATCGCGCATGACATGGGTTTCGAGGCCCACGCCCTCTCGGTCGCTTACGGCCAGCGGCATACCGCAGAGCTTCAGGCAGCAGGGCGAGTCGCCGCAGCCCTTGGTGCCCGCGAACACCGGGTGGCCAGTGTTAACCTGGGCCAGTTCGGCGGCTCCGCGCTGACGGACCCGAACATCGCAGTGCCAACCAGCGAACCCGGCGCGGGCATCCCGGTCACCTACGTCCCTGCGCGCAACACCGTGATGCTTTCCATCGCCCTCGCCTGGGCGGAAGTGCTCGGCGCCAGCGACATCTTCATAGGCGTCAACGCCATCGACTACTCCGGCTACCCGGACTGCAGGCCCGAGTTCATCCGCGCCTTCGAGACAATGGCGAGGCTTGCCACCAAGGCCGGCGTCGAAGGCCGTCCCCTGCGCATCCATGCCCCGCTGATCGAGCTCAGCAAAGCGGACATCATCCGTCGCGGCGCGGCCCTTGGGGTCGACTACGGCATCACGGTCACCTGTTACCAGGCGGACGAGGACGGTCGCGCCTGTAGGCGCTGCGAGGCCTGCCGGCTGCGCGCCGCAGGCTTCGCCGCAGCCGGCGTTCCCGATCCGACCCGCTACCAGCCACAAACCGCATGACAAGGACGGCGGGCTGATTCGCGTTTAGAATCGTTCCACCACTCCCGGACAAGCACGCACGCCGGTACTCGGCCTGGAACCCCCAACATCATGGAAGAACCCCTGGTCTCCGCCACGACCATCGTCTGGCTCGCTTTCGCCATCGGCGCCGTGTTCGGTTATGCAGGCAGCCGCAGCAACTTCTGCACCATGGGCGCGGTGTCCGACATCGTGAACATGGGTGACTGGAACCGCATGCGCATGTGGGCGCTGGCAGTCGCCGTCGCCATCCTGGGCACCGGCGCCCTGCAGGCGCTCGGCCTGTTCGATGCTTCGAAATCCATCTATACCTCCAGCCGCCTGATCTGGCTGTCGCATCTGGTGGGCGGTGCGTGTTTTGGCATCGGCATGACCCTCGCCTCCGGCTGTGGCAGCAAGACCCTGATCCGCATCGGCGGCGGCAACCTGAAGTCGATCGTGGTCTTCGTATTCGTGGCGATCGGAGCATCCATGACCTTGCGCGGCTTGTTCGGGGTGTGGCGGGTGAACTACCTCGACGCGGTTTCGATCCAGCTGCCCCACGGCCAGGACCTTCCCGCTTTCGTCGCAGCGGCAGGCATGGATCCATCCGCGGCGCTGCTGCTGTGCATGGCAGCACTCGGCGGCGGGCTCGCGCTGTGGTCGCTAGCGAGCCGCGAGGCGTGGCGTGGCGACGTCCTGCTGGGCGGCCTCGTCGTCGGCGCCACGGTCATCGCCGGATGGTATGTGAGCGGGCACATCGGTTACATCGCCGAACACCCGGAAACGCTTGAGGAAGCCTTCATCGCCACCAACAGTGGGCGTGCCGAGTCCCTCACCTTCGTTGGCCCTTACGCCTACATCCTCGAACTCCTGCAGATGTGGAGCGACACCAGCAGGGTCGTGACCTTCGGCATCGCCAGCGCGCTCGGCGTCATCGCCGGCTCGGCAGTGCATGCACTGAGCAGCCGGGGCTTCCGCATCGAGAGTTTTCGCGACGCAGGAGATCTCGTGCGCCACATGGGCGGAGGCCTCCTGATGGGCTTCGGTGGCGTCACCGCCCTAGGGTGCACGATTGGCCAGGGCGTCACCGGCCTGTCCACGCTCGCACTCGGCGCCCTGCTCAGCACCGCGGCGATCATTGCAGGTTCGGCCGCAACGCTCAAACTCCAGTACTGGCTGCTGATGCGCGATGCCGATGCTTGACCGGGATGCCGGCGAGGGCGGGTGGCCCCTTCACGACGGCCCGCCAGCATGCGGAAAAACCGACAGAGAATTTGACACGCCATGCTGGCCGCAACTATAATTCGCGCTCGTTTTTCGGGTCGTTAGCTCAGTTGGTAGAGCAGCGGACTTTTAATCCGTTGGTCGCTGGTTCGAGCCCAGCACGGCCTACCATCAAAAACGAAGCAGACAGGGCCTTGGTCAACCAAGGCCCTTTTTGTTTGTACGGCGCGTACCATCCGTGCACTGTCAAGGCCCACCGCGGAGAGCTTTCATGCCCTCCGCGCCACGATCGCCCGCTCAGACGTATTCCCGGCGCGTGGCGACACCCTCGTCAAACGCGGCCTCGTCGGGCCGAAAGATCCTGTAGCAGTTCCGCCCAGCGGTCTTCGCATCGTACATGGCGTGATCTGCCTGCCGTAGCAACTGATCCGCCTCGATCTCTCCATCCTGCGGAAAATAGCTCACGCCGACACTGCCCGACACTTGCAGTGTGCGCCCATCGATGCTGACCGGCTCCGCAATCGCAGCAAGCAGGCGCTCGATGACGGCCACGCCATGGTGCCTGGGCTCCACGCCCGACAGTACCGCGACGAATTCATCCCCGCCTAGCCTGGCGACGGTATCCCCATCACGCAACACCTCACGCAGCCTGCCCGCCACCTCGACCAGCAGGCGATCCCCCACCGCATGGCCGTAGGTATCGTTGGCGGCCTTGAATCCATCCAGATCGATGTATGCCACTGCGATCCTGTGCCCGTCACGGCGCGCGCGCCGCATGTCCTGACGCAGCCTGTCCGCCAGCAAGGCGCGGTTCGGCAACCCGGTCAGCGCGTCGTGGTAAGCAATGTGATGCAGGGTGTCCTGCGCCTCCACCAATGCGGCAACTGACTGCGCGAGCTGGCGGTTGCGGCGTGCCACCATCAGGAACAGCACCACCACGAGCCCCGCCGCGACACCCAGCGCAACAATGAACGCCGCATATCTGCTCCATACGTCCCGCCACAAGAAGGGCGGCGCCGCATCGAAGGGCGGCAGACGCAGCGTGCGCGCCAGGGTTTCCACGGGCAGATAGTCGAGCGGCGGCGAAAAGCCGCCGATGTAGGCTGCACGTGCGGCCGGGTGCGAAGCCTCAAGGCTGAGCAACGCGGCCGATATGCGCCGGACCATCGCGCCCTCCACATGCGGCAGCGCAACGAAAGGCCATTCCGGATATAGCCGGGTCGACACCGCATACGGGTAACCCGCCAGCCGCTGGCGATGGATCACCTGCAGGCGGGCGGGGTCGAGGCGCCCCTCCGCGGCGAGACTTTCCAGGATGCCGGTACGGACGAATCCCACATCGGCGCGCCCTTCCAGCACCGCCTCGACGACGGCATCGTGACGCCCGACTTCGAGAAAATCGACATCTTCTGGCACCCGTACGCCAGCCTGGATGAGTTCGAATACCTGGGCCTGGTAGCCGCCCATGAAGCGCGGACCGGAGATCGCGATTCGCCGCCCCCTCAGATCCTGAAGCCGCACGAGATCCGTGCGCTCCGCTCTGGTGATGATGACGCCACCAAGCGTGCTCACCATACTGCCGTCCTGCGCGGAAATCACGGTCGCCAGTGCACCGGACAGGCTGCTATGCACGCGCAGCAACAAGTAGTGCGTCGGGTTCGTCATGACCAGATCGATCCGGTGCGTCGCCACGGCCTCCTCGAGCTCGCTCTGCTCCAGCACCTCCAGCCTCACCCGCACGCCACCGAGTTTGGTGGAAAGGTAATCGGCAAGGGGCTGGTACCGCTCGATCATCACCGGCTTCGGACGGAACGCGAAGACCCCCAGCACCAGCTCCTGCGCCGCCTGCGCCGGCAGAGCTACAAGCAGGAGCAGCGCGAGCAGGGCGCGCTTCGCCAACGCGATCACAGGGACACCCGGTTGCGCGGAAGGAAGTCCGGATCGACAAGCCGATCGAGACGGTCATCGGACGTGAGACGACCGGCACCGCGCATCAGCCCCGCCAGCTCACGCGCGGCCGGAACGATGCTACGCGCCCCCGCGGGATCGAGATAGGCGCGGTTCCCCAATACGTCCGGTAGGCTCAGCCCGGCGAAACTGCGCTCGGTCTCCTCGAAACCAAGGCCCCGCCAGGCACCGATCCGACGCAGCGCGTCCTCACGGTTCACGCGCATGTGTGCGAGCGCACGAAAATGTGCCGCCAACAGGGCATCAAGTACTTTCTTCTGCCCACTCAGACGATCACTCCGCACCGCGAGCACGTCGAAGATGAGGCCTGGAAACTGCCGACTGTCGAAGATACGCCGTCCGCCCTCACGTTCGAGCAGGGAAAGCGTGGGCTCGTAGGCAATCGCGACGTCCATCTCGCCCGCACGCCACGCATCGAGTTGCCGGTCCGGGGGAATGTCGATCAGGGTGACGTCGACCTCCCGCAACCCGGCGGCCTGCAGGAGCCTGTGCAGCACGAACTCCCCTACCGCACCACGCTCCAGCGCCACCCGGCGCCCGCGAACCTGTGCCGGAGACTCGATTTCCGCGCGCACCATCACCGCATCGGCACCCACCGAGTGGTTGAACACCAGCACAACGCTGGCGTGCACCCCCTGATCCCGCACGACCAGCACCTCGTCGAGCGTCAACGCTGCGGCATCGACCTCCCCTGCGACCATAGCCGCGATCGAATCGCCGGCATTACGCCCCGCCCGCAAGTCGACAGCAGCCGGCAGCCAGCCGAACTCCCGCGCGAGATAGAGTGGCTCATAACCGGGCCACGGATGAATCCCGACGCGAAACGCCCCCTGTTTGCGACACGCTGTCGCAAAGGGCGGGACGGCAATCGAGGCGGCAAGGAGGGACAGGAAACGACGGCGCAGCATGAGCCGTGAGCATATCCCACCCTCGTAACGCGTGCGCCGCCACCATGGGGCTACAGTGTGATCCGCGCCACGCATGGACTTCAGAACAAGAAAAAGGTATTATCATGGGGTTCGATTTCAATCAATTTTTCCAATCGACTCGCGGCATTGCCACACTCAAGGCAGTGTCCAGAGCGCACCGCGGCGACGATTCGAAGCGCGTAAGCGCTCCGCCTCCAGAATCGCCGAACCAGAATGCGTTTTCTGCCGGCGCAGGTCTTCAAGGCGCCCGAAATCGACAGAAACCGCCTTGAAAACCAGGCCGATGCAGCCTAGCCGCTGCACGGAATTCCCCTACCCAAGCCCAGATACGGCAGGCTGACCCCGCAGCATGGAGCGCGGGGGCAGGCGGCATAAGACAAGGAGCCTCGACATGGCCAAGGAAGAACTCATCGAAATGCACGGATCCGTCACCGAGGTGCTGCCCGACGGCCGCTACCGCGTGACCCTCGACAACGGTCACAACCTGATCGCCTACTCGGGCGGCAAGATGCGCAAGCACCACATCCGCATCATCGCGGGCGACAACGTCTCGCTCGAGATGTCCCCCTATGATCTGAGCAAGGGGCGCATCACGTTCCGCCACCTGCCCGGCCGTCCTGCAGGCGCCACCGCAGCACCTCAGCGCCGTCGCTGAACACCCCGTCCGCCCGCTGCGCCCTGAGGGCGCATGCGCGGCGGCGGCCCGGCTCACCGCACCCGCGGAGTGCTTGCCTTTGGTCGGCTCGCATGCTTCACTTTTAGAGCGGCTCTAAAAGTGAAGCCATAGGAGACATCGACCATGCCCCATCGCCCCCACCTCGACAAGCAGGCCGATTTCGACGCCCTGCTGCCTTCTGCCCGACTCGACCGGCGCGGCTTTGTCACCACGCTCGCGGCTGCCGGTTTCGCGCTTGCCGTGCAGCCGGTCCAGGCCAGCACCACGATCCACACCGAGCCTGGGGGGCTGGACACCGGCAACGCCACGATCGAGGTCGAAGGCGGCGCCCTCCCCGTCTACTACGCCCGCCCCGCGAGCACCACGCCTCAACCAGTGGTTCTCGTGGTTCAGGAGATCTTTGGCGTACACGAGCACATCCGCGACGTCTGTCGCCGTCTCGCGCACGAGGGCTACCTGGCCGTAGCCCCTGAGTTGTTCTTCCGCCAGGGCGACCCGCGCAGCATCGAGAGCGTGGGCGAGATCCTGCAGAAGATCGTCTCGCAAGTGCCCGATACGCAGGTCATGAATGACCTCGATGCGTGTGCGAGCTGGGCCCGCAACCACGGCGGCAGCCCGGACTGGCTCGGCATCACCGGCTTCTGCTGGGGCGGTCGCATCACTTGGTTGTACGCCGCACACAATCCCGCGCTGAAGGCAGGCGTCGCCTGGTACGGCCGGCTCGATGGCCTGCCCTCGGACAAGAACCCGCATCACCCGATCGACATTGCCGGCGCCCTGCATGCGCCGGTGCTCGGCCTGTACGGCGGCCAGGACCAGGGGATTCCGCTGGAGGATGTCGACGCGATGCGCGAGGCGCTGGAGCAGGCGGGTGCGCAAAGCACCATCCACGTCTATCCCGATGCACCGCACGCCTTCCATGCGGACTACCGGCCCAGCTATCGCAAGGCAGAGGCAGAGGATGGCTGGAAGCGGCTGCTGGACTGGTTCGCGAACCAGCGCGGCTGAGCATCGCGTAGTGCGCGCCCAGCACGGGCGCGCCTCCATGCCCCCTTCACCGGCGCACGTCAGCGCCGCACGCCGTTCGCGCCATGGTCCGCAACCCGCCGGGACGCAACTAGCTCCAGCTCCCGAAGCAGTCGGGCCGCCACGAGCCCATTCGCCAAGCCGAACACCACGGCCGCGAGCGAGAACACCGGCAACAGATAGAACACGCCATCGTGAGGCACCAGCCATAGCCGTGCCACGATCAGTTGGGCGCCGATATGGGCGAAGGCAGCGAGAATGCTGTGACTGACCGGCCCGAACCAGCGCTGCGGCAGATGCATGGCCAGCCCCAGCACCAGCAGGCTGGCGAGCGCCCCCGCAAGGCTCAGGAAGAATCCCGGCGCCAGAAACTGGCCGAGCAGGAGGCTGCCGGCCAGCACGCGCAGCAGGGACACCCACACCGCCTCGCGCCAGCCCCAGCGCGCCAGCACCACCAGGGTGACGATGTTGGCCAGACCGGGCTTGACCCCGGGCAGCGGCAAGGGGATCGCGGCCTCCGCGACCGTAAGCACGATGGCCGCTGCCGCATGGCGCGCGATCCTGCGATCCTCGGGCGTGGGCCGTATTTCAATAATTGAGGGAGTCATACTCCGCCACCCCGCCGGTAAGGCTCAGGCTGACCTCGTTCGGTGCGCAGATCGCTACCGCCCCGGCCTGGGTCAGCCAGCCCTGACGCACGCAATATTGCCTGGGCCCCGGGTCCGAAGCGACGCGCGCGCGGCCTGGTCGGATCTCGATCAACGTCACGCCAAGCGGCCCGGGCACCTCGATGAATCGCTCGCGGCCCAGGTCTACGCTGGCCACCACCTTGCCACCCGCACGGACCACTGCCCCGTCGGGCGCTCCGCCACGCCACAGGCTCAGCAGGGCGTAAGCGCACACGAATAGCCCCGCCAGCGCTACAAGCACATCCCCTGGGCGAAGCAGGCCGCGCCATGAACTCAGGAACCGCTTCACGTGTCGCTACCGTTCTCCCGTGCATGCACACGCGCCGCAGCACGATCCGCCGCACGCCTCGCCGCAGAGCGGTGGCGGACGATCACGTCGAGTTGGTCGCGAAAACGCACCGCGAGCCACTCGGCTATATACACCGAGCGATGCTGCCCGCCAGTGCAGCCGATCGCCACGGTGAGGTAGCTGCGGTTGTCCCGCAGGTAGGCGGGCAGCCAGCCCGCAAGAAAATCATGGATGTCCTGGCACATGCGTCCGACCTCGGGCACGCGCTGCAGAAAATCGACCACCGGCTGGTCGCGCCCAGTCAGCGGGCGCAGCTTGGGGTCGTAGTGTGGATTGGGCAGGCAGCGCACATCGAACACGAGGTCGGCATCGAGTGGGATGCCGTACTTGAAGCCGAAGGACTCGAACATCAGGGTCATGCCCTGCGCCGCAGACATCTGGATGAAATCCTTCACCCAGGCGCGCAGCGTGTTCGGGTGCATGTCGCTGGTGTCGATTCTGTGGCCAAGCTCGGCGATGCACTCAAGGGCGTCGCGCTCGTGGTGAATCGCCTCTTCCACGCTCGTCCCCCCGGTCGCGAGCGGGTGACGCCGCCGAGTCTCGGAGAAACGCGCGATCAGCGTGTCGTCACGCGCATCGAGAAAGATGAAGCGCAGGTCGCGCACCTCCGAACGCAAGGCCTCGACGACCTTGGGCAGGGCCTCGATGCTTGCGCCGGAACGCATGTCCACCGCCACCGCGATGCGCTCCCAGCCTGCCCCGCGCAGGTGCTCGACCAAGCCGGGCAGCAGAGCGGCGGGAAGGTTGTCCACGACATAGTAGCCCGCGTCCTCGAGCACGTTGAGCGCGATGCTCTTGCCCGAACCCGAAAGCCCGCTGATGAGTACGATCTGCATCGATCCAGGAGAAGAAAAGGCCCGCGGACACTATACCCCAGCGTCGGCGGGCCGTCGTGCATGCAGGCCGCCGCCCGCTCCGATCAGGCGTCCTGCTTGCGCTTCTCGGCGCGTGCTACCCACAGGTCGGCATTCTCGATGCCAAGCGGGCGCGGGTCGAACTGGGGCTCGAGGCGCCCCCGTGCCTGCTGTGCCTCGTAGTCCTTGAGCGCGGCGAGCGCAGGCTTCTGCAGCATGATGATGGCGACCAGGTTGAGCCAGGCCATCATGCCCACGCCGATGTCGCCAAGCCCCCAGGCCAGGTCGCTGGTTCGCACGCAGCCGTACAGTGCGGAGCCGATCAGCGCCACACGCAACACAAAGATCAGCACCTCGGAGCGCAGGTTGCGTGTCAGGTAGGCCAGGTTGGTCTCAGCGATGTAGTAGTAGGCGAGCACCGTGGTGAAGGCGAAGAAGAACAGCGCAACCGCCACGAACACTGCACCGAAGCCGGGGAGCACCTGCTCCATCGCAGCCTGAGTGAAGCCTGTGCCGGCGGTGATGTTGGCCAGCCCGGTGAACACCTGCGTGCCGTCGGCACCCGTCACGTTGTAGGTGCCGGTGATCAGGATCATGAATGCGGTGGCCGAGCACACGAACAAGGTGTCTATGTACACCGAAAATGCCTGCACCAACCCCTGCGCCGCCGGATGCGGCACCTCGGCCGCGGAGGCCGCATGCGGACCGGTGCCCTGACCTGCCTCGTTGGAATACACCCCGCGCTTGACACCCCACTGGATGGCCAGACCGATCATCGCACCGAAGCCGGCATCGAGTCCGAACGCCGAGGAAAGAATCAGGTTGATGACCTCGGGCACCTTCTCCACGTTGAGCGCCACCACCACGGCCGCCGCCAGGACATAGCCCAGCGCCATGAAGGGCACGACGACCTGCGTGACCTGCGCAATGCGGCGCACGCCCCCGAAGATGATCAGCCCCAGCAGGATCACGATGATCGTGCCGGTCACCGCCGGTGCCACACCGAAAGCGTTCTGCATGCTGGCGGCAATGCTGTTGGTCTGAATGCCGGGCAGCAGCACGCCGCAGGCGATCATGGTCGCGACCGCGAACACGATCGCATAGGTACGCCAACCCAGACCCTTCTCGATGAAGTAGGCGGGGCCACCACGATACTGGCCGTGATGCTCGACCTTGTAGATCTGACCGAGCGCGGATTCGATGTATGCCGTGGCAGCACCGAGGAAGGCCACCATCCACATCCAGAAGATGGCGCCCGGACCGCCGAAGCCGATCGCGGTGGCGACACCCGCGATGTTGCCCGTTCCGACCCGGCCCGAAAGCGCGATGGTCAACGCCTGAAAGGACGAAACCCCCGCGTCCGAACTCGTGCCGCGGAACATTGCACGCACCATTTCGCCGAAATGGCGCACCTGCATGAAGCGGGTGCGGATCGAGAAATAGAGGCCCACCAGCAGGCAAAGATAGACGAGCGCAGGACTCCACACCCAGCCGTTGATCCAGTCTACGGTCTCTTGCATGACAACACTTCCGGGAAATTTAAGGGCTCGATTGTATCCGCTTGTTGCAGATCAATGAAAATCTACGCCTAGTGGAAAACCCGCATCAGGCTGCGAGGAGCAGCCCGCCCTCCCGGCGCGCCACGCCTGCACGCTCAAGCTCACCGACCACCCATGTCGCCAACGCATCGTAGTCCAGCCCCAGGAATCGGGCATTCGCAACGCGGTAGAGCGGCGTCTGCGCCAGATGGGCGGGCAAGTCTTCGAGCCGCATGCTGCGGACTTCGAGCAGCTTGAAGGTAATGCAGGCGCGGATCGCGTTGCGCGCCATACGCGCACCGTCCGCCTCGAATGCACGGATGCGCGCGAAGGCCCGCTCGAGCGCGTCGTCGAACTCCGAGAAGGGCGCGCCATGCCCCGGGATCACCACATCGACCGAAAGCCGACCGATCGCCTCCAGCGTACCCCTTGCCTGCGTCAAGGCATCGTCGCTGCCCATCACCTCGGCGAAAAGGATGCCGAAACCATCGCGCCACAGCGCATCACCCGAGATCAGGATGCGGCGATCCGGGTTGTAGTAGGCGAGCGCATCCATGTCGTGGCCAGGAACGGCCAGTGCCTCCCACTCGAGCTCTCCGGCCAGAAAGCGCGCGCCCGCGCCAAGGGTCGCATCAAAACGGAACCGCTCCCCGGACTGTGCCCCGATCGAAAGCAGCAGCGCGTCCTCGTCCCACTCGGCCACGGCGCGCGCCATGCCCTCGGGAACGGTGATCGCACACCCGAACGCACGCTTCAGGCTGGCGTTACCGCCGATGTGATCGGAGTGCGAGTGCGTGTTGATCAGGCGTGCGAGCCTGCGTCCATCCAGCGCCCCAGCCACCAACTGCACGGTCTGCGCAGCATGGGTCAGGTACCCGGAGTCGACCAGGGTCGCCTCGTCACCATCGAACAGCAGGACGTTGTTGGCCGAAAGCCAGCCGCGCTCAAAGACCTGCAGCGTCGAAGGCAGGCGGGCCGAGGCACTCAATCGCTGCCCTCCCCGACCTGCGCGGCGACATTGGGCGGCAGCGCCACAGGCTGGTCGGTCGCGGGCTGCAAGGCTTCGGGCGGCGCTGCGACCGGCACGCCATTGATCTCGTCCGCGGTGCGACCGCAGCCCAGGCACACGCCCGAATCCCAGTCGATCATGCACACGCCGACACAGAGCGCGTCGCCGCTCATGCGCGCGACTCCGCAGGGCTGGCCTCTGCGAGCCATTCGCGGCGCTCGGCGACAGCGGACAGGATGGCGCGGCGGTCGTCGTCGCTGGTCCGGCTCCAGCGCGTGATCTCGTCGATCGTGCGCTGGCAGCCTTCGCACCAGCCGGTGTCGGGACTCATGCGGCAGACGTTGGTGCAGGGGGAGGGAATGCTCATGAACGGTCTCTGTTGGTTACGGACGGCGCGTCCATGCGCACCGCCTCATTGATCTGCGGCTCAATTATGAACGACTCGCGCCCCTCTCGCCCGATCTGAGCCCGCGTTCATCGGGCTCCGGCACAGACCCACCCACAGCCCGAACGCCTAACCGCAGGCTGCCTTTGCGCGCTTGGCCAGCACCGCGCGCGCCACGCGCGATGCGGGGTCACGACCAAGCTGGGCGCTGATCCAGGCAGCGGTGTCGACCAGCGCATCGAGCTCGATGCCGGTGGCGATGCCGAGGCCGTTCAGCATCCAGACCACGTCTTCGGTGGCGACGTTCCCCGAGGCGCCGGCCGCATACGGGCAGCCGCCCAGGCCGCCAACCGAGGCGTCGAACACCGCCACGCCCAGCTCCAGCGAGGCGTAGACATTGGCCACCGCCATGCCGTAGGTGTCGTGGTAGTGGCCCGCAAGCTTGTCCACCGGCACGCGTTTCATCACCGCCTCAAGCATGCGCTGGATGCTCGCCGGGGTGCCGACGCCGATGGTGTCGCCCAGCGACACCTCGTAGCAGCCCATCTCCATCAGCGTCGCCGCCACGTCCGCCACTGCCTGCGGCGCCACCGCGCCCTCGTAGGGGCAGCCGACCACGCACGAGACATAGCCGCGCACCTTCACGCCCGCCGCCTGCGCCGCCTCGGTGACGGGGCGGAAGCGCTCGAGCGACTCGGCGATCGAGCAGTTGATGTTCTTCTGACTGAAGGACTCGGAGGCGGCGCCAAACACCGCGACCTCCCGTGCGCCGGCCGCGAGCGCGGCCTCAAAGCCCTTGAGGTTGGGCGTCAGCACCGGATAGGCAACACCGGGTGCGGCAGCCGCAAGCACGCGGGTCAGCACCTCGTTGTTGTCACCCATCTGCGGCACCCACTTTGGCGACACGAAGGAGGTGGTCTCGATCGCCTTCAGCCCGGCACGCTCGAGGCGGCGCACGAGTTCGACCTTGGTGTCGGTGGAAACGAGCTGCTTCTCGTTCTGCAGGCCATCGCGCGGCCCCATCTCGACGATGCGGACAGTGGCAGGCAACTTGGATGTGGTCATGGATGCGTCCTCGATGTCAGGCGGTCTTCGCCTCGTCCAGCCCCAGCTCTTCCTTCATCTTCTGGCGGATCTGGAACTTCTGAATCTTCCCGGTCACAGTCATCGGAAAGCTGTCGACGAAGCGGATGTAGCGCGGAATCTTGTAGTGCGCGATCTGGCCCTGGCAATACGCGCGCACCTCGTCCTCGGTCAGGCGCTCGCCCTCGCGTACGATGACCCAAGCGCACAGCTCCTCGCCGAACTTCTGGTCGGGGATGCCGACCACCTGCACGTCGAGCACCTTGGGATGGGCGTAGAGGAACTCCTCGATCTCGCGCGGATAGATGTTCTCGCCGCCGCGGATCACCATGTCCTTGATGCGGCCGACGATGTTGCAGTAGCCCTCGTCGTCGATCACCGCGAGGTCGCCGGTATGCATCCAGCCGCCGGCGTCGATCGCCTCCCGGGTCTTGGCCTCGTCGTTCCAGTAGCCGAGCATCACCGAGTAGCCGCGGGTGCACAACTCGCCCGGCGTCCCGCGCGGCACGATGCGGCCTTCGGTATCGACGATCTTCACCTCCAGGTGCGGCTGGACGCGCCCCACCGTCGACACGCGGCGGTCGATGGGATCGTCGGTGCCGCTCTGGAAACTCACCGGCGAGGTCTCCGTCATGCCGTAGGCGATGGTCACCTCGGCCATGTTCATCTTGCCGATCACCCGCTTCATCACCTCGATCGGGCACGGGCTGCCGGCCATGATGCCGGTTCGCAGGCTGGAGAGGTCGAACTCGGCGAAGCGTGGATGGTCGAGCGCGGCGATGAACATCGTCGGCACGCCGTAGAGGCCGGTGCATTTCTCCTGCGCCACCGTCTCCAGCACTGCCAGCGGCTCGAAGGCCTCGGCCGGGTAGACCATGGTGGCGCCGTGGGTCACGCAGCCGAGGTTGCCCATCACCATGCCGAAGCAGTGGTACAGCGGCACCGGGATGCACAGGCGGTCGCCCGGCACCAGCTTGATCGCCTCGCCAACGAAGAAGCCGTTGTTGAGGATGTTGTGGTGCGACAGGGTCGCGCCCTTGGGGTGGCCGGTGGTGCCGGAAGTGAACTGGATGTTGATCGGGTCGTCGAACTGCAGCTTCTCCGACAGCAGGCCGAGCGCGGTCAGCTCTTCCCGCGTCGGCACGCGCAGCAAGTCGTCGAAGTTGAGCATGCCGGGCGACTTGTCCGCACCCATGCGGATCACCATCTCCAGGCTGGGCAGGCGGTGGCTGCGCAGCAGGCCGGGTTCGCAATGGCCGAGCTCGGGCGCGAGGTCGGCCATCATCTCGAGGTAATTGCTGGTCTTGAAGGCCGGCGACAGGATCAGCGCGCGGCAGCCGACCTTGTTGAGCGCGTACTCGAGCTCGGAACGACGGTAGGCGGGGTTGATGTTCACCAGCACGAGGCCCGCCTTGGCGGTGGCGAACTGGGTCAGCGCCCACTCCATGGTGTTCTGCGACCAGATGCCGATGCGCTCACCCGGTTCGAGACCGAGGCGCATCAAGCCGCAGGCGAGGGCGTCAACCTTGCTCTTCAACTGCGCGTAGGTCAGGCGCACGTTCTGGTGGCGCACCACCAGCGCCTCGCGCTCGGCATGGCGGGCGCAGGCCTCGTCGAAGAAGCGGCCGATGGTCTGGCCGATCAGCTGTTTCTCGGATGCGCCGTGGACGTAGCTCTGCGTACTGCTCATCGGTGTGTGTCTCCTCTCCATGCCGGGCGCGCCGGCTCTTGCGGCCGGATCGCGCCCTCGGGTTCAAGCCCCTTTCCGCTTGCTCGGTCGTGACTTTCAGGCTGCTCAGGTAGCGGCTTCGAACTCCACCAGCTCTGCGCCGTCGCCCACCTGGTCGCCGACGCCGAAGCGGAAGGCCTTGACCGTGCCTGCGGACGGCGCCGTGATGGTGTGCTCCATCTTCATCGCCTCCAGGATCAGCAGTGGCGCGCCCTTCTCCACCTTGGCGCCCTCGGCGGCGACCAGCGCGATGACCTTGCCCGGCATCGGCGCCAGCAGGCCGCCCTCGGCACCACCGCCCTCACCGCCGTGATGCAGCGGGTCGACCGCGGCGAGTTGCCAGGCGCGGCCCTTGGCGAAGACATGGCGGCGGCCAGCGGCGGCGATCACGGTGGCGTCCATGCGGGTGCCGTCGAGTTCCACCCGCAACAGGCCGCGCTCGTTCATCTCGCCGCGCGCCTCGACGCTGCGACCGTCGACCGTCAGGCGGTAGGCACCGGGCAGGTAGGCGACATCCACCGCATGCTCCGCCTCGCCGGCGCGGAACAGCAGGGTGCGGCGCGCGGTGGCGTTCATGCGCCAGCCGTCTCGCGCATGCCAGGGCGAACGCGCATCCACCGTGCGCTGGGCACGCTTGTCGGCCAGCGCCGTCTCGCGCAGCAGCTCGGCCAGCGCGGCAATCTGCAGCACCTCGGCGGGCACGCCTTCGTCGGCCGGGAACAGATAGGTCTTCTCGCGCTCGATGAGGCCGGTGTCGAGGTCCGCGCCGGAGAACGCCGGGCAGGCGGTCAGGCGCGACAGGAACTCGATGTTGTTGGCCACGCCCACCACGCGGTAGTCGGCCAGCGCCTGCAGCATGCGCGCCAACGCGCGGTCGCGGTTGATGTCCCACACGATCAGCTTGGCGATCATCGGGTCGTAG
The DNA here is from genome assembly GCF_048321015.1 of Thauera sp. WH-2. NCBI lineage: Bacteria > Pseudomonadati > Pseudomonadota > Betaproteobacteria > Rhodocyclales > Zoogloeaceae > Thauera > Thauera sp. WH-2. The sequence goes on along the minus strand of NZ_JBLWFG010000011.1, from coordinate 18,994 downwards.
TGCGGGCTGATCTCGTCGCCCTCCTCGACCCCGGTGTCGACCCGCACGTGCAGCGACTCGGCCGGCGGCGCCAGATGGACCAGCTTGCCGGTGGAGGGCAGGAAGCCCTTGGCCGGGTCCTCGGCGTAGATGCGCGCTTCGAGCGCATGGCCGCGGATCTGCAACTGCTCCTGCTCCAGCGGCAGCTTCTCGCCCGAGGCGACGCGCAGCTGCCACTCCACCAGATCCAGCCCGGTGATCATCTCGGTGACCGGGTGCTCGACCTGCAGGCGGGTGTTCATCTCCATGAAGTAGAAGGAGCCGTCCTGCGTGAAGCTCTCACTCGCGATGAACTCCACCGTGCCGGCGCCGACGTAGCCCACTGCCTTGGCCGCATCGACTGCGGCCTTGCCCATCGCCGCACGGCGCTCGGGCGTCATGCCGGGCGCGGGCGCTTCTTCCAGCACCTTCTGGTGGCGGCGCTGCACCGAGCAGTCGCGCTCGAACAGGTATACGACGTTACCGTGGGTGTCGCCGAAGACCTGGATCTCGATATGGCGCGGCTTGGTAATGTACTTCTCGACCAGCACGTGGTCGTCACCGAAGCTGGAGATCGCCTCGCGCTTGCAGGAGGCGAGCAGGTCGATGAAGTCCTCCGACTTCTCGACCAGGCGCATGCCCTTGCCACCGCCGCCGGCCGCGGCCTTGATCAGTACCGGGTAGCCGATGGCGTCGGCCTGCTGGTGCAGATACGCGGGATTCTGGTCGTCGCCATGGTAACCGGGGGTCAGCGGCACGCCGGCCGCTTCCATCAGCTTCTTGGCCTCGGACTTCGAGCCCATGGCGCGGATCGCCGACACCGGCGGGCCGATGAAGACGATGCCTTCGCGCTCGCAGGCGTGGCAGAAATCCTCGTTCTCGGACAGGAAGCCGTAGCCGGGGTGGATGGCCTGGGCGCCGGTGGCCTTGGCCGCGGCGATGATCTTGTCGATCACCAGATAGGACTCGCGCGCCGCTGCCGGGCCGATCAGCACGGCCTCGTCGGCCAGCCGTACATGGCGCGCGTTGGCGTCGGCCTCGGAATACACCGCAACGGTCTTGATGCCCATGCGGCGGGCGGTCTTGATGACGCGGCAGGCGATTTCACCGCGGTTGGCGATCAGGATCTTGTCAAACATGGTGTCTCCAAACCTTGTGTTCTTCAGGCGGGCCGTCAGGACGACTCACGGGCAAGCCCGCTCCCACGGCAAACAGGCGCTTAATCGATACGGGTGGGCACGCCCACCGTCGCCCACTAGGCGATCCAGGCCGCGGGGCGTTTGTCGAGGAAGGCGGCGAGGCCCTCCTTGGCCTCGGGCGTCACGCGCAGACTCGCGATGCGGCGCGCAGTGTCTTCCACCACCGCGTCGCTCACCGGCCGGTTAGCCACCGCGCGGATCAGATCCTTGGCCGCGGCCTGCGACTTCGGGCCGCCCTGCAGCAGCGCCTCGACCACTTCCTTGACCTTGGCGTCCAGCTCATCGGTGGCCACCGCCTCGTGCGCCAGTCCCAGCGCGGCCGCACGCGCCGCATTGATGCGCTCGGCGGTCTGGAAGTAGCGGTAGGCCTGGCGCTCGCCGATGGCGCGGATCACGTAGGGGCTGATCGCCGAGGGGATGATCCCGAACTTGACCTCGGAGGTCGCGAACACCGCGCGGTCGGAGGCGATACAGATGTCGCAGGCGCTCGCCAGCCCCATGCCGCCGCCCAGTGCCGCGCCATGCACACGTCCGATGGTGGGCTTCTTCATCTCGGCCAGGGTGCGCAGCATGCCGGCAAGCTTCATCGCGTCGGCGAAGTTCTCCGCCTCGCTCGCCTCGCCGGCGGCCTTCATCCAGTTGAGATCGGCGCCGGCGGAGAAGCTCTTGCCCCGCCCGGCCAGCACCACCGCGCGCACCGTGTCGTCGGCATCGAGCACGATGCAGGCGGCGGTGAGATCGGCGATCAGCTGCGCGTTGAAGGCGTTGTGCACGTCCGGACGATTCATCCAGATCGTCGCGACGCCGGCTTCGCGGACGATCTCCAGGGTCTCGTAGCTCATCTCGCCCCCTTACATCCGGAACACGCCGAACTTCGTCGGCTGGATCGGCGCATTGAGCGCGGCCGACAGGCTGAGGCCGAGGATGCGGCGCGACTGCGCCGGATCGACCACGCCGTCGTCCCACATGCGCGCGGTGGCGTAGTAAGGGTGGCCCTGGAACTCGTACTGCTCGCGGATGGGCGCCTTGAAGGCCTCTTCCTCTTCCTTGCTCCAGCTGCCGCCCTTGGCCTCGATGCCGTCGCGGCGCACGGTGGACAGCACGCTCGCGGCCTGCTCGCCGCCCATCACGCTGATGCGCGAGTTGGGCCACATCCACAGGAAGCGCGGCGAGTAGGCGCGGCCGCACATGCCGTAGTTGCCGGCGCCGAAGCTACCGCCGATGAGCATGGTGATCTTGGGCACCTGCACGGTGGCCACCGCGGTCACCATCTTGGCGCCGTCCTTGGCGATGCCGCCATTCTCGTACTTGCGACCGACCATGAAGCCGGTGATGTTCTGCAGGAACAGCAGGGGGATGCCGCGCTGGCCGCACAGTTCGATGAAGTGCGCGCCCTTCTGCGCCGACTCGCCGAACAGGATGCCGTTGTTGGCGACGATGCCCACCGGGTAGCCGTGGAGCTGGGCGAAGCCGCACACCAGCGTCGTGCCGTAGCGCGCCTTGAACTCGTCGAAGCGCGAGCCATCGACCACGCGGGCGATGATCTCGCGCACGTCGAAGGGCTTGCGGGTGTCGGAGGGGATGATGCCGTAGATCTCTTCCGGGTCGTACAGCGGCTCCTCGCCCTGGCCCAGCGCGAGGTTGATCGGCTTGGTCCGGTTGAGGTTGGAGACGATGCGGCGTGCGATGTAGAGCGCGTGGGCGTCGTTCTCGGCCAGATGATCGGCCACGCCCGACAGGCGCGTATGCACGTCGCCGCCGCCCAGATCCTCGGCGCTCACCACCTCGCCGGTCGCCGCCTTCACCAGCGGCGGACCACCGAGGAAGATCGTGCCCTGGTTCTTGACGATGACGGTCTCGTCCGACATCGCCGGCACGTAGGCGCCACCCGCGGTACACGAGCCCATCACCACCGCAATCTGCGGGATGCCCTTGGCCGACATGTTGGCCTGGTTGAAGAAGATGCGGCCGAAGTGGTCGCGGTCGGGGAAGACTTCGTCCTGCCTGGGCAGGAAGGCGCCACCCGAGTCGACCAGGTAGATGCAGGGCAGATTGTTCTGCTCGGCGATCTCCTGCGCGCGCAGGTGCTTCTTGACCGTCATCGGGTAGTAGGTGCCACCCTTCACCGTGGCGTCGTTGGCCACGATCATGCATTCGACGCCCTGCACGCGGCCGATGCCGGTGATGACGCCGGCGCTCGGCGCCTCGTCGTCATACATGCCGTAGGCCGCCATCTGGCCGACCTCGAGGAAGGGCGTGCCCGGGTCGAGCAGGTGGCCGACGCGGTCACGCGGCAGCAGCTTGCCGCGCGCAGTGTGCTTGGCGCGCGCCGACTCGCCGCCGCCGAGGCTGACCTGCGCCGCCTTGGCGCGCAGGTCCTCGACCTGGGCGCGCAGGCTGGCGGCGTTGGCCTGAAAGTCCTCGCTGCGCGTGTTGATGGCAGATTTGATCGTGCTCATGTCCCCTCGTCCTCGTATCTCGTCCTGCGTGGCTGATCTCGGTCGCCCCCGCAGTCCGGCCGTTACTTGATTCAGGCTCGCCCCGGGCTACCCAGCCGGCACGGCGCCTCCAATGTCAGAACCCGCCCATCTGCAGCCAGCGCTCGATCTGCGGGATGCGGTCCACGCCCCAGAAAGGCTCGCCATCGATGATGACGAAGGGCGAACCGAACACGCCGCGCGCGATGGCCTGGGCACACTCATCCTTCAGCCGGTTGCGGACGGCTTCGCCGGCAAGCGCCTCGGCCAACCCGGCACGGTCGGCACCGTGGGCCGCGGCGAGGTCGAGCACCGCCGTCTCCTGCGAGATGTCGCACCCCTCGCCGAAATAGGCACGGTAGGCGGCCAGCGCAAAGGCGCGTGCTGCGACCGGGTCACGCTCGTCGAGCCAGTAGAAGGCGCGCGCCGCGATCTGGGTGCCGATCGGGAAGGCCTCGGGAATGCGGCACGACAGGCCGAGGAAACGGGCCGAGCGCTCGAAATCATGCTTCGAGTAGTCGCCCTTGAGCGGCTTCGATGGCAGCGGAACCTCGCCTGTCACCTTGTACACCGCCCCCAGCAGGAAGGGACGCCAGCGCACGCTGCGGCCATGTGCGGCCGCCAGTGCGTCGATCTTCTCCGCCATGAAGTAGCCGTAGGGCGAGGAGAAGTCGAAATAGAAGTCGATCGGCTCGGCCATGTTTCCTCTCCGCGGGAGACTCAGCGCGTCTCGGAGAACAGCTCGCGGCCGATCAGCATGCGGCGGATCTCGCTGGTGCCGGCGCCGATCTCGTACAGCTTGGCGTCACGCCACAGGCGACCCACCGAATACTCGTTGGTGTAACCCACGCCGCCCAGCGCCTGGATCGCCTCGCCCGCCATCCAGGTGGCCTTCTCGGCGGTGTAGAGGATCACGCCGGCAGCGTCCTTGCGCAGCGTGCGCGCGTGGTCGGCGCGGTCGCAGGCCTGCCCCACTGCGTAGGCATAGGCGCGGCAGGCGCTCCAGGTGGAGTACATGTCGGCGATCTTGCCCTGCATGAGCTGGAACTCGCCGATCGGGGTGTCGAACTGCTTGCGCTCGTGCATGTAGGGCACGACCGCGTCCATGCACGCCGCCATGATGCCGAGCGGGCCGCCCGACAGCACCGCGCGCTCGTAGTCCAGGCCCGACATCAGCACCTGCACGCCGCGGCCGATGTTGGCCTCACCGCCGAGCACGTTCTCAAGCGGCACCTCGACGTCGTCGAAGAACAGCGGATAGGTGTTGGAGCCGCGCATGCCGAGCTTGTCGAGGTGGGTGCCGCAGGTGAAGCCCTTCATGCCCTTCTCGATGATGAAGGCGGTGATGCCCTTGGGGCCGGCGTTGATGTCGGTCTTGGCATAGACCACCAGGGTGTCGGCATCGCCGCCGTTGGTGATCCACATCTTGGCGCCGTTGAGGACGAAACGATCGCCCTTGCGGTCGGCGCGCAGCTTCATCGACACCACGTCGGAACCGGCGTTGGGCTCGGACATCGCCAGCGCGCCGACGTGCTCGCCCGAGATCAGCTTCGGCAGGTACTTCTGCTTCTGCGCCTCGGTGCCGTTGCGGCGGATCTGATTGATGCACAGGTTGGAGTGCGCGCCGTAGGACAGGCCGACCGACGCCGAGGCACGCGAGATTTCTTCCATCGCGACGATGTGGGCCAGGTAGCCCATGTCGGTGCCGCCGTACTCCTCGCTCACCGTCATGCCATGCACGCCGAGGTCGCCGAGCTTCTTCCACAGGTCGGCGGGGAACTCGTTGACGCGGTCGACCTCGGCCGCGCGCGGGGCAATCTCCGCGGCGCAGAAGGCCTGCAGCGTGTCGCGCAGCGCGTCGATGGTCTCGCCGAAGTGGAAGTTCAGGCTGGGCACGTTCATGGGGTGTCTCCTTCTCGAGGTTGTCCTGGCGCGGTGGGCGTCTTGCGCAAATCCATTATGGACGGCGCATGCCCGAGGATGGACCGAGATTAGCGGCGCACCGCGGTCCATGAGTGCCATCATGGTTGCAATTCGTGCCACGCCAGCTAGCATTGCGGCACATGAAGATCCTCGCCCCCTCGCCTGCGGAACTCACCCGCGGCCGCGCCGCGACACCGATCGCCTTCATTCGCGCGATCGTCACCGGGTATCGTAGCCGGGGCATGGATCCGGCCAGCGCGCTCGCGCAGGCGCAGATCTCAGCCGCCTTGCTGGACGACTCCGCCGCGCGCGTCACCGCCGCGCAGATGGAGCTGCTCTCGGGGGTGGCGATGCAGGCGCTCGATGACGAGGCCCTGGGCTGGTTCTCGCGCCGGCTCCCCTGGGGCAGCTACGGCATGCTGTGCCGCGCCTCGCTCACCGCGCCGACGCTGGAAGTAGCCCTCAAGCGCTGGTGCCGGCACCACCGCCTGCTCACAGAAGACATCGTCTTCACACTTACGCAGCGCGGGGGACTCGCCACGATCCGTGTCAGCGAAAACACAGAACTCGGTGAGCTGCGCGAGTTCTGCCTCGTCAGCACGCTGCGCTACCTGCTCGGCTACGCTTGCTGGCTGGTCGACTCGCGCATCGCGCTCACCGAGGCCACCTTCCCCTTCCCGGCCCCGGGCCATGCCGACGCCTACGCCTATCTCTTCGCTGGCCCCGCACGCTTCGCCGCAGAACCCGCATCGATCAGCTTCGACGCACGCTACCTGGCGCTCCCCGTGCGCCGCGACGAGAAGGCGCTGCAGGCCATGCTGCAACGCGCCCTGCCACTGACCGTGCGGCAGTATCGCCGCGACCGCCTGCTGGTGCACAGCGTCGCCCAACTCCTCGCCGCCGCCCCCGCCGCGGCCCACACCGCCGAGGACGTCGCCGCCCAGCTCAATACTTCAGTGCGTACCCTGCACCGGCAGCTGAAGGAAGAAGGCGTGTCCCTGCAGAAGCTGAAGAACGAGGTGCGGCGCGAGCACGCGATCAGGCTGTTGCTGCAGACACGGAAGTCGGTAAAGCAGGTCGCGGCAGCGATCGGCTTCGACAGCGAGAAGAGCTTTGCGCGCGCGTTCCGGGAGTGGACGGGGGTGGCGCCAAGCGTGTACCGGACAGACGCTGGCCCGGCACCCTAGCCCCCAGCGGGGATTGGGTCACCTCGTTGCGCTTCACGAGCACATTGTGCTCCATCACCAACTCCAGCGTCTCCAACACCACGAACACCCACTTGAAGCCTGCGTTCCAGCCTTGCGCCCCGCCTCGCCGGGGGCGACACTGCCGTGCCAGGCCGGAGACCGGCACGGCCTGGGTCGCACCTTTCTGGATCAACACGAGACACCACAATGGACCTGCCCGCCCACCAGCTCACCATGACCGTCCTGATGACGCCCGATACCGCAAACTTCTCGGGCAAGGTCCATGGGGGCGCCATCCTCAAGCTGCTCGACCAGGTCGCCTACGCCTGTGCTGCCCGCTACGCCGGCCACTATGTCGTCACACTCAGCGTCGACCAGGTGATGTTCCGCCAGCCCATTCAGGTCGGCGAACTCGTCACCTTCCTCGCCTCGGTCAACCACACTGGCAACTCCTCGATGGAGGTGGGCATCAAGGTTGTCGCAGAAGACATCCGCGCCAAGGTCGTACGCCACGTCAATAGCTGCTTCTTCACCATGATCGCGGTCGACGATGGAGGCCGGCCAACGAGGGTGCCACCGCTGGAGCCCCGCACGCCGGACGAACGCCGGCGCTTCCGCGAAGCCGAGGTGCGCCGCGCGATGCGGCGCGAGATGGAGCGCAAGTTCGCTGAGGTGCACGGCGGGGAGTAAATCCGAGGGCGCCTGGCAGAGTTCGGCCCGGCCGTTCGGCTGTGCGTGCTGCGAAGCCTGCGCCCGGCGCGCCCCGGCCCGAGGTGCCCTACATGCCGAGCGACTTCAGGAGCTCGTCGTGACCCTCGCCCTCTTGGGCGCCGTGAACCTTGCCACCGGCTGCAACGTTCGAGTTCTGCTCGAGCAAAGCATCCGGGTCGATTACCTCATTGGCATCGAAATCATTGAGCTTGATGAACTCGGTACGATCGACCGCAAGCTCGAGGTAGAAGATGTTGTGTTCGCCGGTGTAGAAGGTCACTCGCCGCGCCTCAGGGTTGTCGAGCTTGGTGTCGACGCTGAGAATGACCTGCTTGTTGAGGACCAGCATCTTGGGCTGATTCTGCGTGATGTGCGTCTGAAGCTCACGACCGACCTTGCCGGTGAAATCGCCGACGATCTGGTTCATCAGTTCGCCCATGACGTTGCTGACCTCATCGGCGGTGTGCGACGCAGCGAGATCGCTTTTCGACATCCCCATGCTGAGCAGGTACTTCTGATACAGCTCCATCGCAGCCTGGGCAGAGAAGTTGATGACCACCAGACCGGAGAATCCGCCATCGAACAGCACGAAGCAGCCGATGTCGGGCTTCAGGCAGGTCTTGGAGATGCGCTGGACCATTCCCGAGTAGCGGATTTCGCTCTGCGTCGCGACTGTCAGTACCTTTGCGACCGAGTCGCACAAGCTTTTCAGGAGGTCTTCGGTGCCGAAGACGACGGCGTAGTCTCGAGAGCTACTCATGAGGGGCGTCCTTGTACGCGGTGAGGAGTGGTGCCCTCTCTATAACACACTGCGGCGCCGGTGCGGGCCCGCACCATGCGGCCGCCCTGCCTGAAAGCAAGGGCCAGCCGCATGGGCGAGACCCACACAACGCCATGGCTACGGAGCCGGTCAGCCCGCCAGCGCGCGGCCGATCACCAGCTTCTGGATGTCGCTGGCGCCTTCGTAGATCTGGCACACGCGCACGTCTCGGTAGATGCGCTCGACCGGGAAGTCGGTGACGTAGCCATAGCCGCCATGCACCTGGATGGCGTCCGAGCACACGCGCTCGGCCATCTCGGAGGCGAACAGCTTGGCCATCGAGGCCTCCTTCAGGCACGGACGGCCGGCATCCTTGAGGCTGGCGGCGTGCCACACGAGCTGGCGCGCGGCCTCCAGTTGAGTCGCCATGTCGGCGAGGCGGAAGTTGACTGCCTGATGCTCGAAGATCGGCTTGCCGAAGCTCTCGCGCTCCTGCGCGTATTTCACCGCCGCTTCCAGCGCGGCGCGCGCCATGCCCAGGCACTGCGCCGCGATGCCGATACGGCCGGCTTCGAGGTTGGACAGCGCGATCCGGTAACCTTCGCCTTCCGCACCGATCACCGAGTCGGCCGGGATGCGGCAGTTCTCGAACAGGATCTGGGTGGTGTCGGACGCCTTCTGGCCCATCTTCTCCTCGATGCGGCCAACCTGGTAGCCCGGTGCGTTCGCCGGCACCAGGAAGCAGGTGATGCCTTTCTTGCCGGCGGCCTTGTCGGTCACCGCGAACACGATGGCGACATCGGCGTGCTTGCCGGTGGTGATGAACTGCTTGACGCCGTTCAGCACCCACTCGTTGCCTTCGCGCACCGCGGAAGTGCGGATGGCCGACGCATCCGAGCCCACGTGCGGCTCGGTGAGGCAGAAGCAGCCGAGCTTCTCGCCACGCGCCAGCGGCTTCAGCCAGGCTTCCTTCTGCGCATCGGTGCCGAAGCGGTTGATGATCCCGCAGGGCAGCGAGTTCTGCACGCTGACGATGGTCGACGTGGCGCCGTCGCCGGCGGCGATCTCTTCCAGCGTCAGCACCAGGCTCATGTAGTCCATGCCGGCCCCGCCCCACTCCTCGGGCACCACCATGCCGAGCGCACCGAGTTCGGCAAGCTCGTTCAGCGCCTCGCGCGGGAAGGTGTGGTTGCGGTCCCATTCGGCGGCGAAGGGGGCCAGGCGCTCCTGCGCGAAGGCGCGCATCGAGTCGCGGATGAGTTCCTGTTCCTGAGTCAGAATCATGTTGCGCCCCCTTAACCGCCGCAGCCCACCGCGGCATCGACCTCGATCGCCATCGCCGTCGCCTCGCCACCGCCGATGCACAGGCTGGCCACGCCACGCTTGAGGCCGCGCTTGCGCAGCGCGCCGACCAGCGAGACCAGGATGCGCGCGCCCGAGGCGCCGATCGGATGGCCCAGCGCGCAGGCACCGCCATTGACGTTGACCTTATCGTGCGACAGCTTCATTTCGTGCATCGCCGCCATGGTGACGACCGCGAAGGCCTCGTTGATCTCCCACAGATCGACGTCGTCGGTCGACCAGCCGGCCTTGGCCAGCACCTTCTGCATCGCACCCACCGGGGCCGTCGTGAACCAGGCTGGCGCCTGCGCATGGGTGGCGTGGCCGACGATGGTCGCGACCGGCTTGAGGCCCAGCTTGTCGGCGGTGGACTTGCGCATCAGCACCAGCGCCGCGGCACCGTCCGAGATCGAGCTCGAGTTGGCCGGCGTGACTGTACCGTCCTTCTTGAACGCAGGCTTCAGGCCCGGGATCTTGTCGATCTGCGCCTTCAGCGGCTGCTCGTCCTTGTCGACGACGACGTCGCCCTTGCGGCCGGACACGGTGACCGGCACCACCTCCCAGGTGAAGTCGCCGTTGTTGATCGCGGCCTGCGCGCGCGTGGTCGAGGCGATGGCGAACTCGTCCTGCGCCTGGCGGCTGAAGCTGAAGTGGCTGGCGCACTCCTCGGCGAAGGTGCCCATCAGGCGGCCCTTGTTCTCCTTGGAGTAGCTGTCTTCCAGGCCGTCGAGGAACATGTGATCGAACATCTGGCCGTGACCGAGGCGATAGCCGCCGCGCGCCTTGGGCAGCAGGTAGGGCGCGTTGGACATGGATTCCATGCCGCCGGCGACCATCACCTCGTTGCTGCCTGCCAGGATCAGGTCGTGGGCGAGCATGGTGGCCTTCATGCCCGAGCCGCACACCTTGTTGATGGTGGTGCAGCCGGCCGACAGCGGCAGGCCGGCGCCGAGCGCGGCCTGGCGGGCGGGCGCCTGGCCCAGACCGGCGGGCAGCACGCAACCCATGATGACTTCTTCGACCTGCTCGGCCTTGAGGCCGGCGCGCTCGACCGCCGCCTGGATGGCGATGGCGCCGAGTTGCGGTGTGGTCAGGCTGGACAACTCGCCCTGGAAGCCGCCCAGCGGGGTACGGGCGACGGAAACGATGACGACGGGATCGGACATGCAGTTCTCCTGTTGAATGCGTAAGAGGTTGGCGCTCAATCACCGAGCGCTTCGAGGGCCGCGGCATAGCGCGGCAAGAGGTCGTCGGGACGGCTGACGTTGAGTCCCAGGTCATGGATACGGCCATCCTTGAGGCCATAGATCCAGCCATGCACGGTCAGCCGCTGGCCGCGCTGCCAGGCGTCCTGCACGACCACGGTCTGCGCGACGTTGGCCACCTGCTCAATGACATTGAGTTCGCACAAGCGAGCGTGACGACGCTCGGGTGGCAGCGTGTCAACCGCCTGCAGGTGGCGTACATGCACATCCTGCACATGGCGCAGCCACAGGTCGGTCAGCCCGACCCGAGTACGTTCGAGTGCTGCCTTTACACCGCCGCAGCCATAGTGGCCAACCACCATGATGTGCTTCACCTTGAGCACATCGACCGCGTACTGAATCACCGCCAATGCGTTGAGGTCTGTGTGCACAACGACGTTGGCGATGTTGCGGTGGACGAAGACCTCGCCCGGCAACAGGCCGACGATCTGGTTGGCAGGTACGCGGGAGTCAGAGCAACCGATCCACAGATACTCAGGCGCCTGCAGCTGCGCCAGCTTGCCGAAGAAGCCAGGGTCGATCTGCTGCATCTGGCGCGACCACGCCTGGTTGTAGTCGAAGAGATGGAACAGGTTCTCGTTGTTGACCTCGTCCTCCGACCAGTTCTCCAGGTCGAGGGTCAGGAAGATCGTCCCCTCCACCGGAGAGGGGTAGTAGGCAGGCACTTCCTTGAAGCCAAGCTCACGGTACAGCTTCACCGCGATCCGCATCGCCGGGACGGTATCGAGCAGGATGCGGCGGTAGCCGAGCAGGTGCGCGGCCTTGATCGCAGCGAGGGCCAACTTGCGCCCGACGCCCAGGCCGCGAAAGGCTGGATCGACGTAGAGCCGCTTCATCTCGCACACACCTTCGGAGAAGCGGCGGATGCCCACGCAGCCGGCGGGCTTGCCATCGACCTCGGCGTAGAACAGACGGCCATCTGCCTCGCCGTAGGCACCGGGCAGGTTCGCGACCTCATCGGCAAAGCCCTGATAGCTCAGATCCACACCGAGCCAGGCCGCGTATTGGCGGAAGAACCCGCGCACATGCCCGAGTTCGGCAGTGTCCGCAGCGGTGAGCACGCAAAGACGCGAAGGCATCGCTCACGCCCCCCTGGAACCAGGATTCAGATACGGGCCTGCGCATCTGCAGACAGGGCACGTCATGCGTCACGCTCCTTGCGGCCGTGCATGGCCATGATCGTCTGCTGCATCACGGCGCACAGGGTCCACTTCTCGTCACGCACCGCGAAAACCTCCGCGTGGGTGATGATCAGGGTGCGTCCGGGCTTGATGACCTCGCCCCGCGCAACCAGGCGCTGGCCGTCGGCAGGCGCGACCAGGTTGAGCTTGTACTCCACGGTAAGCACGCTGGTGTCGGGCGGGGTCAGCGTGTTGGCCGCATACCCCGCGGCCGAGTCAGCGATCATGCCAACAACCCCGCCATGAATGAAGCCGTGCTGCTGGGTGATCTCCGCACGATGCGGCAGATGGATTTCGGTGTAGCCCGGTTCGACCACCACCAGTTGTGCGCCGATCAGGGTCATCGCGTGCTGAAGGGCGAAGCTCGACCGGACCCGCTCTGCGTAGGCAGGGTCACGTGGCTGGAATGGCTGCATCTCTGCTCGCATCGTTCGTCTCCTTCTTGTATCGGTATTTTCTTTGTTTTAACGTTTACGTCAACGTAAATCACACTTCACACCAATGGAGCCAACCTGACCCGATCAGGCCGTCCCGACCCGATCGATGCAGCGCGCCAGCTCCGCCTTGGCCGCTGCAGCGCCTTCCGCGTTGTCGCCAAGCAGAGCCTGGCACTGGCGCTCGATCATGTCGATCTCCTCCAGGACCGCTTCGATGTCGCGGCGCTGCTGCTCGAGCGACGCACGCCGCTCGGCCAGCACGCGCAGAAATCGTTCGAGTTGCGGCACGGAATCCTGTACGCCACCGTACATGCCCAGCAACTCGCGGATCTCGGCCAGCGAAAGCCCCAGCCGCTTGCCACGCAAGGTAAGCTTCAGTCGGGTACGATCGGCCTTGGTGTAGACGCGGGCACGCCCGGCCCTGGCTGGTGTGAGCAGCCCCTGGTCTTCGTAAAAGCGGATTGCACGAGGCGTAATGCCGAATTCGCGCGCAAGCTCGGTGATCGTGTAGGTTTGTTCGTTGACCATGCTCGGTCGGCGCAACCCGCAGGCCCATGCGGACAATGCGCTGCAGTGCCTTGTTTTGCTAGCCGATTAAGGAAAAATCGATCCGAAGTTAATCAGATTCCAGTCAATTGGGCAATCGAGCTCCACGACCGGACCGCATCGGCTGCGCCCCAGCACGCCCACTGCGCGCACCATCCCCGACATCGACACAGGACACCCCCATGATCGAGAACACCGGCCCCGCACTCGCCTTTCCCTTCGATACCCTGCCTGCCTCGGGTGAAACCATCCCCGTCGCACCGGGCGTACGCTGGCTGCGCATGCGCCTGCCGTTCGCGCTCGACCACATCAACCTCTGGCTGCTGGACGACGGCGATAGCCTCGCTGTGATCGACTGCGGCTATGCCCTCGACGATACCCGTGCAGCATGGGACGCCGTGCTGGCCGCGGACGGACGACCGGTGCGGCGTGTGGTCGTCACCCACCACCACCCCGACCACATCGGCCTGGCGAGCTGGCTGGCCGCGCGCGACGGCGCCCGCATCGAGATGACCCAGGGCGAGTTTCTGGCCGCGCAAGCGATCTGGCATCAACTGCCCGGCTATTGCGTCACGGACATGCTCGCGCAGTTCGCCAGCCATGGCCTCCGGGATGCGCGGCACGACGCGCTGTCCCGCCGCGGCAATGCCTACCGCCATGGCGCACCCGCGCTGCCTGCGAGCTTTCACCGCCTCTTCGCCGACGACAGCCTGCGCATCGGGGCACACGAATGGCGGGTGATCATCGGCCACGGCCACGCACCCGAACATGCGAGCCTGTATTGCGCCGAGCTCGGCGTGCTCATTTCGGGCGACATGCTGCTGCCGCGCATCTCCACCAACGTCAGCGTCTATGCCGCCACCCCGCATGACGATCCACTGGGCTGGTTCCTCAAGTCATTGAGGGAATTGTGCACCTTGCCGGCCGATACGCTCGTGCTACCATCGCACGGCAAACCATTCAAGGGTATCCAGGCCCGGGTGGAGCAGCTGGCCGCACACCATCGCGAACGCTGCGAGCTTCTGCTGGCCGCCTGCGGCACGCCGAAGACTGCAGCGGAATTGCTATCGACGCTGTTTCCCCGCGAACTGGACACCCATCAGGTCATGTTCGCCATGGGGGAGGCCATTGCCCACCTCAACCATCTCGAGACTCAGGGAGCGCTCTCGAGACGGATCGAAGCGGACGGACTGATTCGTTTCACCCCTAACTTCACTCTTAACCGATAACCCCGCCCCGCCAGCAACAGGAGCCCGTACGAGATGGCTGCACCCACCAACGAGACCCCCAAGTGCGACCTGCCCGACCCGCAGGAAGTCGCCAAGACCTACGCTGAAGTCGCCCGCCGCGCCTCGCACCTGATCAACGAACACGTGCACCGCCAGCTCAAGAAGGGCGTCTCGGCACCGGCCGACGAGCTCGGCATCGCACAGGCCTTCATGGACATGATGGCCAAGCTGCTGGCCAACCCCTACAAGCTCGCCCAGGCACAGATGAACCTGGTCTGGGACTACTTCTCGCTCTGGCAACAATCGATGATGCGCGTGGCCGGCCTCAACGCCACCCCGATCGCCACGCCCGAGAAAACCGACAAGCGCTTCAAGGACGAGGAATGGGAAGAGCACTTCCTGTTCGACTTCATCAAGCAGTCCTATCTCATCGCCGCACGCCACATTCACGACACCGTCAGCGGTGTCGACGGCCTCGACGAACAGACGCAGAAGAAGGTCACCTTCTACACCCGCCAGTACATCGACGCCCTGTCGCCATCCAACTTCGCGATGACCAACCCCGAGGTCTTCCGCGAGACCGTCAAGAGCCACGGCCAGAATCTGCTCAAGGGTCTCAACAACCTGCTGCGCGACGTCGAGGACGGCGGCGGCAACCTGCGCGTCAGGATGACCGACACCACGGCCTTCGAGCTGGGCAAGAATGTCGCCACCACGCCGGGCAAGGTGGTGTTCCAGACCGAGATGATGCAGCTGCTGCAATACACCCCGAGCACCGAAAAGGCGCTCAAGAAGCCGCTGCTGATCGTTCCGCCCTGGATCAACAAGTTCTACATCCTCGACCTGCGCGAAAAGAATTCGTACATCAAGTGGGCTGTCGACCAGGGCCACACGGTGTTCGTGATCTCCTGGGTGAACCCGGACGAGCGCCTAGCCGCGAAGAGCTTCGACGCCTACGTCAAGGAAGGCATCATCGCTGCCCTCGACGCGATCGAGCAGCAAACCGGCGAAAAGGAGGTCAATGCCGCGGGCTATTGCCTGGGCGGCACGCTGCTCGCCACATCGCTCGCCTATCTGGCGGCGAAACGGCAGAAGCGCATCGCCTCGGCCACCTTCTTCACCACCATGACCGACTTCACCGATCCGGGCGAACTCGGCGTGTTCATCGACGAAGGCCAGGTCACCAGCCTCGAGAAGAAGATGTTCGAGCGCGGCTATCTGGAAGGCTCGGAGATGGCCGGCACCTTCAACATGCTGCGGGCCAACGACCTGATCTGGTCCTTCGTGGTGAACAACTACCTGATGGGCAAGGACCCGTTCCCGTTCGATCTGCTGTATTGGAACTCGGACTCCACCCGCATGCCCGCCACCATGCATAGCTTCTACCTGCGCAAGATGTACATGGAAAACCGCCTCATCGAGCCGGGTGGTATCGAGATCGACGGCACCCCGATCGACCTCGGCAAGATCAAGGTGCCGTGCTACTTCATCTCCACGATCGAAGACCACATCGCCCCCTGGAAGAGCACCTACATGGGTGCCCGTCGCTTCGGCGGCCCGACCCGCTTCGTGCTGGGCGGCTCCGGCCACATCGCCGGCATCGTCAACCCGCCCGCCGCGAACAAGTACGGCTACTGGCTCAACCCCACCGCCAAACTGCCGGAAACAGCTGACGCTTGGCTCGAGGGCAGCCAGCAACATCCGGGGTCGTGGTGGACCGACTGGCAGGCCTGGGTCACTGCGCACGACAACGAGCAGGTCGACGCACGCGACCCCGCCAGCGGAAAGCTGAAGGCGCTAGAGGATGCACCGGGAAGCTTCGTCAAGATTCGCATCGACGCCACGGCCGCAAGCTGAGAATCGCAGCACTGAAGCGGGGAGGGGCAACCCTCCCCGTTTTTCCGTTTACCGGTGCGCGTTACCCTGCCTCGCGCCCCCTGACTACCCCGCCCCTCCACGCTCCCGGACGTGACCGCGCCTCCCACCCCTCTGCTCTCGCCTGACGCCCTTGTTGCGGCACCGCCGCCGGGCCTTGTGCTCGACACCAATGCCGTGCTCGCCCTATGGATGTTCCGCGACCCGGCGCTCCGCGGGCTGCGCGACTGGATCGAGGCCGCAAATTGCCGTTTGTTCAGCCGTGAAGATGCGCTGGAGGAGTTGCGGCGCGTGCTCGCCTACCGCCAGTTCGCTCAGGGCGAAGCAGCACAGGCAAGCCTCCTCGCCGCATACTGCGCCCGCGTCACGCTCGCCACAGAAACGCGAGACGTCGCCGACGCGATGGCGAGACCTTTGCCGCGCTGCAGTGACGCAGACGACCAGAAGTTCCTCGAAATCGCCTGGGCAAGCCAGGCCAAACACCTGCTGACACGCGACAAGGCGCTGCTCCGCCTGCGTCGCCACGTGGCCATCCGACCGTACTTCGCTGTCGAAACGCCGGAACGCTTCCAGCAGACGGTCACCGCCGCAGCAGGCGCCTGAACCTGCCCCGGCGCCGAGGTAGGCGCCCTGAATGCAGGCGCCCCTGTCGCAAGCGCCCGGTCGCAATCACCCTTATCGCTGGCAGGCAGACTACGCTCAGGCGCCCACCGCAAGGCTGCGGCGCAGTGCGCAGAGCCAGCGCACCCCCCTGGCCGCACGGCTGCCGTACCAGGACACCATCTCGCCGTCCACCAGCGCCGCCGGCCGCCCGGCCAGACCCGCCACCTCGCCGATATGTGCGTCACGGAAACGATAGGGCTCGGTGGACAGCAGCACGCGCTCGACCCCAAGCAGCCACGGCGCGTCCCAGGTGAAGGCCGGGTAGCGCGCGGCACCCGTCTCCCCACCCGCCACTTCCGGCAGCGTATGCCAGCCGACCGCGGCAAGGGTCGCGGCGATGTAGGTATCACGCGCGACGGTCATCCACGGCTCACGCCAGATCAGGTACAGCACCGCTTCATCCGGCACCTCCGTGCGCAACGCCGACGCCTCGGCCAGCGCCGCACGCAGATCCTCGCCGAGCTGCAGGGCCGCCCGCTCAGCCCCGAAGACACCGCCAAGCAGGTGGAAGAGCGCCAGATTGTCGAGTGGCGTACCGGGATGGGTAACGATGATGTTCGGCACGAAGGCTGCGAGTTCTTCGACCGTCTCGCGCCGATTCTCGTCCATGTTGACCAGCACATGTGTCGGCGAAAGCGCGCGCACGCGCTCGATCCGGACGTCCTTGGTGCCACCAACCTTGGGGACGGTACGCAGCGCGTCCCGCGGATGCACGCAGAACCCCGTCCGCCCTACCAGTTGATCGCCCAGCCCAAGATCGAACAACAGCTCCGTGAGCGATGGTACCAGCGACACGATGCGCGCCGATGTGCCCGCATACGCGTGCTGCGTCCCCGCCGCGTCAATCAGCCCGACAAGACTCGTCGGGCACGCCCGAGCCCCGGCACCAGCGGCCGTGGGCCCCATATCGTTGTTTCCGTTCATGCACCGATTCTAGCGCGACACCACCCCCTCTTCGGGAAACCCCGAGTGCCCGCATCCCACGTTTTGTGGGATGCTTCGCCCCAACGAACCCGCGGCGCATGTGTCGCCATGGCCCCGAGCCGATCGCCGGCTCGTCAATTCACTCACAGGAGAGCTTCATGAAGAAACTGACCGCCCTGGCAGCCGCCTTCGCACTTGTCGGCACCCTTGGGGCAGCGCCTGCGCACGCCCAGCAGAAGTTCGTCACCATCGGCACCGGGGGCGTGACCGGCGTGTATTACGCCGCCGGCGGCGCAATCTGCCGTCTGATCAACAAGGACCGTGCCCAGCACGGCTTCCGCTGCTCGGTCGAAAGCACCGGCGGTTCGGTATACAACGTCAACACCATCAAGGCAGGCGAGCTCGACTTCGGCGTCTCGCAGTCCGATATCCAGTACAACGCCCTGAACGGCGAAGTCCAGTTCAAGGACAGCGGGGCCTTCGCCGACCTGCGCTCCGTGTTCTCGCTTCATGGCGAGCCGCTGACCGTGCTCGCGCGCAAGGAAGCCAACATCACCAAGATGGAAGACTTCAAGGGCAAGCGCTTCAACATCGGCAATCCGGGCTCGGGCCAGCGCGCCACACTCGAGGTGCTGCTGCCGGCCATGGGCATGAGCTTCTCCGATTTCTCGCTTGCCTCCGAGCTCAAACCCGACGAGCACGGCGCAGCCCTGTGCGACAACAAGATCGACGGCTTCGCCTACGTCGTCGGCCACCCGGCCGCCAACATCCAGGATCCGACCACCACCTGCGGCGCCAAGCTGGTGAACGTCGCCGGCGAAGGCGTAGACAAGATCCTCGCCCAGTACCCCTACTTCGCCCCGGCCACCATCCCGGGTGGCATGTATGCCGGCAATCCCGAGTCGACCCAGACCTTCGGCGTGGTTGCGAGCATCGTGACCTCTGCCAAGGTATCCCCGGACGCGGTTTACACCATGGTCAAGGCCGTGTTCGAGAACTTCGAAGACTTCAAGAAACTGCATCCGGCTTTTTCCAACCTTGAACCGCAGAAGATGATCAAGGACGGCATGTCCGCACCGCTGCACGAGGGTGCGGTGAAGTACTACAAGGAAAAAGGCTGGATGTAATTCCTCCTTGCGGCGCCCTGGGGCAGAGCGCCGTACCCTGTAGCAGAAGCGGCGGCGGGCCCCGGCTCCCCGCCGTTTTTGTCCCTGAGTGCATGGATTCGAGGCAGCGCACATGAACCGCCAGGACGAAA
>NZ_JBLWFG010000010.1:0-104881 GCF_048321015.1 Thauera sp. WH-2 | reverse complement strand
TTCACGATGATCGGTGCCGGGATATTCAGCTATTTCCTGACCCTAGTTCAAATACCGCAGGCGATTGCAGAGGTGATTGTTGAAAGCGGCATCTCTCCTTCCTTGATTGTCGCGGTTCTGCTGCTGGCCTATGTCCCACTGGGGATGTTCCTCGATGCGTTCTCGATGATGGTAATCACCCTGCCGATCGTGTTCCCCACGGTTTCAGGGCTTGGCTTTGACCCGATTTGGTTCGGAATCTTATGCGTCAAGATGTGCGAGATCGGGCTGATGACACCTCCGGTAGGCTTGAATTGCTTTGTCATCGCAGGGATCGACCGAAGCACATCCTTGGCAGACGTATTCCGTGGCGCGCAGTGGTTCGTGGCAATGGAGATGTTCACCGTGGCCATCCTGTTCGCATTTCCCGCGATCACGACCTGGTTGCCCGAAACGATGATGGGACGCTGAGGAAAGGGAGAAGCTCATGCGCGAGAACTATGGCACGGCACTCATCACGGGCGGTGGGTCGGGGATCGGGCGGGCCGCTGCGCTTGCACTCGCTCAACGAGGCGCGCGCGTCGTCGTCACTGACTTGAGGCTCGAGAGTGCCATCGAAGTTGCTCGGGAGATCACGACGGCGGGTGGTGAGGCAATCGGTATCGCGCTCGATGTTGGAGATGCGGCGTCGATACTGTCGGGGTTCGATCGAACGGAGGCAGAGTTCGGGAATGTGGATGTCCTTGTAAACAGCGCTGGACTGCTCTTGGTCGAGCCACTCCTCAGCTTTTCTCCGGAAAGTTGGGAGAGGGTGATGCGCGTCAATGTCACCGGAACCTTCCTGGCAAGCCAGCGCGCTGCGCAAGGCATGGCCGAACGAGGCTATGGACGTATTGTTAACATCACCTCTGTCTCGGGGCTACGAGCAGGGGTGGGGCGCACGGCCTACGGCACATCAAAGGCTGCCATCATTGGCCTCACCCGGCAGTTTGCGCTGGAACTCGGCCCTCTCGGAGTGACCGCGAACGCGATTGCTCCGGGAGCAATCGAGACCCCGATGACATTGGGTACCTACAGTGATGAGACCTGGGAAAACATTCTTGCTATGGTCCCCACGAAGCGCCGTGGCACTCCCCAGGATATCGCTGAGGCGATCGTCTACATTGCGTCCCCTGCCGCCTCTTACGTTAACGGAGAGACGCTCACCGTGGACGGAGGCTATGTGGCCGCCGGCATGACACAGACAGGCAGGTTACGCGTCTGACCCGTGGAAATTGTTTCGACGCCCGGAATCGATACGCTACAGGCCAATCTTCGGGCTCGATGACACCGGGTAGGAGCGAGAAGTCGACGGGATTCAGCACGGATTCGCCTGCAGTTGCCTCCACGAAAGATGTGCGCTCCCACTTGTCACCCCGAAGGGGCCAAGGCGCGTCGTAACGTCGTGCGCCGACGGACAAGGCGTAGCAGTAGCGCTGCGTCCGTACTCAGTGCATGGGACTATCACGGTCGCCGAAATCTCAACAGCAAACACCGAGAGACATTCCTGAATGAACACCCGCTACCTCGACGATCTGCAGGCCGGTCAGACCTTCAAGACCAATGGTGTAACGCTCACAGAGGGCGACATCATCGACTTCGCACTGAAGTATGACCCTCAGCCGTTTCACTTGGACGTCGTAGAGGCCGCGCAATCCCCCTACGGTGGCCTCATCGCCAGCGGGTTCCAGAGTGTCGCCTACTGCTTCCGCTTATTCATACAAAGCGGAGTCTTTCTTGATTCCAGTATCGGGTCTCCGGGAATTGACGAGCTCAGGTGGCTCGCGCCTGTTAGGCCCGGCGATACCCTACGCACAGAGGTCGAAGTGCTTGAGGTTCGTCCATCGTCGTCGAAACCTGACCGTGGGATTGCAAAACTCAAGTATCAAGCGAGAAACCAGCAGAACGAAGTAGTTTTGACCTTCCTGGTTAATCACCTTCTCAGGCGTCGTGTGTCGTGACGTCTCTGCCAAGCAGCTCAAGCCGCTTACGGTGAACACCAAATGGCATGCAGATATTCGTTCACCGACACCCAGGACGAAAGTGCAGGTGCCGGGCCGCTGGCAGACAAGGTGCATCACATGCCCTCGAGGCTCGGACGTTCGCGCAACTGGATCATCAAGCAGGCGCTTCTCCCAAGAGGAGACGCACGCCCGCCCGGCCCGATAGGCGCTGGCTGACGTCGACGCAGGCCTCATCATCGACCACCTGGCAGTGCAGACTTGGGCGGATAGTCTTGGTACGAAGACGGCGCTGCCGCACGGGTGAGGCTAAGGTGGTCCAGCAAAGCGCTTTCCGCAAAAGGCGCCCATGTGAATAGCTTGCTGACGGTGCTCGCGAACATGTCGCCTGTTGCATTGGCGATCACCTACGGCACGTGGTCGGGACCCCTTCCGTGCTGCGATTGGTCGCAGCCGGCGGAACGGCTTGCAATCCTGACCCTCTCAGATATACTCATAACCATATATTTTTAAACACTTTTCTTGATCTCAACTGGCTAAGAAGTCGGCTTGCCAATTTATGCCGACATCTCTGCCAACAATTGAAGGGCAAACTCGGTGGAACGCCTGTAGATGAAGGGGGCGACCTGCCAATTTATGCCCTTCGCTACAATAGTCCCTCCAGCCGAGCGTAGCCATCCCCACCGTCCTCCACCTCGACCCCGACCTCCTCGTCGTAGACAAGCCCGCCGGCCTGCTCTCGGTGCCCGCACGCGGTGCCGACCGTCAGGACTGCCTCGCAGCGCGTGTCCAGGCCCTCCACCCGGACGCGCTGATCGTGCATCGCCTGGACGCGGCCACCTCGGGGCTGGTGCTGTTCGCACGCGGCCTTGAGATGCTGCGCCGCATGAGCCTTGCGTTCGAGCAGCGCATGGTGGGCAAGGAGTACCTGGCGGTCGTTCAGGGGCATCTGGCACACGACGCAGGGGAGATCGACCTGCCGCTGGGCGAGGACGCCGCACACCGCCCACGCCAGGTCATCGACCCGCTACACGGCAGGCGCTCGCTCACGCGCTACCGGGTACTGGCGCGCGTGGGCAAGGGCGCCGAAGCACGCACGCGTGTGGCGCTGAAACCGGTGACAGGGCGTGCACACCAGTTGCGCGTTCATCTGCAGGCGCTCGGCCACCCGATCCTCGGCGATCCGCTGTACGCACCACCGGACCAAGCCGCGCATTTCGCACGCATGCATCTGCACGCCACGCGCATCGCCTTCATCCATCCGCGCACTCGGATACCCCTGAAGTTCGAGAGCCCCGTGCCGTTCTGAGCATCCCGCATCGACAGGGGGGCGCAGGGGGCCCACGTGCGACACACCCCACGCTGTTCTCGTACGCTCTCAACGCTTTACGCGCTGCTGTCTAGAGACCGGCCCCAGACCGCTTCTGCGAACCTGCCAGGCCCCGCCCCCTTCTCAGGCAAACGCGAGTTCGACCCGGTTGCGCCCTAGGCGCTTCGCGTTGAGGAGGGCTCCATCGGCTGCCTCGGTGAGCGCCGAGGCCGCGCTGATCTCGGGATACACCGAAATTCCGGCGCTGAACGTGGCGTAGAGGGAGCCTCCGGAATGTGCATGCGGGAGCACCGCGAAATCGCCCCGGATCCGGTCGATCACGGTTCTTGCCACCTCGGTGTCAGCACCCGGCAAGGCCACGATGAACTCTTCGCCGCCATAACGACCGATCAGATCAGTGGCGCGCAGACGTCCCTTCAGCAGCCACGCCAAACCGCGGATCACCTGATCGCCAACCGGATGTCCATAGGTATCGTTGATCGACTTGAAATGATCAATGTCGATCATCGCCACCGTGATTCGGGTCGGCTCGGCGGCGCTGGCGACCATCGCCTGCAGGCGCGCCTTCGCTGCGGTATGGTTGAGCAGACCGGTCAGCCCGTCGACCTGGCTGGAACGCTGCGTTTCGCGGAAGCGCGCGATCTTCGTCTTCACCACAGCAGCCAGCAGCACCGGGTTGAAGGGCTTGATCAGGAACTGGTCGCCACCGAGTCGCAGCGCCTCGACCTGCATGCCAACATTGGACTCCCCGGACAGATACACGATCGGGATCGACTGATACGCAGACATCTGGCGCAGCACCCGCGTGGCCTCGACGCCATTGAAGCGCGGCATGTACATGTCCATCAGGATGAGGTCCGGGCGGTACTGCTCCAGCACCTCCAGCAGCGTGCCCGGATCGCCGATCGCCTGGCTGTCGATACCGTGCTCGGCCAGCGTGCGCTGGATCAGGGCGGTGGCCACGCGGGAATCCTCCACCACGAGCACCCTGTGCCTTACCTGCTCATGCGCCTGCACCAGATCAAGAATCCGGCTGAGTACGGCGGACGACTGCTCCTCGGCAGGGATCGCGACATCGATGCCTGCGCGCATCAGCACCACGATCGGATCGATGTCAGAGCGTACACCAAGGTAAAACAACTGGCTCGCCGGGCAGGCCGTGCGCACGGCCTCGATGCGCTCAAGTTCCTGTGGTTGCGCCACGGCGTGGCTGGGCACGAACAACACCGCAAGCGGCCCCTCCGTCCCGGGGAAATCGCTCTCCCAGCCGATCAGCGCCACCTTGAAGCCAAAGAACTGCAACTGGCGACTCAAGCCTTCACCGAGCTCGCGTCCATTGGGATCTGCCACGATCCAAACCGACCTGGGCTTCACCCAGTCGATCTCCTTCCGTGCAGGCGCATCCGGTTTGGCCCGGCACGCCGGCACCGGCGTCCGCGAGGTGTTCACCGAACCCAGCAGGGTGTCGAGCTGACGCTGCAGGGACGCGATGTCCTGCTGCGGCAAGGGATGTGAGGACTGGTCGCCGAGTCGCGCAAGCGCGGCGTTCTCCAGCCCCTCGCATAGCCGCACGAGCCCAGGCAGACGAATACGGCTGAAGTGCTCGGCGAGGCTGTTGATCGCCACCGCAAACTCGATGAACTGCTCGAATCGCCCGTCCTCGACATACCGATCCCAGCGCCTCCGAAGCGCATGAAGACGGTCCTCGACAGAACTGGGCGGCAGACTGGACATGACGGGCTCCGCGTGTGCGATCGGGCATTCTCCCCTTCCCGGGAGCGCAACACAAGGCCTGAATATTCCAATCGGATGCCTTCGCAACCCGGTGAGCAACCTGTGTCCGAACGATGGCAAGACCGCAGCCCTCGCCACACGACCAACGGGGCACATCCCGGAGCAAATGATGCAAACACGCCACAAACCGTCCAGAAGGTCCCGGGCGATGAGAGAATCCGCGCCCCGAACGCGCCAGCCCATGGCGCTACCCCCTGTTTACAAAACAATTCCAGTACAAAGGACAAGATGATGTCGAAGAAGTTGGCAGCCCTGATCGCCCTCGGCCTCGCGACCGCAACGCCGGTCATGGCCGGACAGGCCGATGCGAAGGGTTTCGTTGAAGACAGCGCGCTGAACGTGCTGTTGCGGAACGCTTACATCAATCGCGACTACAGCGACGGCCGCCAGGACAGCGCCGAATGGGGCCAGGGCATCGTCGCCAACTTCGAGTCGGGCTTCACCCAGGGCACCGTCGGCTTCGGCGTCGACGCGTTCGCTGCCTACGGCCTGCGCCTGGACAGCACCCGCCGTCGCAGTGGCAATGGCGGCATCGACTTCTTCATCCAGGACAGCAATGGCAACCCGGAGCACGACGTCGCAAAAGGTGGCGCCTCGCTGAAGGTGCGCCTGTCCAGCACGGTGCTCGCCTACGGCGACCTGCGCCCGAGCCTGCCCGTGCTCAACCACGACGACTCGCGCCTGCTGCCGGAGAGCTTCACCGGCACCATGTTGACCTCGAACGAGATCGAAGGCCTCGAATTCGTTGCCGGCACCTTCCACGCCCAGTCGCGCAAGAGCGACGAGGGTCGTGACAGCGGCGGCCTGAAGGGCATCGACGTGATCGGCGCAAGCTACGCCTTCAGCGACGCCCTGAGCGCTGCGCTCTACGCCTCCGACGTCGACAACGTCGTGCGCGCGAACTCGTTCAAGCGCCAGTATCTCAACCTGAACTACACGCTGCCGATCGCCAGCAACACGCTGAACTTCGACTTCAACGGCTACCGCACCGAGTACGACGTCAGCAAAGACAAGAACCGCATCTGGAGCCTGGCCGCAACCTACGCCACCGGCCCGCATGCGTTCACGCTGGCCTATCAGCGCAGCACCGGCGATGTCGGCTACGACTATGGCTGGTACCAGAACGCGGGCGGCACCGGCAACGGCGGCGGCTCGATCTGGCTGGCGAACTCCTACTGGTCCGACTTCAACGCCAAGGACGAGCGGTCGTGGCAACTCGCCTACTCGGTGGACTTCGCCCAGTACGGTCTCCCCGGCCTGAAGTACCGCGTCGCCTATGTCCGCGGCAGCGACATCGACGTCGGCACCACCACCGATGGCAAGGAACACGAGTTCTTCAATCAGGTCTCCTACACCGTGCAGAGCGGCGCCGCCAAGGACCTGAGCCTGCGCCTGCGCACCTCCTCGCTGCGCGTTTCGAGCGATGCGATCGGCTATAACAACAGCGGCAAGGAAGTCCGCGTGTTCGTCGACTACCCGTTCAACGTGTTCTGATCCGCAACGCACAGGCGAAAAAAACGGGAGCCGAGGCTCCCGTTTTGTTGGCCTTTCACCGCGGCCAGCGGGCGTTTTCAAACCCGCCAGCCGAAAACCCGAACTACTCAGCCAAGATCGAAGCGGTCGGCATTCATGACCTTCGTCCACGCGACAACGAAGTCACGCACGAACTTTTCCTTGCTGTCGTCCTGCGCATACACCTCAGCGTAGGCGCGCAGGATGGCGTTGGAGCCGAACACCAGATCGACGCGGGTCGCGGTCCACTTCTTCGCGCCGCTCTTGCGCTCGACGATGTCGTAGCTGTTACGCCCGGTGGGCTTCCAGCTGTAGGACATGTCGGTCAGATGGACGAAGAAGTCGTTGCTCAGCACACCGACCCGGTCGGTGAAGACGCCATGCTGGCTACCGCCGTGATTGGTACCCAGCACGCGCATGCCACCGATCAGCACCGTCATCTCCGGGGCCGTCAGGCCGAGCAACTGGGCGCGGTCGAGCAGCATCTCCTCGGGCTGGACCACATAGTCCTTCTTCTGCCAGTTGCGGAAGCCGTCATGCAGCGGCTCGAGCACTTCGAAGGACTCGACGTCGGTCTGCGCCTGCGTAGCATCACCACGACCCGGGGCGAACGGCACCTCGACGCTGAAGCCCGCGGCCTTGATCGCCTGCTCCAGGCCGACGTTGCCGCCCAGCACGATCACGTCCGCCACGCTGGCACCGGTCTCGGCGGCGATCTTCTCGTACGCCGCCAGCACCTTGGCCAGGCGGGTCGGCTCGTTGCCTTCCCAGTCCTTCTGCGGCGCAAGGCGAATACGCGCCCCGTTGGCACCGCCGCGGTAGTCAGAGCCGCGGAAGGTGCGGGCACTGTCCCAGGCGGTGGCAACCATGTCGCTCACCGACAGCCCGGCGGCGGCGATCTTCGCCTTCACCGCGGCAACGTCGTAGTCCTTGCGGCCGGCCGGCACCGGATCCTGCCAGATCAGGTCCTCAGAAGGCACGTCGGGGCCGATGTAGCGCGTCTTCGGGCCCATGTCGCGGTGGGTCAGCTTGAACCACGCACGGGCGAAGACGTCCTCGAAGTAGGCCTGATCGTCGCGGAAGCGCTCGGCGATCTTGCGGTACTCGGGGTCGAACTTCAGCGCCATGTCGGCGTCAGTCATCATCGGCTTGCAGCGGATCGACGGATCCTCGACGTCGACCGGCATGTCTTCCTCGGCGATGTGGACCGGCTCCCACTGCCAGGCACCGGCGGGCGACTTCTGCAGCCACCAGTCATGCTTGAACAGCATGTCGAAGTAGCCGTTGTCCCACTTGGTCGGCTTCGACGTCCACGCGCCCTCGATGCCGCTGGTCACCGTGTTGCGGCCGATGCCGCGGGTCGTGTGGTTCATCCAGCCGAAACCCTGCTCTTCAAGATCGGCGCCTTCCGGTGCCGGGCCGAGATTGGCCGCGCTACCGTTGCCGTGCGCCTTGCCGACCGTGTGACCGCCAGCGGTGAGCGCGACGGTTTCCTCGTCGTTCATCGCCATGCGGGCAAAGGTCACGCGCATGTCCTGGGCCGTCTTGAACGGGTCGGGCTTGCCGTCGACACCTTCCGGGTTCACGTAGATCAGGCCCATCATCACCGCGGCAAGCGGGTTCTCCAGGTCGCGCTGACCGGAGTAGCGCGAGCCCTCGCTGCCGCTCGGGGCAAGCCATTCCTTCTCCGAGCCCCAGTAGATGTCCTTCTCGGGATGCCAGATGTCCTCACGGCCGAACGCGAAGCCGAAGGTCTTGAAGCCCATCGACTCGTAAGCCATGTTGCCGGCGAGGATGATGAGGTCAGCCCAGCTGACCTTGTTGCCGTACTTCCGCTTGATCGGCCACAGCAGGCGGCGGGCCTTGTCGAGGTTGCCGTTGTCCGGCCAGGAGTTGAGCGGCGCGAAGCGCTGGTTGCCGGTGCCGCCGCCACCACGGCCGTCGGCCACGCGGTAGGTGCCGGCAGCATGCCAGGCCATGCGGATCATCAGGCCGCCGTAGTGGCCCCAGTCGGCCGGCCACCATTCCTGGCTGTCCGTCATCAGGGCCTTGAGGTCGTTCTTCAGCGCGTCGACGTCGAGCTTCTTCAGTTCCTCGCGGTAGTTGAAGTCCGGCCCCAGCGGGTTGGTCTTGGTGTCGTGCTGGTGGAGGATGTCCAGGTTCAGCGCCTTGGGCCACCACTCCATCACCGAGTTGCCGGCGGCCGTGTTGCCACCATGCATGACCGGGCACTTGCCCGCGGTACTCGTGCCGTTTCCACTCATCTCGTTCTCCTTCTGTGGATTTGCTTGACCTTGATCCTGAATGACGGCCGTGCAGCGACGCGTGCCCTGTCGCGCCGGCTCTCAGCGACTGCTGCCCCATCCTGTGGGGCAGATTCATTGCCCACGGACTCAGCGTAGCAAACATCGCGCAGGAGTGAAGCAATTGCGATGATTTATTCAGGCTATCGTAAAATACTCCTTAAAAGTTTTTGCGTATCAAAATGCTTCCACAAGAAGCACATACCGCCGACTCCACCTTTCCGCCGCGGCAAGGCCAGGGCGCGGTCGCCGTGCAGGTTCCGGGCTGCAAGGCTCCACTCAGCGCCACCTTCTCCAAGCACACCATCTCCGGCCCGGTGCTCGGTGTGGGCGTGGCACAACTGTCCGCCCACCGCGACGCCCTGATTTCAGCCTGGCAATCAGCCCTGCAGCAATCGGCCCGATAGCCCCCCGAAGGCTGTTTTTGAAGGAAAATGCCGTACTCGCCCGCTGGCCGCAATGTACGGCAGGGCCGCGGATTCATCCTTCAGGAAGCAAGCATGCTGCAAACGTTCCCCGCCTTCGCCGGCGTGAAAGGCCCCGTCGTCGTCGTCGTCATGGATGGCTACGGCATTCCGACGAACCCGACCGGCAGCGCCATCGACGCGGCGCGCAAGCCCACCCTCGACCGCCTGTTCGCGCAATACCCCAACATCACGCTGCGCGCGCACGGCACCGCGGTGGGCATGCCGTCCGACGACGACATGGGCAACTCCGAGGTCGGCCACAACGCCATCGGCGCCGGCCAGGTCTATGCGCAGGGCGCAGCCCTGGTCGCCAACGCCATCGCCGAAGGCGCAATCTGGCAGGGAGAGGCCTGGCAGCAGATCGTCACCGGCGCCAAAGAAGGCCGAGGCGTCCTCCACTTCATCGGCCTGTTCTCCGACGGCAACGTGCACAGCCACATCGACCACCTCAAGGCGATGGTGCTGCGCGCCAAGGAAGAGGGCATGCCCACCGTGCGCATTCACGCCCTGCTCGACGGCCGCGACGTGCCCGAGACCAGCGCGCTCGACTACGTCGTACCCTTCGAGGCCTTCCTGCAGGACGTGAGCACCGCCGGCTTCGACGCCCGCATCGCCTCCGGCGGCGGCCGCCAGACCATCACCATGGACCGCTACGACGCCAACTGGCCGATGGTGGCGCGCGGCTGGCGCACCCATGTGCTGGGCGAAGGCCCGCAGTTCGCCAACGCCGCCGAGGCGGTGCACGGCCTGCGCACGAAGCACCCTGGCACCATCGACCAGGATCTGCCCGAGTTCGTCGTTGCTGAAAACGGCAAGCCGATCGGTACCATCGAGGACGGCGACTCGGTCGTGTTCTACAACTTCCGCGGCGATCGCGCGATCGAGATCACCCGCGCCTTCGTGGAAGAGGATTTCACGGAGTTCGACCGCGTGCGCGCCCCACGCGTGACCTACGCCGGCATGCTGCAGTACGACGGCGACCTGCAGTTGCCCAAGCGCTTCCTGGTCGCCCCGCCGGCGATCAAGGACACCTCGGGTGAATGGTTCAGCAAGTCGGGCCTGGCGCAGTTCGCCTGCTCCGAGACGCAGAAGTTCGGCCACGTCACCTATTTCTGGAACGGCAACCGGTCGAACAAATTCGACGGCGAGACCTGGCAGGAAGTCCCCAGCGACGTCGTGCCCTTCGAGGAGCGCCCGTGGATGAAGGCCGCCGAGATCACCGACGCGATGATCGCCGCGCTGCAGTCGGGCCAGTACAAGGTGCTCCGCTGCAACTACGCCAACGGCGATATGGTGGGCCACACCGGTAACTTCCGCGCAGCGACCATGGCAATCGAGGCGGTGGACCTGGCACTGGCGCGCCTGCTACAGGCGATCGACACCGCCGGCGGCGTGGCGCTGATCACCGCCGACCACGGCAATGCCGACGAGATGTTCGAACTCGACAAGAAGACGAAGCAGCCCGCGCTGAACCAGGACGGCAGCTACAAGGCGAAGACCGCACACACCCTCAACCCGGTGCCGCTGATCCTCTACGACAACGTCAGCGGCGGCAGGCTGGGCCTCGCGCACACGGAAACCGCCGGCCTGTCGAACATCGCCGCCACGGTGGCGAACCTGCTCGGGCTGGAAAAGCACCAGAAATGGGATGAAAGTCTGCTGGTCGTGAAGTAACTCCGGCGGCAGAGACGCCGCTGCACCTCGTCGCCACACCGCGCCACGACCGGCTCAACGCCGGTCGCCAGCGCCGATCAGACGAAGAGGTTCAGCGCATCCCCGCCCGCCAGCGCGGGCTCAGCGGCCGAGAGCACCGCCCGCGCAGCCTCTGTTTCGCGCGCCGCACACCCGAGCGGGTCGTCGACGCCGAAGCGCCGTGCATCCTCGGCCTCGGCGAGCAGGCTGTGGGCCGTACCCACATGGTGGCCAAAGGCCGCCAGCGCACTGCAGCTTGCGGCATCCGCGCCGTGCAGCATTGCCATGCACTGCACGCCGGCCTCGAACAGCGTGGCCCGGCGGCGGCGCACGATGTCCAGACAGTGATCCGCATCACACCCACCCGTGTCACGCGCCACCCGGTACATCACCTCACCCTCCGCAATCCGGTTGGTCGCATCCGAAAGCACACGCATGACGGCCATGTCGTCGAGATCCACGATCATGCGAAACGCTCCCGTGTAGAGCAGGTCACCCAGCAGGATGTTGCCCGCATTGCCAAACAATGCGCCCTCACTGTGCGCATCCGCGCCGCCCCCGCTCGCCTCGGTGACGCCATCATGCAGCGCGAGCGAAATCTGGATCAGTTCCACCGCCGCAGCCAGCGCATACTGCCGCTCGCCGGCATACCCCAGCCCGCGCGCGGCGGCCACCACCAGCGCCGGACGCACCCGCTCGCTGCCATGCAGGATCAGGTCGACGACCTGGCGGATCAGCACCACATCGCTGTTGAACTGGGCGCGAATGCGCGCATCAACCCGCTCCATGTCGCTCTGGAGCCAGTCGGGAAGGGGATCGGGTAACTGGAGCATGTTCAGACAGCCTTTGGGGCCGCGGATTTCGGCCGTTTGCGGTTCGCCCGCGAGTCTATAGCCGCACCGCCGTGCTGACCAGCCACCGGGCGCAAAGACCACGCTCGGAACCGCCTACAAACCCATACACGCCCGATACATGCTGTGGCGCACAATTCTCCGTGAACGAACCCGTCTCGATCGGTCACGCGTTCTGCAGGAGCCCATCATGAAACGAATCAAACACGCGCTCGCCACCATCCTCGTCCTCCTCAGCCTGCTTTGGCTTTGGGCCGATCCGCTCACGCTCGAGGGCGGGTCCTTCTTCGCCGTCCGCAGCATCGCCGTCCACTACAGCGGGGTGCTCGCCATGGGTGTCATGAGCATTGCCATGATCCTCGCGCTGCGCCCAGTGGCACTGGAGCCTCTGCTCGGCGGCATGGACAAGGCATATCGGCTGCACAAGTGGCTGGGCATCGCCGGCCTGTCGATCAGCGGCCTCCACTGGCTATGGGCGCAGGGGCCCAAATGGGCCGTAGGCTGGGGTCTGCTGGAACGCCCCCAGCGCGGCCCGCGTCCAGAGCAGACGGTGGAGCTCTTCCGGTTCTTCCAGGAACAGCGCGGGCTGGCGGAAACCATCGGTGAATGGGCCTTCTATGCCTTCATCGTGCTCGCGGCGATCGCGCTGATCAAGCGCTTTCCCTATCGCCGCTTCTTCCAGACTCACCGCGTGATGGCCGCGGTGTATCTGGCCCTCGTCCTGCATGGCGTGGTGCTCTTGCCCTTCGCCTACTGGAGCACCCCGCTCGGCGGCGTCATGGCCTTGCTGATGGCGGCCGGCAGCTACGCCGCCGTGCTCTCGCTGACCGGGCGCATCGGCCGCTCGCACCGCGCGCTGGGCACGGTAGAGCGCGTCATGCAGCACCCCGGCAACCAGGTCCTCGAAGTCGCTCTGCAGATCGACTCCTCCTGGCCCGGGCACCAGACCGGCCAGTTCGCGTTCGTAACCTTCGATGAGCGAGAAGGACCGCACCCCTTCACCATCTCATCCGCCTGGCAGGGCGACGGCCACATGACGTTCCTGATCAAGCCCTTGGGCGATTACACCCGCAGCCTGCCCGCCACGCTGAGGGCCGGCGACCCGGTTCGGGTCGAGGGGCCTTACGGACGCTTCGACTTCACCGGCACGCAAGCACACCAGATCTGGGTGGCCGGCGGCATCGGCATCACCCCCTTTATCGCCCGCCTGCAGGCGCTGGCCGCGCAGGGTGGCGACAAGCCGGTCGATCTGTTCTACAGCACCGCGGCGCCGGACGAGGGTTTCATCGCCCGCCTGCGCGAACTCGCCGCCCAGGCCCGGGTGAAGCTGCATGTACTCGTCACCGCGCACGACGGCCGCCTGGACGCCGAACGCATCTGCCGCAGCGTGCCGGCCTGGGCACAGGCAGGCGTGTGGTTCTGCGGGCCGGCAGGGTTCGGAAACACCTTGCGCGAAGCGCTTGGTGCGCGCGGCCTGGCGCCGGAGCGCTTCCATCAGGAGCTGTTCGAGATGCGCTGATGGCGCACGCCAATCGCCCCCGCAACAGCGCCCTGGAGCCTGCCGCAGGCCATGCTCTTACTGCGGGCCGTGCGCGGCCATCGCCTCCTCGCAGTAGACCGGCTTCATGTCCTTGGTGCAGAACGCCTTGAGCTTGCCCAGCGACTCCCGGTAGAACACGTTCCACTCCTCCTGGGTGGTGAAGCGGGCCGAGAGGGCGTAGTTGCAGCGCGAATGCAGCTGGTTGAGCTCGCCAACGGTCATGCCGTACTGCTCGGCGAAGATGGTCCGCAGTTGCTGCGCCGGCACCGTGCTGTTCATTGCAGCGGCGTCGTAGAGCGAGAACAGCTCGAAATCCTCGGCCGTGCACGGCGGGAACCCGGCCTGCGCGGCCCCCGCGAACATCAGCGACAGGCCGAACAGGGCAGACTTGAGAGGCTTCATGACAATTTCTCCAGGAGGAACGGATGCCGCGCCATCGGCCCGGCAAGGACAAGCGACATCAGGGCGCTAGCTTCTGCGCCCGGGCGGATCATTTCAAGCCCTGCGCGAGCACGGTCGCGGGCAGGGCGCGGCGGGAGACGAGCATCAGCCCGATCGCGCCGAAGTTCATCGTGAGCGCATAGACCACGCCCGCCACCGCCAGCTCGGGCTGGCGCAGGAGTACGATGGCGACGAAAATCGCCAGGCCGGCATTCTGCAGGCCACACTCCATCGCCACCGCCACCGCATCGCGGCGCGCAGCGCCCACCAGCACCACCAGCCCATAGGCGCAGCCCATGGCGAGGAAATTGAGCGCCAGCGTGGCCGGGCCCACTGCATGCAGGTTGGCGAGGATGGTGTCCTTGTGGGTAAAGAAGGTCGCTGCAACGATCACTGCGAAGAACAGCGTCGCCAGCCGGCCAATCGTCTTTTCACTGCGCGCGGTGAAGCCGGGCGCCTTGTGGCGCAGCAGCATTCCGGCCACGATCGGCAGCGTCGTCACCACCAGCACGCTGCCGATGAGCTTCCCCACCGGCAGCTCGGTCAGCTGCGCCGCGCCCTCGCCGAGCAACCCTCCGCCGAGCCAGGCCAGCACCCCCTTGACGAGCAGCGGGAAGCTCACCAGCGCCGCAAGACTGCTGATCACCGTCAGGGTCAGGGACAGGGCCGCATTGCCGCGCGCCAGATGGGTGAGGAAGCCCGAGCTTGCGCCGCCCGGACAGGCGGACAGGATCATCAGGCCGATGCCGAGCACGGGCGGCAGTTCGAACAGCATCACCACCGCCAGCGCGGCGAGCGGAACGAGCACGAGCTGGCCGAGCAGGCCCACGAGCAAGGCCTTCGGTTGCACGAACACTCGACCAAAATCGCCCGCCTGCAGCGCCAGCCCGACCGAGAACATGATGAAGGCCAGCGCCGCTGGCAGCAGGAAGTCGAGATTCATTTACGCAAGGGGAGGAAAGCAGTTCAGCAAGGAGATACCCACCGCGGCGAGCACGCCAGCCCGGGTGCCGGTTCGCGCGCTGTCAACAAGCACGCCATTGAAGGCTGCGCCGTCAGCCGCAGCACGGAAGCGACGTACCAGTTCGGGCAGCGCCGGCGCAGTCAGCAGCGCAAGCAGGGCACCGGGCAGGCCCGCCAGCGCCAGCGCCAGCAGCATCACCGGTGTGGCCAGCATCAGCACTGCGTAGCCCTTCCACGCGTGCTGCAGGCCCAGGACGGCAGCCAGCGTGCGGCGGCCGGCGCGCAGGTCGCTGTCGAGGTCGCGGAAGTTGTTCACCAGCAGCACCGCTGCAGCCGGCGCGCCGACCGCGATCCCCGCGAGCACGTCGCGCACATCGACGGTGCGCGATTGCAGCCAGTCGCTGCCGAGTACGGCGAGCACACCGAAGAACAGCAGCACGAAGATCTCGCCTAACGGCGAGTGCGAGATCGGCCACGGCCCGCCCGAATACGCCCAGCCGGCGAGCAACGCGGCGAGGCCGATGGCGAGAATCATCACGCCGCCGACGGCGCTGAGCCAGGCACCAAGGCCAAGGGCCACCAGCAGACAGAGCAGGGCACCGTGCTTGACCTCGGCCGCACTCGCCCAGCCCGCGAGCGTGACCCGCAAAGGTCCCCTGCGCTCGGGCCGGTCGGTGCCACGCTCGAAATCCACGGCATCGTTGTACAGATTGGTGCCGATCTGGATCAACAGCGCGCAGGCCAGGGTCGCGAGCAACACCATCCCGTCAAGCGCGCTGCCGCGCGCGACGGCGAGCGCCGTGCCCAGCGCCACCGGGGCCACCGCCATGCCGAGCGTGCGCGGACGGATCGCTGTCCACCAAACCCTCAGCGCACCCGGGCGGACGGCAGGGGGATGCGTATTCACGAGCAGCTCCTGCGCGGGGCAGGGCGGCATGCGAGGGCACGACAGGGTGCGAACGACCTTGCGGCCGCAAGGTACGCGATCTCTCTCATCGGGGAAGCTTGGTTCGGATTTGCGCCGGATTATCGCACAGCGGCCGGGCGCACCCGCGCCACGGCCCGGTAATCGTGAACGCAGGAAGGGGCAGAAGACCCTCGGGTCGATCTGCCCCTTCCCGGCTTGCCGGCCCCCGCCAAGGCGGGCCGGCACTGCATCATCCGCCTCAGGCGGCGCGTGCAGCTGCAATGATGGCGTTGAACGTGGCGCTCGGGCGCATCACTGCCTCGCACTTCTCCACGTCGACCTTGTAGTAGCCGCCGATATCTGCGGCCTTGCCCTGAACTTCGGTGAACTCGGCAACGATCTTCTGCTCATTGTCGGCAAGCGCCTTGGCGAGCGGCGCGAACGTGCCCGCCAGTTCGGCGTCCTCGGTCTGGCTCGCCAGGCGCTCGGCCCAGAAGCGGGCGAGGTAGTACTGGCTGCCGCGGTTGTCGAGCTGACCCGTCTTGGGCGAGGGCGACTTGTTCTCGTCGAGCAGACGGCCGGTAGCCTCGTCCAGGGTCTTCGCGAGCAGCTTGGCGCGGGCGTTGCCGGTCTTGATCCCAAGATCCTCCAGCGACACCGCCAGGGCGAGGAACTCGCCGAGCGAATCCCAGCGCAGGTGGTTCTCCTGGGTGAGCTGTTGCACGTGCTTGGGCGCCGAGCCGCCGGCGCCGGTTTCGTACATGCCGCCACCGTTCATCAGCGGCACGATCGACAGCATCTTGGCCGAGGTGCCCAGTTCCATGATCGGGAACAGGTCGGTCAGGTAGTCGCGCAGGATGTTGCCGGTGACCGAGATGGTATCCAGGCCGCGGGCCACACGCTCGAGCGTGAAGCGCATCGCACGTACCTGCGACATGATCTGGATGTCGAGGCCAGTCGTGTCGTGATCCTTGAGGTAGGTCTTCACCTTCTTGATCAGCTCGTTCTCGTGCGGGCGGTAGGGGTCAAGCCAGAAGATCGCCGGCATGCCCGAGTTGCGCGCGCGGGTGACGGCGAGCTTGACCCAGTCGCGAATCGGCGCGTCCTTGACCTGGCACATACGCCAGATGTCGCCTTCCTCGACGTCCTGGCTCAGCAGCACTTCGCCGGTGGCCAGGTCGGTGATGTTGGCCACACCCGCCTCGGGGATCTCGAAGGTCTTGTCGTGCGAGCCGTATTCCTCGGCCTTCTGCGCCATCAGGCCGACGTTCGGCACCGTGCCCATCGTGCGCGGGTCGAAGTTGCCATGCCATTTGCAGAAGTTGATCATCTCCTGGTAGATGCGGGCGAAGGTGGACTCCGGCATGACCGCCTTGGCGTCGTACTGCTTGCCGTCGGCGCCCCACATCTTGCCGCCCTGGCGGATCATCGCCGGCATGGAGGCGTCGACGATGATGTCGTTGGGCGAATGGAAGTTGGTGATGCCCTTGGCCGAGTCGACCATGGCCAGTTCGGGCCGGTGCTCGTGGCAGGCGTGCAGGTCGCGGATGATCTCGTCGTGCTTGGACTCGGGCAGGGTCTTGATCTTCTCGTAGAGGTCGACCATGCCGTTGTTGACGTTGATGCCCAGCTCGTCGAACAGCTTGCCGTGCTTGGCGAAGGCGTCCTTGTAGTAGATCTTGACGCAGTGGCCGAAGACGATCGGGTGCGAAACCTTCATCATCGTCGCCTTCACGTGCAGCGAGAACAGGATGCCCGCCTCGCGGCAGTCGTCAAGTTCCTTCTCGTAGAACTCGCACAGCGCCTGCTTGCTCATGAACATCGAGTCGATGATCTCGCCGTCCTGCAGTGCGACCTTGGGCTTGAGCACGATGGTCTTGCCCGACCGGGTGATCAGTTCCATCTTCACGTCACGCGCCTTGTCCAGCGTCATCGACTTCTCGCCATGGTAGAAGTCGCCATGGTGCATGTGCGAGACGTGGGTCTGCGACCACTGCTTCCATTCACCCATGGAGTGCGGGTGCTTCTTGGCGAAGTTCTTGACCGCGGCGGGCGCGCGGCGATCGGAGTTACCCTCGCGCAGCACCGGGTTCACCGCCGAGCCGAGGCAACGCCCGTAGCGGGCGCGGGTGTCCTTTTCCTCGTCGGTCTTCGGATCCTCGGGGAAATCCGGAATCTTGTAGCCCTTTTCCTGGAGCTCCTTGATGCAGGCCTTGAGCTGTGCGACCGAGGCGCTGATGTTCGGCAGCTTGATGATGTTGGTGTCGGGCTCGAGGGTCAGGCGGCCCAGTTCACCGAGCGTGTCGGGCACCCGCTGCGCTTCGCTCAGGTATTCGGGGAACTCGGCGAGCACGCGGGCGGACACCGAAATGTCGGCCTTCTCGATCTCGACGCCTGCAGGGCCGGTGAAGGTGCGGATGACCGGAAGGAAGGCGCAGGTCGCGAGCAGCGGCGCCTCGTCCGTGAGCGTGTAGATGATCTTGGATTTCCCTGCAGACATTGGTTTCCCCTAGATGTTTTAGATCTTGTCCTGACTACCCGATGGCGACCCCCTGTCGCCGGTGCGGCGCCAGGTCCGCACGATCGCAGTCGCCCGGAAAAATACCACTTATCGCCCTTCCCTACATCGAAACCTTCGTTCACATTGCGAAATGTGCCCGGATTCAGCTCGCCCCGCCGGGGGTGCGTGCGAGCGCGGCGGCGCTCGCATCGCGACGCTCGACGCCTTTCAGCATCACCAGCAGGAAGGTGCCCACCACCATGGCGCCCGCCGCGAAGTACAGGCCACCTGCGTAGCTGCCCGACACCGCGCCGAGCCAGCCGGTGACCGCCGGCCCCAGGATCTGCGCGATGCCATAGGAGATGGTCATCTTCCCCATCATCTTCGCGGGGCGCGTCGGGTAATACCGCCCGGCCATGGTCAGCACCAGGCTCACCATGCCGATGAAGGTGCCGCCGAACAGCAACGCGCCCGCGATGCTGCCGACCAGCCCGCCCACCACTACGGGTAGCAGGATGCCGACGATCTGCAGCACCGCAGCCAGGATCAGCGCGTTGAGCTCACCGGTGCGGCGTGCGATGAAGTCCCACACGATGCAGGCCGGCGCCGCCGCCAGGCCAATCGCGAGAAAACTCCAGCTACCCTTGCCCTCAAGTCCGGGAAGCTGGTTGACAATGGCGACGATGAAGGTCGCACTGACCACGTAGCCCACACCGGCGCAGAAGTACGAAGCCATGAACAAACGCATGAACAACGTACTGGGCGGCCGGTCGTGCATGGGCGCACCGCTGCGGGTCAGCCCACTGGTGTCGGGCGCAGGCAACCACGACAGTGCCGGCACCAGCAGCACGCAGGCGATGGCAGTGAAGGCGAACCATTGCGCACGCCAGTCCAGCCCCAGGCTCATCAGCGCCACCGCAAGCGAACAGCCCGCGATGCCGAGCCCGATGCCGGCGAAGTGGATGCCAAGTTCGCTGCGGTGGTTGTGGCGGATCAGCCAGTTGAGGATGAGGCCCGTGCCCAGCAGCATCGCCGCCGCGCTCGACAGGCCGGCCAGGTAGCGTGATACCGCCCACACCCAGAAATCGGTGCTGAGCCCCATCATCACGGTCGTCAGCACCGCCATCACCATGCCGACGCGGAACAGGCGGTCCTTCAGGACCAGATTGCTGATCGAGGCCGCAATCAAGGCGCCGCTGAGATAGCCCGCATAGTTGATCGCGGCCAGCCAGCCGCCCTCGGCCAGGCCCAGTCCGGCCTGGGCCTGCATCAGCGGCAGCAGCGGGGTGTATGCAAAGCGTGCCACGCCAAGCGCAAGCACAAGGCTGAAGATGCCCGCACCGAGCACCTTCAGACGCTGGATCTGTTCGTCCATTCTCGTTATGTCTCCTCCGGGAGGCGTCAAGTTAGACGCTGGGCGGGCGGCTTACAAGCGAATTCTTCGCCCTCACCTCCCGGCGCGGTACCCGGCGCGGAGTCACGGCAGGCTAGAATTCCAGCTTGCCGAAGCCCTGCGGGCGCGGCCCGATGCGCCCCCTCCCAAGCCCCGACCATGCACCTGTTCCGCCTCTTCGCCCTGCTGTTGCTCCCGTTTCTGGCCCAGCATGCGCTTGCCCAACAGCCGGCGGCACCGGCAGCAGGGGACCTGCGCGCACGCCTGGACGGGCTGGCCGAGCGCAAGCTGGCCGAAGCCGAACAGCGCGCCGCACAGCAGGCACTGGAGCAGGCGCTCGCTGCGCTCGTAAAGGCCGAGGAGCACCGCACCCGGCTGGAGACCCTGAAGAAGACTCTGGAAGGTGCCCCTCGGAACATCGAGCGCGCGCGGGCCGAGC
This sequence comes from Thauera sp. WH-2, assembly GCF_048321015.1. Classification (NCBI taxonomy): domain Bacteria; kingdom Pseudomonadati; phylum Pseudomonadota; class Betaproteobacteria; order Rhodocyclales; family Zoogloeaceae; genus Thauera; species Thauera sp. WH-2. The sequence continues at coordinate 84,770 of NZ_JBLWFG010000010.1, read as the reverse complement.
TCGCCAGCCTGCAAGGCACCGCGCCGGGCGGCACCGACATCCCGGACGCCACCACCACGACCGAGCTCGAGGTGCAGCTGACCGCGGCGAACGAGGCGCTGGGCACCTGGCGACAGCGCCTGGATGAGGCCAATGCACTGCTGATCGGCGCACGCACCAGCCCCGAGCGCGCACAGACCGAGATCGGCACGGGACAGATCCGCATGCGCGAGATCGAAACCGCGCTCGCCACGCAACACGAACCCGGTCGCGAAGGCCGCCCGCTCAGCCCCGAGCGCGCATCGGCCATGGCGGCGGAATGGTACGCCCTGAACGCCCAGATCGCGCTGCGTCGCGAGGAACTCGCAGGCAACAGCCTGTTGCTCGACCTCGGCCAGGCACGCCAGGATCTGGCCGCCGCGCGCATCGCCCTTCTCGACACGCGCATCCAGGCGCTGCAGGCGGCGATCAACGCCCGTCGCACTGCGCAGGCCACCGAAACGGCCGACGCGGTGGCGCGCGAGGGCGAGGAGAACAAGACGACGGACAGCCTGATCGCGCGGGAAGCCGCCGCCAACCAGCAACTCTCCGGCTACCTGCTGCGCGCCACCAACCAACTCAACACCCTCACCCAGCGCAATCTCGCGGTCCGCCAGCAGCTCGACAACCTGAACCGCAGCGCCAGCCTCATCGACGAGCAGATCAACGTGCTGCAAGGCAGCCTGCTGCTGTCGCGCATCCTGCTCGAACAGAAGCGCGAGCTACCCAGGCCCAGCGTGGACAAGGCACTGGCCGACCAGATCGCCGACATCCGCCTCTACCAGTTCGAGCTCAACAAGCAGCGCGAACAGCATGCTCGCCCGGCCGCCTACGCCGAACGCCTGCTCGCCGAAGCGCCCGCCAGTCAGGCCGACGAATCGGTACGCATGACCCTGGTGTCGCTGCTCACGACCCGCGTGGAGCTGTTCGACCAGCTCAACCGCCAGCTCAACGCCGTGCTCAGCGAGTCCATCGCCCTCCAGCTCAACGAGCGCCAGCTGCAAGAAAGCGCCGACCGCCTGCGCTCGACCCTCGACGAGCAGATGTTCTGGATCCCGAGCAACCGTGCGCTCGGACTCGACTGGCTGCAGGCCGCACCCCAGCGTCTTTCAGCACAGCTGTCCGCCATCCCGTGGGCCTCGATCGGTCGCGAGATCTGGGCCGGCCTGCAGGCGCGACCGCTGCTTTTCCTGCCGGTGCTGCTGATCAGCCTCGGACTGCTCTCGCGCCGGCGCTGGCTGCGCGACAAGCTCGACGGCCTGCATGCGGACATCGGGTACGTCCGACGCGACAGTCAGCTGCACACCCCGCTCGCAGTCCTGTTCACGCTGCTGCTCGCCCTGCCCGGCAGCCTGCTGCTGTGGCTCGCCGGACTCGCCCTGCAGATGGACGCCCGCGGCCAGAACGCCAGCCTGGGGACCGCACTGATCGAGATGGCCCAGGCATGGCTGGTGTTCTATACCGCCTACCGCATCCTGATTCCGGACGGCGTAGCCGAACGCCACTTCCAGTGGCCTGCCGACGGCGTGCGCAGCCTGCATCACAACCTGCGCAAGCTCGGCATCGTGGTGCTTGCCGTAGTCGCGGTGGTGGCGATCGCCGAGCAGCAGCCCGACATGCTCGGCCAGGACGTGCTCGGCATCGTGATCCTGTTCATCGGCTACGCCTTCATGGCCTGGCTCCTCGGGCGGGGCATGCTGCACGCCAGCCTGGGCAGGCGCCCCTCGCCACTGCATGTGCTGATCGGCATCGCCCTGGTGCTGATGCCACTCGCGCTCATCGGCGCGCTGGCCATGGGCTACTACTACACCACGCTCAAGCTCACCGAGCGCCTGATCGACACCTTGTCGGTGCTGATCCTGTGGCGCGTGCTCGAGGCCATGCTGGTCCGCGCCCTCGCCGTGGCGGCTCGGCGCCTCGACTACCAGCGCGCGGTGGCCCGCCGCGAGGCAGCAGAGCGCGAAGGGCGGGGCGAGGCCGACGGTGCCACGGATCCACAGGTCGAAACACCCCGGCTGGAGTTGGCACAGATCAACCAGCAATCCCTGCGCCTGCTCCACCTCGCGCTGCTGGGGGCTCTGGCCGTGGCCTTGTACTGGGTCTGGTCCGACCTGCTCACGGTGTTTACCTATCTCGAGAACATCACCCTCTACGAGTACGCCAGCGGCAGCGGTGACACTGCCGCCACCGTCCCGATCAGCCTTGCCGATCTGCTCGGCGCACTCGTGATTGCAGCGATCGCCTTCATGCTCGCGACCAACCTCCCCGGCCTGCTGGAAGTGCTGGTGCTGTCCCGCCTCAAGCTGGCGCAGGGCAGCGCCTATGCAATCACCACCCTGCTCTCCTACATCATCATTGGCACAGGCATCGTGAGCACGCTCGGCACGCTCGGGGTGAGCTGGGACAAGCTGCAGTGGCTGGTGGCGGCGCTGTCGGTGGGCCTGGGCTTCGGCCTGCAGGAGATCTTCGCGAACTTCGTGTCCGGCCTGATCATCCTGTTCGAACGCCCCGTGCGCATTGGCGATGTCGTTACCATCGGCAACGTTTCGGGCACCGTCACCCGCATCCAGATCCGCGCCACCACGATCACCGACTTCGACCGCAAGGAGATGATCGTTCCCAACAAGGCCTTCATCACCGGCCAGCTCACCAACTGGTCGCTGACCGACACGGTTACACGCATCACGGTGAAGCTGGGCGTCGCCTACGGCTCGGACCTCGAACTCACCCGCAAGCTACTGCTGCAGATTGCAGACGAGAACGCGCGCGTGCTCAAGGAGCCGGAGCCGCTGGTCTTCTTCCTCAGCTTTGGCGCCAGCACGCTCGATCACGAACTGCGCGTACATGTCCGCGAACTTGGCGACCGTAATGCCGCAATCGACGAGATCAACCGCGAAATCGACCGCCTTTTCCGTGCGCACGACATCGAAATCGCATTCAATCAGGTCGATGTTCACATCCGCAGCATCGACGGCAAGGAAGCCCGGCTGCACACGCTCGCACAAGCGGCTGCGGGCGATCCCGTTTGAGCGACGAATGCGCCACCGCGCTTGCCGGACCCCACACCCCGTGCCACACGGCCACCGAAAAATGGCAGTTTCGCAGGTAAAGGCTAGAATTCCGCTTCCGGACGCTCACGCCCGATGCCGATAATCACGATCATGCCTGCCAGCGCCCGCACTTCCATCCGCGTCTCTGCCCGCAAACCGGGACTGCTCACCACACCGCGTCGGCTTGCCCTGACCCTGTGCATGCTGTGTGCCGGCGGCACGGCCCATGCGGCCGGGCATCTTGCGGAACTGTCCTTCGAGCAGTTGCTCGACGTCGAGATCAGCGGCGCGTCCCGCTTCGTGCAGCCCAGCCGGGAAGCGCCCTCGGCGGCCACGGTCATCACGCGCGAACAGATCCGCGACCATGGCTGGCGCACGCTGGCGGAGTTGCTGGACGCCGTACCCGGGCTGTTCATGGCAAGCGACCGGGTGTATTCGTTCGCGGGCATCCACGGCTTCCAGCAACCGGGGGATTACAACACCAAGTTCAAGCTGCTGCTCGACGGCATCCCGCTGAACGACCCTGCCTACGGACAGGCGCAGATCGGCGAGGACGGACCGGTCGACCTGGCCCTGCTCGAGCGCGTCGAGTTCATCCCCGGCCCGGGCTCGTCGGCCTACGGCAGTAACGCCTTCCTCGGCGTCATCAACCTCGTCACCACGAGTGCCCGTCCGATGCAGGGCACGACATTGGACACGGCCTTCGCCGACCAGCGCGGACGCAGCATCGCCCTGCGTCACGGTCATGCCAGTGACCGCCACGAGCTGCTGGTGTCTGTCAGCGCATGGCGCAGCGACGGCGACGACATCACGCTCTCCGACATCGGCAGCGCACGCTACGGCGCGGCCTCGGGCGTCGAGGCACCGCGTGGGCACCGCCTCACGCTACGCCACGCCTGGGACGAGTTCGCGCTGACCTTCACCCATGCGTCTCGCCGCAAGGGCTACGCAGGCGCACCCTACGACACCGTGTTCGGCGACCCCCGCACCCGCGCCACCGAGGCGTTGTGGACACTCGGCCTGAACCACCGCCACGAGTGGCTGCCCGGCCTGACGCTGGCGACACGGCTCGACCTGGGGGGCACCGAATACCGTGGCGACTGGGCCTACGACACCGAGCTTGGCCGCGACGAAACCACCACCCGCTGGTGGGGCGCGGAACTGCAGGCGACCGACATCCGCTTCGCCAGCCACACCTTGCTCTACGGCGCCGAGTATCGGGCCCATCCCGTCTTGCGCCAACGCAACCGCACCCTCGGTGCCCAGGACCAGATCCTGCTCGACGACCGGCGCAGCAACCACCAGGCCGGACTCTACGTCCAGGACGAGTGGCGCAGCGACAACTGGCTTCTCAACACCGGCCTGCGCCTGGACCACTACAGCAGCTTCGGCACCAGCCTCAATCCGCGGCTGGGCCTGATCCAGCTGCTGGGGCCCTCCACCGCGCTGAAGTACCTGTTCGGCACGGCCTATCGCGCCCCGTCGCCCTACGAGCAGCACTACCATGACGGCGAGCTGACGATGAAGGCCAACCCGGCGCTCAATCCGGAACGCATCCGCTCCTTCGAGATCGTCCTCGAACACAGCGACGCCCACGGCTGGGACTGGAATGGCAGTCTGTTCCACAAACGCATCACCGACCTGATCGTGCAGGAGGCCGATCCAGCAGATGGCCTGCTCGTCTACCGCAACCGCGGCAAGGCCGAGCTGCGCGGCGCGATGCTCTCGACCCAGACCCGCTGGGAGGACGGCACACGCTTCGCCGCCTCCTGGAGCTGGCAACAGGCGCGCGACCCCGATACCGGCAGCCGCCTGCTGCACGCGCCACGCCACGTCGCCAAGGCTGACCTCACCCTGCCGCTGTCCGCCCACTGGCACGCCACGCTGGAAGGCCGCTTCGTCTCCGCCCGCAAGACGGCTGCCAGCGAGGTCGGCAGCCAGTTCTGGGCGAATGCAGCCATCGTCTCTGTACGTCCGGTCCTCGCCGGGGCACAGTTGCGCATGCGCATCGACAACCTCTTCGATCGCAGCCTGCACGACCCCGTAAGCGAAGAATTCGGGCACGAAGCCCTGCCACGGCCCGGGCGCAAGCTCGAGCTCGGGCTGACATGGGCGTTCTGATGCACGCGCCCGCCGTACGGCGTCGACCCACCGCATCTGCACGCTGGCTGCTGGTGCTGGGCGCGAGCTTCGCACTCAGCCTCGCCAGCACGGCGGGCGCGGCGGCACCCACGGCCAAGGAATCGAGCCTGCAGGCCGCGCTCGTGTTCAACCTGATCCGCTTCACCGCCTGGCCGGCCTCCATCGCGGACAATGCGCCGCTCACGGTGTGCACCATTACCGAGAATCTTGAACTGGCCAACGCCTATCTGGACTACCACGGCCGCAAGGTCGGCGAGCACACCTTGCAGATCCAGCGTCGCGGCATCCTTGCGCAACTGGATGACTGCGCAGTGGTTCATTTCGACCAGGTCGACATTCCGCTCCTCACCGAGCGACTGCACCGTCTCGCGGGGCGGCCGGTACTCACCATCTCTACGCCACCGCATACCGGGTCCATGATCGGACTGGCGCGCGACAACAACCGCGTGGCCTTTCAGGTCAGTCTCGAACCCCTGCGCCAGGCCGGCCTCAAGCTCCCCGCCCAGGTGCTGCAACTGGCGCGCAGCCTGCAATGACCCACCGCGAACCCCGCGACCGCGCAGCAGCCAGCCGCTTCCAGCTTCTGGCGGCCGCCCTGTCGTTGCTGATCCTGGTCCTGGTTCTGGCCGCCCTGGAGTACGCCAAGGAGCGGGACAGCCTGATCGACAGTCTTCAGGCACAGGCGAGATTGCTCGGCGAGGCGAGCATCCCGGCGCTGATCTTCGACGACGAGGAGGCCGCACACAGCAACCTGGTGTCGATCACTCGTGCAGCGAACATCGAGGAGGCCGCGCTCTACCGAATGGACGAGGACGGCACCCCGCGGCGGTTCGCCCACGGCACGGCCTCGGGGCAGGCACCCGCCTTCCTGGGCGCGCGCACGCCGAACGTGCCCTTCATCGTGCCCTCGACCCGCCTCGACCTGCACTTCGAGAACGCCACCATCGGCACCATTCACCTGGTCGCCAACAACAGAGCCTTGATCAGGAAGGTTGGCCTGTACCTGATCACTGTCGGCAGCGTGGCGCTCTGCGCGCTGGGCATCGCTGCTTTCCTCACCGCACAGTTGCGGCGCCGGGCCAGCACCGCCGAACGTCAGCTGGAGACGCGCACCAAGTTCGACGAACTGACCGGCCTGCCGAACCGCAGATCCTTCAACAGCCGTCTTCGCCGCGCCACCGAAGATGCCCACGCGAGCACGCAACCACTTGCCCTGCTGCTCTGCGACCTCGACAACTTCAAGCTCATCAACGAAGGCCTGGGCCACACCGCTGGCGACGAACTCCTCCGGCAGGTGAGCGAGCGCCTGGGTAAGGCCGTGCGCCACAGCGACACCCTGTGCAGGCTGGGCGGCGACGAATTCATTGCCATCCTCCCCAACACCGGCGCCGAAGCGGCCGCCAAGGCGGCACGGCACATCCTGCAGGCCATCTCGGACCGCTACGTCCTCGGCGAGCGGACCGTCTCCATCGGCACCAGCATCGGTATCGCGCTGTTCCCCGCGGACGGAGAGACACCCGGCCAACTGTTGCGCGCAGCCGACGCCGCACTGTACGCGGCCAAGAGTGCCGGGCGAAACAGCCTGCACTTCTTTTCACCCCTGCTCGATGCGCAGGTGCACGAACGGATTGACCTGGAAAACGGCCTGCGTCAGGCGATGGAACGGAACGAGCTCGAGGTGCACTACCAGCCCCAGTTCTGCCTTGGAACCGGACGCCTGACCGGCGCCGAGGCCCTGCTGCGCTGGCACAGCGCAGAATTCGGCAAAGTGCCTCCGGACCGCTTCATCCCGATCGCCGAGGCTGCCGGATTGATCGGCCACCTGGGCACGTGGGTGCTGGAAGAAGCCTGTCGCCAGACCGCCGCATGGTTGCCTCACGCGCCCGACTTCCTGATGGCGGTGAACCTATCGACGCGGCAGCTCGAGGACCCCGATCTGCCGCAGCAGATCCGTTCCGCGCTGGAACGCCACGGTCTCGACGCCTGCCACCTCGAACTGGAGATCACCGAAAGCGCGCTGATGCGCCAGGCCGAATCGAGCTTCGCGGCCCTGGCCGCAATCGACACGCTGGGGGTGAGGATGAGCCTGGACGACTTCGGCACCGGCTATTCCTCGCTGAGCTATCTGAAGAGCCTGCCCATCTCGGCGCTCAAGATCGACCGCAGCTTCGTGCAGAACCTCCCCGACGACCCCGACCTGGTGGGAATCACGCAGGCCATCCTGGCCATGGCGCACGCGCTGGACCTGAACACGGTCGCAGAAGGCGTGGAAACGGAAGTGCAGCGCGACTTCCTCGCGGCGCGCGGATGCAATTTCGCACAAGGCTGGCTGTTCGACCCCGCCCTGCCGGCCGCAGCGTTCACCGAACGCTACTTCGGCGCCTGACGCCCACTCAGCCGCGACGACCGGATGCCGGCCCAGCCTCGTCTTCCGGCACCTCACGAATCACTTCGCCCTCGATGACCAGCGTCGCAGCCTCGTGCGGCGCACCGGAGCCCTGCGCCTGGCGCGTCGCCTCCATGTGCTCGCGCATCGCCTTGCGCACGGCACGCGTCTTCCACCACAGGTAGCCCCACACCACCACACCGACGGTGATCACCACCGCGAACAGGGCCACCGAAAAGGTCAGCGCGAGCGCAAACACGCCCAGCGCCGCCACACCGCCGACGATCTTCTGCCACAGCGAGGGGGCCTGCGCACCGCCGCGGTCCAGGTTCAGGTAGAGGCCGGAAAAACGGGGATCCTTGTGCATAACAAATCCTGATTGAGCAGCGCGGGCCATCCGCACCGCATCGCTGTGGTCAGAGCCACACGCGACGGAAAAGATCCCGCACATCGGCAGGTGCGGGCAGATCGGCAACATTGTCGCCCAGGTACATGCCGATCGCGGTCACCAAATGCAAGACCCCCTTCCGAACCGGATGCTACGTGCAGGATCGCCAAGCCTCCCAAGCTCCGCTTCTCTCAGGGGTCTTTCCGCGAGTGAGCAGCGCAGCAGGCGCGGTGAACCCGCAGCAGGGCGTGGTCATCACGCAGCCACGAAACGCTTGAACAATCCGAAGGACCACTGCGCCCCCACCGTCAGCACCGCCACGCGCAACACATGGCAAACCGTTACGAGGGGCACGCCCAACTGCAGCACCTTGGCTGTGATGCACATCTCCGACACCCCCCCCGGAGCGGTTGCCAGCGCCAGCGTCGGCAGCGGCACGTCTGTAGCCAGCGTGAGCAGCGCCGCGAAAGCAAAGGCCAGCACGATGGACAGGGCTGCGGTCAGCGCCGCCACCGCCATGAAACGCGGCGCCGCACGAAAGAACGCCCGCGAAAAACGGCAGCCGAGGGCACAACCAATCAGCAACTGTCCGCCATTGACCACCCACACCGGCAAGGCCGACAGCGGCAGCCCGGCGAGGGTCGCAATCGCCACGCCGAGCAACGGGCCCAGCACCCATGCGTTGGCGATGCGCAGAAGCTTGAACGCACCCACACCGAGCAAGCTCGAAGCCATCAGCAGCGGAAAATGCTGTGGCTCCACCTCCTTGGACAATGGTATGTAGAGATCACTGCCATGTACGCCGGCGAAGCTGAGCGCAAATGGCAACACCGACACTACCATCATCACCCGGACCGCATGAGCCGCGGCGATGCGGTCCACGGCGCCACCGTACCGGTCGGCAAGGTTAGCCATTTCCGAGGCGCCTCCCGGCAGCGCAGCGAAGAAGGCGGTTGGCGTATCCACCCGGGCCAGGCGGAGCATGATCAGCGCATAGCCCATGCCGAGCACAAGCGACCCCAGCGCAGCGGCAACCACCAACGGCGCATGCAGACTCAGCTGCGCCACCACCTCGGGGCTGAAGTACAAGCCCAGGGCAGCCCCGATCGCCCATTGTCCGCTCTGGCGACCGCCCGGCAGCGGACGCAGCTCGATATCAGCCATGCGCGCACCGGCGACCGCAAACAGTGGCCCGATCATCCACGGCAGCGGCAGATTCAGGTGCTCCGCCAGCCAGCCGGCTGCGGTCGCGAGTACAAGGGTTGGCACGATGCGGCGCCAGGGCGCGCCGGTGACGGGTTGAGATGCGGACATTTACGGCTCGGAGGACGGACGCGTGGCGGCGTTCCATTGACGGAGGAAGGCCTGCTTCTTGGCCTGGTCCTGATAGGTGAGCAGGCCCGAACCGATACGGATCGGCCGGAAGGCGTGACGCAAGCTCTGATGCAGCAGAGCCGCAGCGCTGTCCGCCCCGGCCGTGCCTGCGTCGGTCCGCACGGGCAGCAGACCAAGGTGCTCCGCGACCAAGGCTTGCCCGCGCGGAGACAGCAAGTGGTCCAACCAAAGCCGGGCCGCAGCCGGATGGCGCGCGTCGCGGGCAATGAAGACGACGCGGCTCAACACCAGGGTGTAGTCCTGCGGCCAGACCACACCCAACACTCCATCGGTACGCGCACGCTTATGCGCATAGGAGCCGAGCACGTTATAGGCCAGCACCAGTTCTCCGGCCGCGAGACGGTCGAGCATGTCCCGACTCGAGTCGTGCTGCTCCAAGCCCAGTTCGCCCATCTGGCGTGCCAGCTGCCAGAACACCATCGGGTTGGCCTGCGCATCCTGGGAATGCAGCAGCAGGCCCAGCCCTGAACGCTCGGGATCGTAGCTCGCCACCCGTCCGCGCAGGTGGGCGGGCTGCTCACCGATCAGCCGGATCAGTTCTGCATGCGTGTCGGGCACGTCCGCTTCCGCCAGCAGGCGCTTGTTGTAGACAATGGCCGCAGGCTCGTATGTGGTGCCGAAAGCCTCGTCCTTCCACACGGCCCAGCGTGGCAAGGCGGCGGTTTCGGGCGAACGATGAGACTGAGCGTAACCATCATTGACCAGCTTCACCTGCAGGTCCATCGCAGAGCTCCAGACCACATCGGGACCCGCCGCACCCGCCGCACGCTCCTCGACGACACGCTGATGAAGCTCAATCGAACTCAGGTCGTGGTACTGCACCCGTATCCCGGGATGCAAAGCCTCGAAGTCATCAAGGATAGGCTGCACCACATCCTGATCGGAAGCCGCATAAACCACGACCACCCCTTCACGCACTGCGGCCTTGAGCGCTTCAGGTACATGCTGGGCCAGCGTGCTACCTGCGCACAGCATGGTCAAACCCAGGAACGTCATGCGCAAGGCATACGCCACTCCCTGGCGACCCACGGCCGCCACATTCAAGCAGCCACTGCCGATCCTCGTCTGCACCGCTCTCATGTCCCTATCTCCCTGCAGGCCGACGCCTTGGACGCCATCCGCCTTTGCGTCGATAATCACCGACACGCCTTTCGATTCACTTTCACCGGAACCGCCAATGCGCCTGTTGCTGGTCGAGGACCATGCCGAGCTCGCCGCGTGGGTCGCACGCTCGCTGCGCCAGGCGGGCTTCGTGCTCGAGGTGCTGGGACGTGGCGACCATGCCGACCAGGCGCTACGCTGCGAGCGCTACGACGTGGTGATCCTGGATCTGTCCTTGCCCGGACTCGACGGACTCGAGGTGCTGCGCCGGCTGCGCGCCCGCGAAAGCCGCCCCGAAGGCGGACCACCCACGCCGGTGCTGGTACTGACCGCCCGCGGCAGCACTGAAGAGCGCGTCGAAGGTCTCAACCTCGGTGCCGACGATTATCTGACGAAACCCTTCGAACTCGCCGAACTCGAAGCCCGCATCAAGGCCCTGCTGCGCCGCGCCGGAAATCAGGTGCCGCTGGTGCGACTGGGCCGGCTCGAGTTCGACACCACCCACCGCATGGCCCGTATCGATGGCCAGCCCCTGGCCCTGACACCGCGCGAGCTGGCGGTGCTCGAGGTGCTGCTGTCGCGCATCGGCCGCCCGGTGGCACGCGAAGCACTGTTCCAGCAGGTGTTCGAGTTCGACGCCGATGCGCGCGTCGAGGCGATCGAAATCTACGTCTCGCGCCTGCGCAAGAAACTCGAAGGGGCGGGGGTGATCATCAACACCCTGCGCGGCCTCGGTTATCTGCTTTCCGAGCAAGCGGCGCCCTGACATGGGAGCATCCGCCGAGCACGACACGGCCGATGGATCGAGTACGACTCCGGACGCTGCAGTCAAGCACACCCTCACGGCCTTGCCGCGCCGTCACGGCGGCAGCCTGCGCCGCCGCGTGCTTGGATGGCTGCTGCCACCGCTAGCGGTCATGCTCGGCATCAATGCCTGGTTCGGCTACCGCGGTGCGCTGGACGCAGTGAACCAAGCCTACGACCGTACGCTGACCGCCTCTGTACGTGCAATCGGCGAGCGCACCCACTCGCTCGAAGGCGTGATCCAGGTCGACATTCCCTACGCCGCATTCGAAGGCTTCGAGGCTGCCGCGGCCGAGCGCATTTTCCACGCCGTATTCGATCCCGCCGGCAAGCTGGTGACCGGATACGGCGATTTGCTACCCGCAGTGGTGCCCGACACCGAGGACACTGTAAACATCACGGACGCACGCTATCGCGGTGAGCCCGTGCGGCTGGCGGCACTGCGCAAGCGCATGTACGACCCCGCCCTCTCCGGCGGCGATTCCGTGCTCATTGTCTTCGCCGAGACCACCGGCGCACGCGAGGCACTCGCCCGCGAACTCTTCATCGCCAGCCTGCAGCGCCAGTCCGCGCTCATCGCGGTCGGCGCGGTACTGGTTCTACTCGCGCTCGGCACCGCGTTCCGCCCCCTGGTGGCACTGCGCGACCACATACGCAGCCGTGACGAAGAGGATCTCACGCCCGTACGCGCCGACCGCGTCCCCTCCGAACTCCTGCCCCTCATCGACGCCATCAACCACCACATGGACCGCCTGTCGGCCATGCTCGCCGCGCGCCGGCGCTTCCTCGCCGACGCCGCCCATCAGATCCGCACCCCGCTCGCCGTACTCAGCACCCAAGCCGAATACGGTCTTCGCCAGCGCGACCCGGAGGAGATGCTCGCCACCTTTGCCAGCCTGCTCAAGAGCACCCGTGCCGCCCGCCGCCTTGCCAACCAGATGCTCACGCTGTCGCGCGCGGAAGCGGTCAATGGCGTGATCACCGAACGTGCGCCACTCGACCTTGCCGGGCTGGTGAAGGATGTCGCCATGGAGCTGGTGCCGCTCGCGCTGAAGCGCAACATCGATCTCGCCTACGAAGGCATCGGCCATGCACTGATGATCAAGGGCAACGCACCGATGCTGCGCGAGATGGTCAGCAACCTGATCGACAATGCCATCCGCTACAGCCCACTCGACTCTCCGGTCACCGTTGCCGTTGCGACCTTCGAAGGCGAGGCCATCGTCAGCGTCTGCGATCAAGGGCCGGGTATCCCGGAGACAGAGCGCGAACGCGTCTTCCATCGCTTTTACCGCATCCTCGGTCAGAGCGACGGCGAAGGCAGCGGCCTCGGTCTGGCCATCGTGCGCGAGATCGTCCAGGCCCACGGCGGCCAGGTCACGCTACGCGACGGGGCGTCAGGGAAGGGGCTGTGCGTAGAGGTCGAGCTGCCGGTCGGGGCTTGAAGATGAACAACAACTGGTCGCCGCGCACCGATCACGAGCGCGTTTTACCGGATTGGCGCGCGGCATGAGAAAGCGCAGCCGAAGGCGCGCTCCCGAAGTGGAGGAGGCCGACCGGAGGGAGGACGGGCATCCGTGGAGTCAATTCGACCGTTCAAGCGCGCGCGTGACGGCGGTCGAGCAAGTGCGCGAGGCGGGGGCCAACCAACATGCCGAGGGCCGCGACCCATAGGCCGACGGCGATCGGACTCGAAAACAAGACACCGATCTCGCCATCACTGATTGACAGCGCGCGACGCAGGTTCTGCTCCATCATGTCGCCGAGCACGAAGCCTAAGATGAAGGGTGCAATCGGAAAATTCATCACCCGCAGCGCGTACCCCAGGGCACCGACCAGCACGCCGACGATGAGATCGAAGGTGTTGCCGTGGACCGCATATACACCGACCATCGAAATCGCCGCGACACCCGGGACGAGGGTCCACACCGGGATCGACAGGAACTTCACGAACACGCGGATGAGCGGGATGTTCATCGCCAAAAGCATCACGTTGGCGATGAAGAGCGATGCGATCAAGCCCCATACGATCACCGGCTGGTCCTGGAACAGGGTGGGGCCGGGGGTGATGTTGTACAGCGTGAGCGCACCCATCATCACTGCCGTGGTGCCCGAGCCGGGTACGCCGAGGGTCAGCATCGGCACCAGCGAGCCATTGGCCGAGGCGTTGTTGGCGGCCTCCGGGGCGGCAACGCCGCGCATGTCACCTGCGCCGAAGTGGTGCTCCTTTCCGGCCATGCGGCGCTCGCTGGCGTAGCACATGGCCGAAGCAATGGTCGCACCAGCACCGGGCAGCACGCCGATGAAGAAGCCGGCCACCGCCGAGCGCAACATGGTCCACTTGGCGAGCATGAACTCCTTCATGTTGAACATCAGCCGGCCAGAGAGCGCAATCGGCTCGGGGTTGGCGTGCAAGCTCTGCAACATGAGCAGGATCTCGCTCACCGCAAACAGACCGATGACGATGACGATGAAGGGGATGCCGTCCGAAAGGTGCAGCATGTCAAAAGTGAAGCGATACACCCCGCTATTGGAGTCGATGCCCACGGTCGAAAGCAGCAGGCCGATCAGGCACGCGATCATCGCCTTGGGCAGGGAATCGCCCACCAGACCGCCCAGGCAGGACAGCGCCAACACCATCAGCACGAAGTATTCCGCCGGACCGAAGGCGATCGCCCACTCGGCCAGCAACGGCGCGAAGGCGACGATACCGACCGTGGCGACGAAGGCGCCGGTAAAGGAGGCCAGCGCCGACATCGACAGTGCCGGGCCGGCCAGGCCCTTCTTGGCAAGCGGGTAGCCGTCGAGTGTCGTCATCACCGCACCGGCATCGCCGGGCACGTTGAGCAGGATCGCCGAGATGCGACCGCCGTATTCGCAGCCGGCATACACCGCGCACAGCAGGATCAGCGCCGACTCCGGCGGCAGTTTCATGGCGAAGGCGATCGGCAGCAGGATGGCGACGCCATTGATCGGACCCAGGCCGGGCAGCAGGCCGACGATGGTGCCGAGGAAGCAACCGATCAGCGCGATCATCAGGTTCTCGGGCGTCGCCGCGACAGCGAAGCCCTGGGCGAGCAGGTTCAAGGTTTCCATGGCTTACCCCGTGATCGCGTTGAACCACAGCCCGGTCGGCAGCGCGACGTCGAGCAGGCGGTCGAAGAAGAAGAAGAGGCCGACACCGAGGCCGACGCCGGCGACCACCGCCTGCTTCCAGCTTGCGCCAAACAGGCGCGCGACCGGCAGCGTCATCAGCGCTGTGGCGAGCATGAAGCCGAGTCGATCGAAGAGCAGGGCATAGGCCAGCACGATCAGGAACAACAGGCCGATACGTTGCATGACCGGGCCGGGCGCCCAGGCAGTTTTCTCGGTCTTGCCGAACACCAGTGCCAGCGCACACACGCCCAGAAGGGCCAGCACCAGCATCGGGAAAGCCTTGGGGCCGACGGGTTCGTAGGAAAACGGGGCTTCAAAGCCGCGCGCAATGAAAAGGCCGGCGATGCTGATCAGGACCAGCAGGGCGCCGAAGATTCTTTCGCTCATGGCGATCTTCCTTCGGGGAAGGCTGTGCCGCGGCAAACGCAGGACAGCCGGACAGGATGGAGGCGTGCGGGCATTGATCTGCGCGCGGCAGGGGAGACCCATCCGCGGCGGACACGCCCCAATGCAGGGCGGGCTTGTCGCGCTGCACGCGGCAAGCCCGTCGCAAGGGCACTTACTTGGCCGTCAGGCCAAACTCGGCAGCCAGTTCGCGGTAGCGCGTCACTTCCTTCTGTACGTAGGCAGTGAGTGCATCACCTGTCAGATTGAAGGGGAACAGACCGCGCTCGGCACGCAGCTTGTCGAACTCGGGCGAAGCGAGCAGGGTGTCGAAGGTCTTCAACCACCACTGGTAGTCGGCATCGGCGACCTTGGGCCCCACGTAGTAGCCACGAGCGATGGTCCAGTCCACGTTGTAGCCCTGCTCGATCGCGGTCGGGACGTTCTCCAGGCCAGGCACGCGCTCACGCGCCAGCACCGCCAGCACGCGGATGCGGCCGCCGCCGATGTGCGCGGCCGCATCCGAGGCGTCGCCGGAATAGGCCTGTACATGGCCGCCGAGCAGCGCGGTCATCGCCTCGCCACTACCCTCGAATGCGACGTAGCGCATATTCCGGTAGTTCACGCCGGCCTCGCGCGCGACGAGCGCCGACTTCATCCAGTCCTGGCTGCCGACCGAACCACCAGCGCCATACACCACCTTGCCCGGGTCAGCCTTGGTCGCATCGATCAGGTCCTTCAGGCTCTGGAAGGGCGAATCCGCGCGCACGATGATGGCACCGTAGTCCGCCCCAACCGCAGCCAGCCACTTCACGTCGTTTTCGTCGTACTTACCGAACTTGCCGATCGCCAGGTTGAGAAAGGATCCTCCCGAGAAAGCAACGATGGTGCCCACCTCGGCCGGGCGGTTGGCGATCACGGTGTTGTAGGCCACCGCGCCAATACCGCCGGGCATGTAGGTGACGCGCATCGGCGCCTTGAGGAAGCCGCCCTCCTGCAAGCCACTCTGTGCCAGCTTGCAGGTGAGGTCGAAGCCGCCGCCAGGCTTGGCGGGGGCGATGCATTCGGGCTTGGCCGGCTCGGCGTGGACGACGCCAGCGGCAAGGGAGGCAAGGACTGCGGTGGTAGCGGCAAGCAAGGTCTTCTTCAGCATCATGGCGATCTCCTCCGTTTATGGATGCGTCCCGTGCGAGGCGGATCCACGCCGCCCCGAGCGAAGCGGACGATACGAAGACGGGCTTTCGATTGCCTTTCAATGTTTCGGCAGCCGGTGTCACTGCACCCGTTGCCTGCGCCTTCCTCAGGGGTGGCGCCAGAAGGCGAAGGACTGGAAGCGGCTGTTGAGCCACCAAGCACGCGCGGCGGTGCCGCGCGACATGTTGCGCGCGCCGGCCTGTGATTCGAGCGGGCGCAGCACCTCGTGCTGCGTGCTGCGCACCGCGCGTGCCCCGGCGGTTTCGGGCACCACGACGCTGATGTGGCCCGGGCGGTTAAGATCGACCCGGCGGGCGGCGATCAGGCACACCTCGCCGGCGTTGGCCGCAGCCTGCAGCGCGGTAAGCTCGATCTCACGCTGCCATCCGAAGGCGGGACCAAAGTCCTCGAGCCAATCGTGGAGCGCATTGGCGCTGAGTTCGCGCACCGTGCGCCCATGCTCCACCACCTGCTTTTCGCCCGCGCGCAGGCGCTGCAGCGCATGGTCGGTCCACCACACGCGGGGCAAGTGCACGCCGCACAGGTACGCGAAATCGGCCGCGTAGATGTTGCAGTAAGTCGCCCCTCCGCGCGGCCGGTAGCGGAGGTGTGCAGGATCGGCCACATCCAGGTAGTCCACGATCAACGACACAGACGCTGCCAGGCGTTCTGCACTGCGCCCGCCACGCGCCGGCCGGCCAGGTTCGCCAAGCGGAAAGGCGCGTCCGCCGTCGTGACGACGGTTGACGTCTGCACGCCCCTCCTTGAGATGGGCTGCGGGGAGCGTGGCCACCGGCTGCACCGGCAGTTCACCACGGCCGCGCACGAGTGGCTGGGCCTCGAGGTAGCGCTCGGCCACGACGCCTTCGCGCAGCGAGCCGCTCAAGGACACCCGCACCCGTACCCAGCCGGGCACGACAGCCGCACCCAGTACCTGCACCGCATCGCCCTGACCGAGCAGTGCAAGCTTGGTACGGTCGGCGACCACAGGTGCGCTGCGCAAGTTGAGCTGGGTCGCCATCACGCGATGGGTTGCCTGCAACACGGCCGGCGCGGTTGCTACGGTTCCCGGAACCGCGTGTTCAGCGAGCACCCGTTTCGCCTTCTGCAGCAAGGCACGACGGTCTTCGTAAGCCATCAGCCCACCATTGACGCGACGGGTGATGGTACCCAGGTCATCCATATCGGCGAGCGCATTGAGGTTGTTGCGCGCCCAGAAGTACACTGCAGAGGCCGCCGCATAGCGCTCGGCCAACCCGTCCGGGTGGGCCACCACGTCCTCACCGAGCCATTGCGCGAAACTGCGGTAGTTGTCCTTCCCGGTCAGCTGGATCAGGCCACGGCCTCGATACCGGTAGCCGTCACCGGTGGATTCCGGGCCATTGCCCATACGCCCGCCATAGACCCGGCTACCGATACGCTCGGGCTGGCGGGCATAGGCCTGGGCTTCCGCATCGGTGCGGAAATATTTGGCGAAGACCTTGCGCAAGCCTTCTGCCGAGTAGTGCAGGTTCTCCTCCGTGCGGCGCAGGCAGCCGGATTCGTGCAGCACTTGGGCCAGAAAGTGTGCAATCCGTAGCCCGCTGTCGATGCCATGCATCGCCATCGCCGCGTTCAGGGGGTCGAGATACCTGTCCGCATGGGTCCCTGAGGCACCCATCCGGGTCAGCAGTTCGCGGGTGATCAGCATGGCTGCGTCCTTCCGGTCCGTTTCTCTATTCAAGTCTATGGAATGGTCCCATCCAAACGAGCCTGCGGATCGCCTGCCGGTGCTCTGCAACAAGCTCAGCGTTTCCCTGCGCTACAGCGCGGCCATCCGGCCCACCGCCCCACGCCGGCCTGCGTCATCACGCCGCAGACCGCGTATCAGGGGCGCAGGACGAACAGCAGCGCCGACAGCGTTGCCACCGAGACCACCGTGGACAGGAATACCGCCGACGCCACGGAAGACTGGCAAACGCCGTAGCGCTGCGCGAACAGGTAGGGCGTGATGCCCGCCGGCAAGGCGGCCAGCAGTACACCGGTCATCACCCACAGCGGTGGCACGTCGAATACCCGGGTAGCAAGCAGCCATACGATCAGCGGGTGAATCACCGTCTTCAAAGCGACCAGCAGCACCGGCTCGCGCAGGTTGCCGCCCAGGCTATAGCGGGTGAGCGAAGCCCCGAGCGCGAACAGCGCGCACGGCGTTGCCGCACTGCCCAGCCCCTTGGCCACCGCATCGAGCGGGCCGGGCAGGGCGATGCCGAGCAGCGCGAACGCCAGCCCGCAACTCAAGCCCCAGATGATCGGTGTTCCCAGCACGCTCTTCGCCAGCTTCAACAGCATCGCCATGCGCCCTTCGCCCTTGCCCTGTGCAGCCTCGATCAGCGCGGTGGTCGGCGGCAGCATCAGCAGGCTATGGCAGGCGATCATCACGAACAACGGTAGCGCGGCAGACGGGCCATAGGCGGTCATCACCAAGGGGATGCCGAGCATGCCTGTATTGGAAAAGCCCGCCCCCAGCCCCAGCACCGCCTGCTCGTCCAGCCGCCGCCCGAACAGGATGCGGCTGGCCGCCATCGCAAGCGCATACACACCAAAGGCGCCGATGTAGTACGACAGCAGATAGCCCCAAGGCATCGCGTCGGGCAGCTCGGCCTGAGCGATCGCACGGAACAACATCAGCGGCAAGGCGAAATTGAAGACGAACAGCGACAGCCCGCGATTGGCCGCCTCGTCGAACGCACCGAAGCGCGCCGCCACATAGCCGAGGCCGAGTGTACCGAAGACCGGCAGGATGATGCCGAAGATGATGTCCATGATGTTCCACGAAACGCAGGGGGCCGGCACACGCGTCCGGCCCCCATGATGCGGCGGGCGCGAGTACTCGCCAACTCCCGCTCGCGCTGCGCTCCTCACCCGCTGTTGCGCAGCCCCGCGGCGATGCCGTTGATCGAGAGGTGGATGCCGAGCCGGATACGCTCGTCGGTGCCACCCGCCTCAGCCACCTCGCGATGACGACCCAGCAGCTCGACCTGCACGTGGTTGAGCGGGTCCAGATACGGGAAGCGGTTACGGATCGAGCGCTTGAGCAGCGGGTTGCCGTCGAGCAGCTCGGCCTGACCCGTGATCCGCAGCACGGCCTCGACCGTGGCCTGGTGTTCGCCACGGATGCGGCCGAAGATCGCGTCGCGCAGCACCACGTCCTTCACCAGCTCGGCGTAGCGGCTGGCGATCGCGAGGTCGGTCTTGGCCAGCACCATGTCCATGTTCGACAGCAGGGTCTGGAAGAAGGGCCATTCGGCGTTCATGTGCTGCAGCAGCGCGAGGCCGTCGTCCGGATGTGCGGCGAGGAAGTCCTCCACCGCGCTGCCGAAGCCATACCAGCCCGGCAGCATCACGCGGCACTGCGACCAGCTGAACACCCACGGGATCGCGCGCAGATCCTCGATCGCGGTGGTCTTCTTGCGCGAGGCAGGCCGGCTGCCGATGTTGAGCGCGGCGATCTCGCTGATCACCGTCGACGCCCAGAAGTAGCGTTCGAAGCCCTCGGTGTCGTAGACCAGGCCGCGGTAGGCCGTGAAGGCCGCATCCGACAGGGTCTGCATGGCATCGAGAAAAGCCTGCGGCGTGGGCGCGGCACTGGCCGGGCGCAGGCTGGTCTCGAGCGTGGCCGCGACCAGCACCTCGAGGTTGCGCCGGCCGACTTCCGGGTTGCCGTACTTGGCGCCAATCACCTCACCCTGCTCGGTGAGGCGGATCTGGCCCTGCACCGCACCCTCGGGCTGGGCGAGGATGGCCTGGTAGCTCGGGCCGCCGCCGCGACCCACCGACCCGCCGCGGCCATGGAACAGGCGCAGGCGCACGCCATGGGCAGCGAAGGCCTCGACCAGTTCACCCTCGGCCTTGTACAGCGACCAGCCCGAGGTGAGGAAGCCGCCGTCCTTGTTGCTGTCCGAGTAGCCGAGCATGACCTCCTGCGTGTGGTCGCGCGCGCCCAGCAGGCCTCGATAGCGCGGGATCGAGAAGATGCGCGCCATCACGCCGGCAGCGTTCTCGAGGTCGCCGATGGTCTCGAACAGCGGCACGATGTTCACGTCGAGCGCGTTCTCCAGCGGACGCAGGATGCCAGCCTCCTTCAGCAGCACCGCCAGCTCGAGCAGGTCGGAGACATCGTCGGTCTTGGAGATGATGCAGTTGCGGATCGCGGCCGTACCGTAGCGCAGGTGCGCCTGGCGGGCGGCGCGGAAGATCGCCAGCTCGCCCTCGGTCTCGTCCGAGTAACGCACGTGCGGCGAGGCGAGTGGGCGCGCGGTATCGAGCTCCTCGAGCAGCAGCGCGCAGCGCCCCGCCTCGTCGAGCGCGGCATAGGCGCTGCCCGGCCGCGCGACTTCGAGCAGTTCGGCGACCACGCGCTCGTGCACGTCCGAGTTCTGACGCAAGTCGAGCGGCGCGAGGTGGAAGCCGAAGACCTTCACCGCGCGGCGCAGGTGGCGCAGCCGCCCGCGTGCCAGCGCCGCCGAACCATTGGCCACCAGCGAGCGGTGCAGGGTGTCGAGGTCCTCGGTCAGCGCCGCCGCGCTGGCGTAGGGCGCAGCATCGGCCACCGCATGGCGCACAGGCGCGTGGCCGAGCAGTGCCAGATGGGTGGCGGCCAGGCGTGCGTAGATGCCGGAGATGGCGCGCCGGTAGGGCTCGTCACTGCGATGCGGCGAGCGGTCGGGCGAGGCCTCGGCGAGCGCGAGCAACGCATCCGAGGCCGACACCAGACCAATCCCGAGCGAGAGCTGCGAGCCGAGGATATGCAGCTCGTCCAGGTAATAGCCGAGCGCCACCTCGCAGTGCATGGCAAGCGCCTTCTCCAGCACCTCGGCAGTGACGAAGGGGTTTCCGTCGCGATCGCCCCCGATCCAGCTCCCCACCTGCAGGAAGGCGTCGAGCTCGGGGCTGCCGAGCATCGGATCGGCCTTGGCCAGGCGATCCTCCAGCCCGGCGTACAAGCGTGGCAGCTCGCGCAGGAAGGTGGTCTGGAAGTAGGACAGACCGTTGTTGACCTCGTCGATGACCGACAGCTTGGCGGTGCGCAGCATGCGCGTCTGCCACAGCGTGAGCACCGCGCGCTTGAGCGCCTCGTGGTTGGCCTCGGCCTCCTCCGGGGTAAGTTGCATGCGGTCACGCTCATCGAGCAGACGCGCGACCACGGTTTCGCAGTTGAGGATGCTCTTGCGCTGTACCTCGGTGGGATGGGCGGTGAGCACCGGCGAAACCAGCGCACTATCAAAGAAATCCACCAGCACCCCGGCGTTGGCCGTACCGGCCTCGAAGGCATGCTGCACGGCACGCGCCAGGCTGCCTTCGCGCGGTGCCGAGCCGGCGATCAGATGCGCACGGCTACGCCGGATGTGGTGCTGGTCCTCAGCGATGTTGGCCAGATGCGAAAAATAGCTGAAGGCGCGCACCACCTGGATGGTCTGCTCGCGCGACAGGGCGTCGAGCATACCCTCCAGCTCGCGGCGGGCGGCAATATCGTCGTCGCGTCGAAAACGCACCGAACACTGGCGGATCTGCTCGATGCAGTCGAACACCGCCTCGCCTTCCTGTTCGCGCACACTATCCCCGAGCAGGCGCCCCAGCAGGCGGATGTCCTCGCGCAGCGGGTGGTCCTTGGCGAGCAGGGTGTCTTGGTTCATCGTGTTCTCCATGTCGGGGACAGGTTTCATCGCGGCACCCCGATCGAGGCGCCTATGCGCAGGCTGGCCGCCAAGTTGCGGGCCGCCACGCGCAGGTTTTCCGCTGCATCGTACAGGGCTTCGTCCAAGGTGCAGGGCCGCGCGAGCACGCTGAACACGGCGTCGATCCCATGCGCGTACACCGCGTCCACCCCACTGCCGAGCGAGCCCGCGATGCCGATCACCGGCCGGCCATGACGCTTGGCCACACGTGCCACACCGATCGGCGTCTTGCCGTGCACGGTCTGGAAGTCGATACGCCCCTCTCCGGTGATCACCAGGTCGGCATCACGGACATGGGCGTCGAGCCCGACCGCGGCGGTCACGATCTCGATGCCCGGCCGAAGCGTAGCACCAAAAAAGGCCAGCATCGCCGCCCCCATGCCACCCGCCGCGCCCGCACCCGGCACCGGGTCCACCGTGACGCAGAGATCGCGCTCGACGATGCGGGCGAAGCGGGCGAGGTTCTCATCCAATACCGCCACCATCCCTGGCGTGGCGCCTTTCTGCGGGCCGAACACCGCCGAGGCGCCGCGCACGCCGGTGAGCGGGTTGTCCACGTCACAGGCGACCTCGATGTGCGACGCGGCCAGGCGCGGATCAAGGGCCGAAACGTCGATGCGGTCCAGTGCGGCGAGTGCACCACCGCCCGGGCCGATCTCGCGCCCCTGCGCATCGAGCAAGCGCGCGCCCAGCGCCTGCACCATGCCGGCACCGCCGTCGTTGGTGGCGCTACCGCCGATGCCGAGGATGAAGCGCCGCGCGCCGGCGTCGAGCGCAGCGCGGATCAGCTCGCCGGTGCCACGCGAGCTGGTGACGAGCGGATTGCGATCCGCCGGCGGCACCAGGGTGAGGCCGCTCGCAGCCGCCATCTCGATCACCGCGGTCATGCCATCGCCGGTAAGCCCGTAGCGCGCCTGGACCGTATCGCCCAGCGGTGCCGTCACCGCCGCGCTGCACAGCTGACCTTCAGTCGCAGCCACCATTGCTTCCACCGTCCCCTCACCGCCATCGGCTACTGGTACGAGCACGTATTCGGCTTCAGGGAAAACCTCTCGGAAGCCGGCCTCCACCGCCTGCGCGACCTGCAGGGCGGACAGGCTTTCCTTGTACGAATCGGGGGCAATGACGATCTTCATGCCAGGAGTCTCCAGTGCGGGGCAATCCTCATGCCGTGCGCGAACCAGGCCGCCAGCTTACGACGGAGCAGCCACATGCTGCCGCGCAGCGTGCGGCGGAACAAGGGCAGGCGCAGAATCGTCACATCAGCGCAAGGCCACCAGACCACTCATCCGATTGAGGACGCTCGCCATGCACCGCATCGAAACCGACAGTCTCGGCCCAGTGGAGGTCGATGGCCGTGCCTACTGGGGAGCGCAGACGCAGCGCTCGCTGCTCAACTTTCCGATCGGCGGCGAACGCATGCCGATCGCGATCATCCACGCCCTGGCGCTGATCAAGAAGGCGGCCGCACGCGTGCATGCGCGTAGCGGCGCACTGCCGCCCGAGATCGCAACGCTGATCGAAAGCGCTGCGGACGAGATCCTTGCCGGCCACCACGACGAGCAGTTTCCGCTCGTGGTGTGGCAGACCGGCAGTGGTACGCAGACCAACATGAATGTTAACGAGGTCATCGCCGGCCGTGCCAACGAGCTCGCCGGCCGCGGTCGCGGCGGCAAGGCGCCAGTGCACCCCAACGACCACGTCAATCGCAGCCAGAGCTCCAACGACTGCTTTCCGACCGCGATGCACATCGCCACAGCGCGCGCGGTGCATGAGGACCTGCTGCCCGCAGTCGCCGAGCTCGCACAAGGGCTCACTGCCCAGGCCGAGCGTCACGCCGGCCTCATCAAGACCGGGCGCACGCACATGATGGATGCCACGCCGCTCACCTTCGGGCAGGAACTGTCGGCCTTCGTCGCGCAGCTCGACATCGCGACGCATGCGATCGAGGCCAGTCTGCCAGCCGTGCATGCGCTCGCCCAGGGCGGTACCGCGGTTGGCACCGGACTCAATGCCCCACCGGGCTTTGCCAATGCCATCGCCGCGGAGCTCGCCGCGCTCACCGGCCTGCCCCTGGTCAGCGCACCCAACAAGTTCGCCGCGCTTGCGGGGCACGAACCCCTGGTGGCGCTGTCTGGCGCCCTGAAGACGCTCGCGGTCACGCTGATGAAGCTCGCCAACGACCTGCGCCTGCTTGGCTCCGGGCCGCGTACCGGCCTCGCTGAAGTGCAACTGCCTGCCAACGAACCCGGTAGCTCGATCATGCCCGGGAAGGTCAACCCGACCCAATGCGAGGCGTTGTCCATGCTCGCCTGCCAGGTACTCAGCAACGACGCCACCATTGGCTTCGCGGCCAGCCAGGGACATCTGCAACTGAACGTGTTCAAGCCGGTGATCGCCTACAACCTGATGCAATCCATCCACCTGCTCACCGACGGCTGCCGCAACTTCCAGCGCCACTGCGTGGCCGGCTTGATGCCAGATGAGAAGAACATGGCAGCGAAGCTAGAGCGCAGCCTGATGCTCGCCACCGCGCTCAACCCGCACATCGGCTACGACAAGGCCGCAGAGATCGCAAAGAAGGCCTATGCCGAAGGCAGCACCCTGCGTGCGGCGGCAATCGCGCTTGGCCACGTCACGGCCGAGCAGTTCGACGCCTGGGTGCGACCCGAGGACATGCTGGGCGGCTGATATCTGCACCGGGATGGGTCTGGACGCGTGCAAGGCGGAGAAACAATTCGACACCTCGCCACGGGATCTTCATCCCCGAGTCGCGCTCATACTCCACGCATCCGGCAGGCGTGGCGTGCAATGCGAAGTGATCATCGAATCCCCTCCGTTCCACAACTGCAGCCGCCCCACAGCCCGACAAGGAGGCCACCATGAAGACCCGTACCCGTACCCTCATCCCCGCCCTGCTCATCACGTTCGCGCTCACTGGCTGTGCAACCTGGGACAACATGTCCTCGCGCGAGAAGAGCGCCACCACAGGTGCTGCGGTAGGCGGTGTGGCCGGCGCCGTGATCAGCAACGGCGGCATCCTCGGCACCGTGGGCGGTGCTGCCATCGGTGGCGTCATCGGCGACCAGATCGGCAAGCAGAAGTAAGCCGGAGCGCGGTAGCCATCCCGGGGATGCCGCCGGCAACGCACGGCATCCTCCTGATTCCTTGATAGAATCCCGCTCGTCCCGCCACGCCCGACCTCGGGCGGGCGGTTTTGTTTTTGCCGACGAGCCCCGATGACCACCACGCCCTTCCCGCCCGAGCTGCTGCGCGACGTCGAAAAGCGCCGCACCTTCGCCATCATCTCCCACCCCGACGCGGGCAAGACCACGCTCACCGAGAAGCTGCTGCTGTTCGGCGGCGCGATCCAGCTCGCCGGCACGGTGAAGGCGCGCAAGTCCGCCCGCCACGCCACCTCGGACTGGATGGAAGTAGAGAAGCAGCGCGGCATCTCGGTGACCAGCTCGGTGATGCAGTTCGAGTACCAGGGGCACACCATCAACCTGCTCGACACCCCGGGCCACGAGGATTTCTCGGAAGACACCTACCGCGTGCTCACCGCGGTGGACGCCGCGGTGATGGTGATCGATGCCGCCAAGGGCGTCGAGGCGCAGACGATCAAGCTGCTCAACGTGTGCCGCCTGCGCAACACGCCGATCATCACCTTCGTGAACAAGCTCGACCGCGAGGTGCGCGAGCCCTTCGAGCTGCTCGCCGAGATCGAGGACGTGCTGAAGATCACCTGCGCGCCGGTGACCTGGCCGCTGGGCATGGGCAAGGCCTTCCGCGGCGTGTATCACCTGCTGCAGCAGCAGGTGCTGACCTTCACCCCAGGCCAGGAACGGCGCAGTGACGGCGAAATCATCAAGGGCCTGGACAACCCGGAGCTCGACAAGCGCTTCCCGCTGGAGATCGGTCAGCTGCGCGAAGATGTCGAGCTGATCGACGGCGCCTCGCCGCCCTTCGACCTCGACGACTTCCTCGCCGGCAAGCAGAGCCCTGTGTTCTTCGGCTCGGGTATCAACAACTTCGGCGTGCAGGAGATCCTGCAGTCGCTGATCGACTGGGCGCCGCCGCCGCAGGCGCGCGATGCTGGCAGCCGCATGGTGCAGCCGGCCGAGCCGGCCTTCACCGGCTTCGTGTTCAAGATCCAGGCCAACATGGACCCGAAGCACCGCGACCGCATCGCCTTCTTCCGCATCTGCTCGGGCCGCTACAGCGCGGGCATGAAGGTGAAGCACGTGCGCGCCGGCCGCGAAATGAAGCTCGCCAATGTGCTTACCTTCATGGCCAACGAGCGTGTGATCATGGAAGACGGTGTCGCGGGCGACATCGTCGGCATCCACAACCACGGCCAGCTGCAGATCGGCGACACCCTGACCGAAGGCGAGAACCTCGGTTTCAAGGGCATCCCCTACTTCTCGCCTGAAATGTTCCGCGCCGCACGCCTGCGCGATCCGCTCAAGTCAAAGCAGTTGCAGAAAGGGCTGCAGGAGCTGGGCGAAGAAGGCGCGATCCAGGTCTTCGAGCTCGAGGGCGGCCAGATGCTGCTCGGCGCGGTCGGCGTGCTGCAGTTCGAGATCGTGGCGCAACGCCTGAAGGACGAGTACAAGGTCGATGCGATCTTCGAGCCCGCCGACATCCACACCGCGCGCTGGCTCACCTTCCCGGACGACATCACGCGGCGCAACTTCGAGCGCGAGCAGGCGCTGCGCCTGGGCAAGGACATCGACGGCAACCCGGTGTATCTGGCCACCAGCCGCTACAACCTGGAAGTGACGGCCGAGAAGTGGCCCAAGGTCACCTTCCACGCCACGCGCGAGCACGGCGAAGTGCTGGGCTGAAAGCACGACGGCAGCCAAAGCTGCCGTCGTTTTCCTGAAGGCCTCGGAGGCTCAAGCCACCTTGCGACGGCGCGCAGCCAGACCCGCCAGGCCGAGGCCCAGCAGTGCCAGCGTGGCGGGTTCCGGAACGGGGTTCACCACCTGGCCGCTCCGCACCGAGAAGAGATACTGCCCTGCGGTCTGCGAATTGAGCGACCCGCTGACCAGCGCATTCGGACCACCATCCAGCAACGCACCATTCACAAGCGAGCCGGCAAACTGGAACGAAGCACCGCTTCCGTTGGTCCAGCCCGCTGCGGCCGAGGTGCCACCGAGACCATTGACGCCACCGCTGGCCTCACCGGTTTCCCACTGGATCGTGTCGTAGTTGAACTCGAAATCGAAGTCGCCCAGCGCAATGTCGGAGCGGTCGGTGATGATCAACTGGAAACTGTTGAGCTTGTCCGTGCGGGCACCGTAGTAGCCCACATCAATCCAGTTCACACCGAACACGTTACGACCCCCAAGGGTGCTCTGGCCGTACTGGACGAGTCCGCTGCCCGTGCCACGGGTATCAACGTCGGCAAAAAAGGGCGCCAGCATGGGCGTGCTGACGCCGGTGATGCCGAACGGGGTGTAGGTTCCCAAAGGACCAGTGAAGGTGGTGTTGCCGTTGTTATTCACATACAGGCTGCTGTATGCGTTTCCGTAGAAGTTCAGGCTGAAACCGATCGACACCAGACCAGTTGATCCATCGTCATTGGCGGCGAGCGTGTTGGTGAAGAGGCTGGAATCGTGGATGGCTGCGGCATGTGCAGTCGTAGTGCCAAGCGCAATCAGCAGCACGATGGAAAGCTTCTTCATTTGGTTGGTCATGTTGGTGGTCCCTGCAATGAGTAAATGAATGGATGGTTATCTGAATCCACAAAGCCCCTATCGGAGCTTCTTTTACTCATATGAAGCAAACTTCATGCCAAAAATGCAGGCTATTGTTTTACATGGAAATCACACCATCCATCGCATCCATGCCG
This sequence comes from Thauera sp. WH-2, assembly GCF_048321015.1. Taxonomy (NCBI): domain Bacteria; kingdom Pseudomonadati; phylum Pseudomonadota; class Betaproteobacteria; order Rhodocyclales; family Zoogloeaceae; genus Thauera; species Thauera sp. WH-2. Next base: position 57,181 of record NZ_JBLWFG010000010.1, on the reverse strand, counting down.
GCCTTTGTGTAAAAAGTTCCGACACCAAGCCTTGCGGCCTGCATGAACGCCGGGGCTTCACCGAGCCGCCATGCGTTCGGCCACGCGCGCGATCATTGCGATGCGCGCGCAGATCTCGAGGGTATGGCTACCGATCGCGGCACAGGCGATCCGCAGTTGCGTGGGCTAGTCGCCACACCCTATGGACACCTGACCCGGATCACTCCCCAGCAATGATGCCTTCGACCACCTTCTTGCCGTCCGAGTACAGCGCCACCTGGCCGTCCTCGAGCTCGACGTTCATGCAGCCGGTGTTGCCCTTGAGCTTGCCGTCCAGCCATTCGCGGCAGTAGCGGCCCTGCTCGTCCACCCACCAGCGTGCCTTGGCACCGGTTGTGTCGGTAAGCGTACCGTCGGTACCGAACTTGAGCGTGTAGGCGGTTTCGGTGCGCAGATACACGCCGATGAAGGTGGCGCCGGTCAGCAGCTTCTCGACCTCGACCTTGTCGGTCATGAAACTCTGCGCCATGGCGCTACCGGATGCGGCGGCAAAGGCGAGGGTGGCGAGCAGGGTACGCACGAGGCTTGCGGGCTTGGTCATCGTGATCTTCCTTATCTTGCTTTGGGGCTTGCGATTGAATGCGAGTCTGTGAGGCCGGATGCGAGCGAAGGTTCAGCCGCGTACGCCGAGCCTGCCGACCAGGCCGCGCAGCGTCTCCTGCAGGTCGGCGGGCATCACCACGAGCTTGGAACTGCCCGATTCGCCGAGCTTCTCCAGCGCGGCGATGTACTTCTCGCCGAGCAGATACATCATCGGTCCGGCCTGGTCGCCGATGCCGGCCGAGACGCGGCGGATCGACTCGGCCGAGGCCTCGGCCAGCATCACCTGCGCATTGGCGTCTCGTTTGGCGGATTCCAGCCGCGCCTCGGCCTCGAGAATCGCCGCCTGCTTGGCGCCCTCAGCCTTGGTCACCGCGGCCTTGCGCTCGCGCTCGGCCGCGGCCTGCAGTTCCATCGCCTTCTGCATCGACTGCGAGGGCTTGATGTCCTGGATCTCGACCGATTTCACCGTCAGGCCCCAATCGACCGCCTCGTCGGCGATGCTCTCGCGCAACCGCGCCTTGATCTTGTCGCGCGAGGAAAGCGCCTCGTCGAGCTCCATCTCGCCGACGATCGAGCGCAGTGTGGTCATGATCAGGTTGCGGATCGCCTCCGAGAAGTCGGTCACGCCATATACCGCCTTGACCGGGTCGGTGACCTTAACGAAGGCGATCGCGTTCGTCAGGATCACCGCGTTGTCGCGGGTAATGACCTCCTGCTCCTGCACGTCGAGGATGATGTCCTTGGTCACCAGCTTGTAAGCCACCTTGTCGAGATAGGGGATGAGGATGTTGAGGCCCGGCCCTAGCGTGGCGTGATACTTGCCAAGACGTTCGACCACCCACTCTTCGCCCTGGGCGACCAGGCGCACGCCTTTTGCGATGGTGATGACAACGAACACCAGGATGGCGATCGCGATGGCGAGACTTTCATTCATGAACCCGTTTCCTCCGGACTGTTTCGATCAGGCTTTCGCCACCTTGACGTAACTGCCTTCCACGCTCACCACCCGCACCCGCTCACCGGCCGCAATCGCGGTCTCGGACACGCAGGCCCACTCGTCGGCACCCAACACCGGACGCTGAAAGCGCACCTTGCCGCGCTCAAAGGGCGCAACCGCATTCACCAGCAGGCCGATCTCGCCGATCACTTCGCCCGCCGCCGTGCCGATCAGGGTCTTGAAGCGCGCTCGCCGCGCCACGCTGAACCACAGGACCGTCATCGCCATCGACGCGATGACCCACGCTGCGATCTGCTTCGACAAAGCCAGGTCGGGCACGGCAAGCAAGACCAAGCCGGCGAGCATCGCGCCGAGCCCGAACCAGATGATGAAGAAGGAGGGCAGGGCAAGCTCGAGCAGCACCAGCGCGAGGCCGGCAATCTCCCAGTGCCACCATTCAAGAGTCATCGCATTATCCATGGGTCAGACTTTAACGCAGCTGGAGCGACAGTTGGCTTGCAAGCATCGCACTGCGCAGTGGGAAAGCTGTGGTGAAGCAGGGCAGCGAATTGTGGACAAGTCACTGAAACCGCCCAAGCAGAATTTTCATCAACAAAGCATCCTGCCGTGGACGAGGGGGTTTTCAACCGCTTTTCGAGAGACTCAAATCGTTGATCGATATGATGAAAATACGGTTATCCACAGAAAAACGGGGTGTACTGTCTTTATGATCTTTTAAATCTTTAAATATTGTGTACACCCAGAAGCAGACCACCCGGCGCGCTGCCAGGTCGTCTGTTCGCTATCCCAACCGCTGTGCTCAGAACGGAGGATCGTCTGTCTCAACCGCTTGTTCGACAGGTTTCAGGGCCTGCAGGCGGGGCAGTTCAGCGCTAGGCATGTGGCCTTCCTGTGCTGTCGCAGCGATCTCGCCGCCCAGTGCAGCCACCACGGCAGGAAGCAGATGGGCGAGTTCGCCGGTCATAAGCGCAAACTCTGCGTTGAACAGCGCCTCGGCGTCATCCTTGTCGCCATCGCCAATCTGGTCACGCACGATGTCGAGGAAATCGAGGCGCTTGATCTCGAGCTTCTCGGTCAGCACGAAGCTGATGCGGTCGTCGAAGGTCAGCGCAAGTCGGGTGGGCAGCTTGCCGGCTTCGAGGTGGCCCTTGACCTCCTCACCCTCGAGCGGATGCCGCACGTAGCGCACTGCGGCCTTGTCTTCGGCCACCGAACGCAGCTCGCAGTCCTGGTCGATCGTGAAGCCCTCTGGCGGCTCACTGCCGGCCAGCCAGTCGGCCATTGCCGACGTCGGCGACAACTCGGTACGCAGCAGGGTCAGGGGCAGGCTGTCGAGCGTGTGGCGCAGTTGTTCGAGCACGTCCTCAGCCTTGCTCTGGCTGGCGGCATCGACGACCAACCATCCGTTGATCGGATCGATCCAGGCGAACATGCGGCGGCGGCGGGTGAAGGCGCGCGGCAGCAGTTCCTGCGTCACTTGTTCGCGCAGCTCCTTCATCTGCTTGCGGCCGAGCTTGTAGCCCTGCTGCTCGGCCAGCTCTTCGGCGCGCTCATCTGCTTCCTGCTTGACCACCGCAGAGGGCAGCAGGCGGTGCTCGAAGCCCAGGCAGATCAGGAACTGACCGCCGATGGCGTGCACCAGCACCTCGTTACCGAGTGGCGACAACCAGCCACGACTCTCCATGTCCTGGCTGCCGCAGGGGTGAAAGGGCTTCTTTGCGAGCTGCTCCTCGAGGCGCTCGGCGCTCATGTCCCACGGGACGGGAAGGCGATAGATCTGCAGATTCTTGAACCACATGTCGGGAGGTGTTTCCTGTTGATGGAGTTTCGGGTCCGGGCCAGACGCTACTGCGCCTGCCCGCGGGATTGGGCGATCATCCGGATCACGCGCACGGTATCGAGGTCGGACTGGTGGTACGCCGAGCGCACGAATTGCGCGTAACGCCCCTCCTCACCGCCTTCCGGCAACGAGGTCTGGTAGGCGAAACGCAGGAAGAAGGCGCCGGGCTCGGGTTCCTCGATGGTGATCACCAGACTGCCGCCGGGGTGTTCCTCATTGGCTTCGGATTCGAAGCGCATCCAGTGCAGCGGATCGAAGGTGACACAATCGCGGATGATGGCGCTGCCGAAGTGCAGGTCGCGCACGAGGCGGTCTTCGCTGCGCTCGATGATGTGGCAGGCCTCCAGGCCGGGCAGGAAGATGCACGCATCCTCTGCGCGGCACAACAGGCCGAACCACAGCTCTTCGCGTGTGAGCTGCATCTGCAGCGGGTTGGCGAGATCATTGACCTCGATCAGGTGTTCGAATTTCAAGGCGGTCTCCTGAGCGGGCAGGGCGGCAGTTTACCCGCGGATGCCTGCACCCGGGATAACATGCGTGCCATGCAACTCGAACGCCTCCTCCATGCCCAGGGCTTCGGCAGCCGCAAGGAATGCCGTGCCCTCATCCGTGCCGGTTACGTCAGCGTCGCCGGCGAAGCCTGTGAAGATCCGTATGCCGAATTCGATGCCGGCAGCACCGATGGCTCGCCCGGTCTCGCATTCCGCGTCGGAGAACAGGACTGGCGCTTCCGCGCCCGAGCCTATGTCGTCCTCCACAAGCCGGCCGGCTATGAGTGTTCGGCCAAGCCGACCTTCCACCCTTCGGTCTTCACCCTGCTGCCGCCGCAACTGCAGGAACGCGGCGTACAGTGCGTAGGCCGCCTAGACCAGGACACCACCGGGCTGTTGCTGCTCTCCGACGACGGGCAGTTCATCCACCACTGGAGTTCGGGCAAGAAGCGCACGCCCAAGGTCTACGAAGTCACCCTGAAGCATGCGGTCGAGCAGGCCTTTGCAGATTGCCTGCTCGGCGGCGTCGAACTGCATGACGAGCCTGCGCCGATCGCCGCAGCGGCCTGCGAGCTCACCAGCCCGAACACGCTGCGCCTGACCCTCTGTGAAGGCAAGTACCACCAGGTCAAACGCATGGTCGGCGCTGCCGGAAATCGTGTGGAGGCCCTGCACAGAAGCCGGGTGGGAGGGCTGGACCTGCCTGCCGGGCTTGCGCCAGGGCAGTGGCGATGGCTGGAGGCGGACGACCTCGCCCGCCTCGCCGACTACGCTTGAAGACTGGAGGCACCTAGAAGCGCATCTCCAGGTTCATGCCGACCGCCCAGGATTTGTCGCGCTCGCGGTTTTCTTCATCGTACTGCGGCCAGTAATGGCCGACGATGAGCTCGCCGATCAGCCATTCGCGATAAACCGGTTGCGTCCACTTCATCCGCACACCGTATTCGCCGACGGCTTCCTGGGCACCCGTTTCACCGGTCGCCACCAGTTCGCCCGAAAGCAGGCGGTCATCACCAAAGCGACGGAACAGACCCAGGCTGCTTCCCCAGGCGAAGCCGTCGGTCTTCTCGGAGATGGTTGCCGCGTTCTGCCAGTGCAGTGAGAGCGTTGGCGTGAAGGCGTGCTCGTAATCGAGTGCGGTCGTGGAACCGAATTTGTGCGAGGTATTCCAGAAAATCGTCTCACGGAACTCGATGCGATCCTGTTCCGTTACGGCCCACTGCTCGCGGTAACGCGCCTGGGTGTAAAACTTCAGCCCGCCGCGCACGCCTGCTCGCAAATCGATGTTCCTGCGCAACGCAAGCCCCAAACCTGCAAAGCCGGTCTGGTCTTCCCGTCTGCGCTCCTCGAGCAGCAACTGTTCGCGCGTGAATGCCTCAGCCTGGTCGGTCATGAGCTCGTCCTCGTTCTGCCGCCCGATGAATGCATATGCCTTTTCGCGCAGGTTGGGCAAATCGAAGCGGGCACGGAAACGCACGTTGGTGTCCCAGCCTTCGTCCTGCCGCCAGAGGTTACGCAGACCCAGGCGTCCGTTCGTGACCTGGCCGCCATCTTCGAAGGGGAGATCGCCGAACCAGTCGTTCACTGTTTCTCCCAGCCACAGCGAGAACCCTCTTACCTGGGTCCGAGTGGTTTCCAGAATGCCTTCCTCCTCAGCGGCTTGCGGACTAACGGTATTGGCATGCCGTTCCGCCAGGCTCGTGAGTGGTGCAATCAGCAGCAGTACCAGTGGTAGGGCATGTCGTCTTGCCACGGTAAACCTCCCCCTCCCGGCAACGGTTCCGTTGCAGGCTAGATGTTTGCGGACCAAGAACCCGCTTCTGCAGACGATTTTACCTGCAAGTACACGGGTGCGCCCGAGCCTTACGGCGCTCAGGGTTTGTTCTTCTATTTAGTTATTGATTTAAACAACAATAAAGTTAACAGTACCCAAAAATCTGTGGATAAGTCCCTGCGCACCTTGTTTCACCTGCATTTCACCCCTGGAGGAAGTCAGTGGGAAAGGCTTTGGGTGACTGTGGGGGAATTGTCCATCAATTTTGGTGCATCTCGCTTTTGAGCGCTTGTCCACAAGCTTTCAAGCGCTCACTCCCAGGATTGTTCAGGATATGACTGTTGCTGCTGCGTCATCTCGCCCGGAATGGGAGATCTTCTGTCAGGTTGTGGATAACTTTGGGGATATCGGCGTGTGCTGGCGGCTGGCCCGCGATCTGGCCGCGCGCGAGCCCGGAGGGGTGAGGCTCTGGGTGGATGACTGGGCGGTCCTGCAGCAGATCTGCCCGCCCGCAGCGGACGTCGATCCGCGGGCAGGTAGCGTGGTCGAAGGGGTGGAGGTGCGCGGTTGGGAGGAATCGTTCTCGCCCCTGGCGCCCGGCAGGATCGTGGTGGAGGCCTTCGCCTGCGAACTGCCGGCGTCCCAACTCGAGGTCATGGCTGCGCAGAGCAGTCCGCCGGTGTGGGTCAATCTCGAGTACCTCTCCGCCGAGGCTTGGGTCGTCGGGTGTCACGGCATGGCTTCGCCTCATCCGCGACTGCCGCTGGTGAAATACTTCTTCTTCCCGGGGTTCGATCCTCGCGTGGGGGGGCTGCTGCGCGAGCCCAGCTTGCTACAGCGCCGCGATGCGTTCGTGAAGGATCCGGCGGGCCGACTCGCCTGGCTGCGGGAGCATGGTGTGGATCCTGATCCGCAGACCCTGCGGGTGTCGCTCTTCGCCTACGAGCAGCCGGACCTGGGTGAACTCATCAGCTGCTGGACTACCGGAGCGCGCCGCATCAGCTTGCTGGTGCCCGTCTCACGTGTTCTGGCGGATGTCGCAGCCGGGCTGGGTTGCCCGACTCCAGAAGCAGGCGCGCATATCCGGCGCGGTAGTCTGGATGTCCATGTACTCCCCTTCACGGATCAGGATGGCTACGATCGGCTGCTCTGGGCGAGCGATCTCAACTTCGTGCGCGGCGAGGACTCCTTCGTGCGCGCGCAGTGGGCGGCTCGTCCCTTCGTCTGGCAGATCTACCCGCAGGCCGATGCCGTGCATCATGAGAAGCTCGATGCCTTCCTTGCGCTCCATCGGCCAGGTCTGTCTGCGGCAACCGCTGACGCACATGCAGCGTTCTGGCGCGCCTGGAACGCTTGCCCGCGTGAAGGTATTCGCCCCGCGCGCGCCTGGCCCGCATTTGCCGAGGCCCTCCCGGTGCTTGCCGAACACGCGCGGAACTGGTGTGTCGCGCAGGCCGCCCTCCCCGACCTCGCAGACAACTTGACAAAATTCTGCTCCCACATCCGCCAAAGCCCGCGGTAGAATCGCGGGCTAAATTTTTCAAGCACATGCGGCCGCTCGCCGCAGCGATCAATTCGGGAAACAGCATGAAAACCGCTCAGGAACTCCGCTCGGGCAACGTCATCATGGTGGGCAGCGACCCGCTCGTGGTGCAGAAGGCCGAGTACAACAAGTCCGGCCGCAACGCTGCGGTCGTGAAGATGAAGCTCAAGAACCTGCTCACGGGCGCTCCGTCCGAGTCGGTGTACAAGGCCGACGACAAGTTCGAGGTCGTGGTGCTGGAGCGCAAGGAAGTCACCTACTCGTACTTCGCTGATCCGATGTACGTGTTCATGGACGCCGACTACGAGCAGTATGAGGTCGAAGCGGACAACATGACCGACGCCCTCAAGTACCTCGAGGACGGTCTGCAGTGCGAAGTCGTGTTCTACAACGGCAAGGCGATCTCGGTCGAACTCCCCAACAGTGTGGTACGCGAGGTCGTCTACACCGAGCCTGCCGTCAAGGGCGACACCTCGGGCAAGGTCATGAAGCCGGCCCGCATCTCCACCGGTTTCGAGCTGCCGGTGCCGGCCTTCGTAGAGATCGGCGACAAGATCGAGATCGACACCCGCACCGACGAGTACAAGAACCGCGTCAAGTAAGCGCGCCTTACGTCGATCGCTGCAATGGGCCCGCAAGGGCCCATTTGCTTTCTGGATGTTGCAGCGTGAAATCTGCGCATTGTTTTGCTGTCGGGATTCGGTAAGCTCACCCCATTCGCCGCTTCCTGCTCCGTCTTACAATGCTCATGAAACCGCTGTCCCTGCTCGTTCCCATTCTGTCGCTGGCGATTCTTGCAGCCTGTTCGGCCGAACCGCAACAGGCGTCTGCGCCCGTCAAGGAAGCCACGCCCGAGGCCCCTGCTGCGGAAGCGGCGCGGGAGGATGCGGCGGCTGCCCGCCAGAACGCGGCGGATGCCGCTCGTGAGGCGCTGCAGAAGGCTGGCGAGGCTGCGCGCAAAGCTGGCGAGGCGGGTGCAGCTACCGTGCAGGCGGTCGTCGAGTCAGCCGAGGGGGCGATTCGTGACAGCGGACCTGCAGGTGAGGGCGAGTCCGCCACCGGTGCTCAGACGGTACGCGATGCGAAGGAGGCTGCCGAGCAGGCGGCACACCGCATCGCAGAGGCTACGCGCGATGCTGCGCAGCGTCTGAGGGAAGTCGGCAAGGGGGCGATCGAGAGCGTACGTCCCAGGCCCGACGGGGAGTTGGGTGAACCGGCGCCGGTAGAGGAGCGTACCTTGCCGGAGGCAGAGGCCGAAAAGGACAGTTCGGAGAAGTGATGTCCGCCGCGATGCGGCAAGTGGGGATGGCGGCAGCGCTCGGACGCGTGCTGGTCTTTCTCGCCCTGTTTTTTCCCTTGCCTGTCTGGGCGAGCGGCGATGCAGAAGCTGCTTCGCCGCTGGTGCTTCCACCGCCAGGAGAGCTTCAGGTTTTCGTTCGCGATGGCTGTCCGCATTGCGCCGACGCGAAGACTTATCTGGATGAACTCCAGCGCATCCGCCCCGATCTTCGCATCGTGTTACGCCAGGTCGATCGCGATCCCGCTGCGCGTGACGTCCTCGTCGCGATCAGCCAGGCCGTCGGTGCCTGGCCGCCCGGGGTGCCGACCTTCGTGTATGGCACGCAGGTACTGGTCGGATTCGACGACGCGGCGCACACGGGCTCGGAACTGGAGCGGCTGATCGAGGCCTTGCCGCCGCCACCGCGCGACCGGTTCGAATCTGCGCTGTTCGGCACCCTGAGCGTCAGCGAACTAGGACTGCCACTGTTCACGCTCGCGCTCGGCCTGCTCGATGGCTTCAATCCGTGTGCGATGTGGGTGCTGCTGTTCCTGCTCTCGCTGCTGGTGCGGCTGAAGGACCGGCGGCGCATGGCGATGGTGGCCGGAACCTTCGTGCTTGCCAGCGGTGCGGTGTATTACGCCTTCATGGCCGCGTGGCTCAACGTGTTCCTGTTCGTCGGCATGACCGACGCGCTGCGCATCGGCCTCGCAGCACTCGCCATGCTGATCGGTCTGGTCAACGTGAAGGATTTCTTTGCGTTTCGCCGTGGCGTCTCGCTGTCCATTCCCGAATCGGCCAAACCTGGCATCTATGCCCGGGCACGTGCCATCCTGAAGGCTAGATCACTGTCGGCCTCGCTGGTGGCCGTCGCCGTCCTTGCCGTGGGGGTGAACTTCGTCGAGCTGTTGTGTACTGCCGGCCTGCCAGCGATCTATACCGCGGTACTCACCCAGCATGCGCTCTCGCCGCAGGCGCATTACGGTTACCTCGCTCTCTACATCCTCGCCTACATTGCCGACGATGCACTGATGGTGGGGACGGCGGTGCTGGCGCTTGGCAGTGGAAAGCTCACCGAGCGTGGCGGGCGCGTGCTCAAGCTGCTGTCGGGGGCGGTGATGCTCGCACTGGGCACCGTAATGCTGCTGCGACCGGCGTGGCTGATGTAGAGGATCAGGCGTGAAACGCTTTTCGTGTCATCGGGAGCTTTTCCTGCGCGCATGAGTCCGAGGCGGGTCCGCGCCTAAAATGGCGGCTTACATCCTCGTGTTCGAGTCCATGTCCAAGTCCGAAACTCGCTACACCCCGGTCGATGCCCCCGCCCCGATCGTCGACGCCATCCGCATCCGCGGTGCGCGCCAGAACAACCTGCGCAACCTGTCGCTCGACCTGCCGCTGAACCGCCTCACGGTGGTGACCGGCGTGTCCGGCTCGGGCAAGTCCTCGCTGGTGTTCGACACCCTGTACGCAGAGGGTCAGCGGCGCTACGTCGAGACCTTCTCGCCCTACGCGCGCCAGTTCCTCGACCGCATGGACAAGCCGCAGGTGGATCGCATCGAGGGCGTGCCGCCGGCGATCGCGATCGACCAGACCAACCCGGTGCGCACCTCGCGCTCGACGGTGGGCACGATGACCGAGCTCGCCGACCACTTCAAACTGTTGTATGCGCGCGCCGCTCACCTGCATTGCCGTTGCTGCGGCAAGCCGGTACGCCGCGATTCAGCGGTCAGCATCGCCGCCGATCTGCGCGCGCGCGCTCAGGCGGAAGGCGACCCGCGCCTGGTGGTGTGCTTTCCGGTGCCGGTGCCGTCCAACTTCAGCGAAGCGGAGGTGACCGGCCTGCTTAACGCACAAGGCTACACCCGCATCCAGGAACGCATTGCCGGTGCCGGCGCCGAGGGACAGGACGTGCTGCAGGTGGTGCAGGATCGCTTCCGCGCGTCGAACGCCGAGGACGCGCGCCTGGCCGAGGCGCTGGAGACGGCACTGCATCGCGGCTACGGGCGCGTGTCCGTCTATGCGTCGGGCGAGGGTGTGAAGTCGGAGTCCAAGGATCGGACGCCGGGCGAGGCGGTGTGGCGCTACTCGTCTGGCCTGCACTGCGCGGACTGCGACATCCACTACTCGGACGCCACCCCCGGCCTGTTCTCCTTCAATTCGCCGATCGGCGCCTGCGAGACCTGCCGCGGCTTCGGCCGAGTGATCGGAGTCGATTTCGGGCTGGTGGTGCCGGACGAGTCGAAGACGCTTGCCGAAGGCGCGGTGAAGCCGTGGCAGACCGAGAGCTACCGCGAGTGCCAGGCCGATCTCGAGAAGATGGCGAAGAAATATGGCGTGGCGATGGACATCCCGGTGCGCGACCTGCCGCCCGAGCATCGCCAGTGGCTGTTCAAGGGCGACCCGAAGTGGAAGAACTGGGACAGCTCGTGGCCGCGCTACTGGTACGGCGTGCGCCACTTCTTCGACTGGCTGGAGACCAAGGCCTACAAGATGCACATCCGCGTGCTGCTGTCGCGCTACCGCAGCTACACGGAATGCCCGGCCTGCCACGGCGCGCGGCTGAAGCCGGATGCGCTGCTGTGGCGGTTGCCGGTGGGTGACAAAGGTCTCGCGATCCACGAGCTGATGGCAATGCCGGTCGATCGCATCCGCGACGCCGTCGCCGCGCTGCACATCCCTGGCGTGTCTGACGAAGCCACCGAGCTGGTGCTGGGCGAGATCCGCAGCCGGCTGAACTATCTTGCCGACGTCGGCCTCGGCTACCTGACGCTCGATCGCCAGTCGCGCACCTTGTCGGGTGGCGAGGTGCAGCGCATCAACCTGACCACCGCGCTCGGCACCTCGCTGGTGAACACCCTGTTCGTGCTCGACGAGCCTTCGATCGGCCTGCACCCGCGCGACATCGGCCGCATCCTCGGCGTGATGACACGGCTGCGCGATGCCGGCAACACGCTGGTGGTGGTGGAGCACGACCCGCAGGTGATGGTCGCCGCTGACGAACTGCTCGAGATTGGCCCCGGCCCGGGAGAGCGTGGCGGCAACATCGTCGCGCGCGGGACGCCGGCCGAGATCGCCGCCAACCCGGATTCGGTGACCGGCCCCTGGCTGGCGGGCAGGAAGCGCATCGACGTCGATCGTCCGCCGCGGCCGGTCGATGACGCCACGCCGCGCATGACTCTGGTCGGCGCGCGCCAGCACAACCTGCGCGACCTGACCGTCGGCTTCCCGCTGCAGCGCCTGACCTGCCTGACCGGCGTGTCCGGTTCGGGCAAATCGACCTTGATCCAGGACGTGCTGTTTCCGGCGCTGGCCAAGCATTTCGGCGAGGCATCCGAATCACCGGGCGATTTCGACCGCCTCGAAGGTGTGGATAAGTTGCGCGGTGTGGTCATGGTCGACCAGTCGCCGATCGGCAAGAGTTCGCGTTCCAACCCGGTCAGCTACGTCGGTGCCTGGGACCCGATCCGCAACCTGTTCGCCGCCCTGCCGGAGGCGAAGCAGCGGGGTTACTCCCCCGGTACTTTCAGCTTCAATGCCGGCCACGGCCGCTGTCCGACCTGCACCGGCTCGGGCTTCGAGCATGTCGAGATGCAGTTCCTGTCCGACGTGTGGCTGCGCTGTCCGGACTGTGACGGCAAGCGCTACCGCCCGGAAGTCCTTGAACTGAAATGGAATGGGCGTTCTGTCGCGGATATTCTGGAACTGACGGTACATGAGGCGCTGGACGTGTTCCGCGAACACCCGAAGGTGCTTGCCGCCCTGGCGCCGCTGGCAGATGTCGGTCTCGACTACCTGCGCCTCGGCCAGCCCGTGCCGACGCTGTCGGGTGGCGAAGCGCAGCGGCTGAAGCTCGCCGGCCATCTCGCCGAGGCAGCACAGAGAAGACCTGTACGCAAAGCCAGGGTTGTGGATAACTTTGTTGGCAAATCTGTTGACAACATCGGAAACGCGCCCGAACCCGGTCTGCTGTTCCTGTTCGACGAACCCACCACCGGCCTGCACTTCGAGGACGTCGCCAAGCTGCTCGGCGCCTTCGACAAGCTGCTGCAGGCCGGCCATTCGCTGATCGTCATCGAGCATAACCTCGACGTGATCGCTGCATCCGACTGGATCATCGACCTCGGCCCGGAAGGGGGTGAAGGCGGCGGCGCGGTGGTGATCGAGGGGACGCCGGAGGTCGTGCGCGGGCACGAAAGCTTGCATACCAGCAGGGCATTGCGCGACTACGCGGCGGAACTGGAGAAGACGCGCACGGCGCCGCGGGTCGCCGCCGAGCCGCGGGTGGAATATCGCCCGGTTGCTGCACCGGCGATAGAGATCCGCCATGCACGCGAGCATAACCTGAAGAACGTCAGTCTGCAGATTCCGCGCGACCAGTTCACCGTGATCACCGGCCTGTCCGGCTCGGGCAAGTCCACGCTGGCCTTCGACATCGTGTTCGGCGAGGGGCAGCGCCGTTACCTGGAGTCGCTCAACGCCTACGCGCGCCAGTTCGTCCAGCCTGCCAGCCGACCCGACGTCGACGGCCTGTTCGGCATCCCGCCGACGGTGGCGATCGAGCAGCGCACCAGTCGCGGCGGGCGCAAGAGCACGGTGGCGACGCTGACCGAGATCCACCCCTTCCTGCGCCTGATGTACGTGAAGCTGGGCACGCAGTTCTGCCCCGACTGCGACGTGCCGGTGACGCCGCAGAGCTTCGAGGCCATCGTCGCCCAGGTCCAGCGCGAGCTGCGTGGCGCGTCCATCGAAGTGCTGGCGCCGCTGGTGGTCAACCGCAAGGGCCTGTACACCGACCTCGCCAAGTGGGCGCGCGGCAAGGGCCACGCGCAGCTGCGCGTCGATGGCGAATACCTGCCCACCGCCAAGTGGCCGCGGCTGGACCGCTACAAGGAGCACAACATCGAGCTGCCCACCGGCATGGTGGTGGTGCAGCCGGAGAACGAGGCCACGCTGCGCGAGTTCGTGCGCCAGGCGCTGGACATCGGCAAGGGCGTGATCAAGGTGCTCGAGATCGGCAAGCTCGGCGCGGTGCCGGTCACCTTCTCCACGCTGCGCGCCTGCCCCAACTGCGGCACCGGCTTCCCCGAGCCCGATCCGCGCCTGTTCTCGTACAACGCCAAGCATGGCTGGTGCCCCAAGTGCTACGGCACCGGGCTGAAGACGGCGGCGCGCATCGAGGACCCCGACGCGCTCGACCTCGGCGATGCGGAAGAGGTCATCGTCAGCGACGAGCCCTGCTCCGCCTGCGACGGCGCGCGCCTCAATCCGGTGGCGCGCGCGGTGCGCTTCCGCGACCTCGGCCTGCACCAGCTCGCGGCGCAGCCGGTCGACAAGGCGGCGGGCTTCTTCGCCGATCTGGCGCTCAACGAGCGCGAAACGGACATCGCGCGCGACCTCGTCGGTGAAATCCGTGGGCGGCTCGCCTTCCTGCAGCATGTGGGCCTCGGCTACCTCGCGCTGGACCGCGCCGCGCCCACGCTTTCCGGGGGCGAGGCGCAGCGCATCCGCCTGGCGGCGCAGCTCGGCTCCAACCTGCGCGGCGTGTGCTACATCCTCGACGAGCCGACGATCGGCCTGCACCCACGCGACAATCGCCTGCTGCTCGACACCCTGGAAGAACTGCGCGACCGCGGCAATACGCTGCTGGTCGTGGAGCACGACGAGGACACCATCCGCCGCGCCGACCATGTCATCGACCTCGGCCCCGGCGCCGGCGTGCGCGGCGGCCGGGTGGTGGCCGAAGGCCGCATCGACGACCTGCTGGCCGCGCCCGAATCCGCCACCGGCGAATGCTTCCGTCACCCGCTGCAGCATCCGCTGCGACCGCGCCGCGCGGTGGCGGACGACCATGCGGCAATCCGCATCGAGGGCGCCAGCCTGCACAACCTGCGCGATATTTCGGTGCGCATCCCGCTCGCGCGCCTGACGGTGGTGACCGGCGTGTCCGGCTCGGGCAAGTCCAGCCTGGCGCGCGACGTCATCCACGCCAACCTGCGGGCGCGGCTGGGTGACCCCGAGGCCACCCGCGCCCGCCGTCGCGGCCAGGTCCAGCCGGAGGAGGTCGACCAGGCGCTGGTCGGCTGCAAGGGCCTCCACGGCTGGCAGCAGGTCGGCCGCGTGCTGGAGGTGGACCAGACCCCGATCGGCAAGACGCCGCGCTCCTGCCCGGCGACCTACGTCGGCTTCTGGGATGCGATCCGCAAGCTCTTCGCCGACACTTTCGACGCCCGCACCCGCGGCTGGAACGCCTCGCGCTTCTCCTTCAACACCGGCGCCGGGCGCTGCCCGGTGTGCGATGGCGCCGGCCAGACCACCGTCGAGATGAACTTCCTGCCCGACGTGAAGACGCCCTGCGAGGCCTGCGGCGGCGCGCGCTTCAACCCGGAGACGCTGTCGGTGCGCTGGAAGGACAGGACGGTCGCCGAAGTGCTGGCGATGCCAGTGGACGAGGCGGTGGATTTCTTCTCGGCGCACCCGGCCATCGCTCACCCGCTGCAGCTGCTGCAGGACGTCGGCCTTGGTTACCTGACCCTGGGCCAGCCCAGCCCGACGCTGTCGGGTGGCGAGGCGCAGCGAATCAAGCTGGTGACCGAACTGGCCAAGGTGCGCCGGCGACCGGGCGACGCGGAGGACACCGGCGGTGTGCCGTTGCCGGCCGACAAGCACAGCCTCTACGTGCTCGACGAGCCCACCGTCGGTCTGCACATGGCCGACGTGGACAAGCTGATCCGCGTGCTGCACCGCCTGACCGACGCCGGCCATACCGTGCTGGTGATCGAGCACGACCTCGACGTGATGGCTGAGGCCGACTGGCTGATCGACCTCGGCCCAGAGGGCGGCGATGGCGGCGGCCACGTGGTGGCCGAGGGTCCACCAGAGGTGGCGATGGCGACACCGGAATCGCACACCGGTCGCCACCTGCGTGAGTTCCTGGCGCAGCGCAAGGCCGGATGATGCAGTGCAGCGGAACCATGGCATGATGTCCTGGTCATGGTTCGTCATGGGCGCCGCCCGCTCCTGCGGGTCGAGGCGGGGCTTGGCCGCCAAACCAGCATCGATGAAGGGAAGAAAGCAATGAACACACGCAAGATCCGCATCTGGGACCTGCCCACCCGAATATTCCACTGGCTGCTGGTCGTGCTCGTGGTCGCCGCCTACGTCACCGGCCAGATGGGTGGCAGCATGATCGAATGGCATGGGCGCGCTGGCGTGGCGATCACCGGCCTGCTCGCCTTCCGCATCGTGTGGGGCATCGTCGGCTCCACCTACGCGCGCTTTGCCGATTTCGTGCCCACGCCCGGCCGCATTGGCAGTTACCTGCGCGGCCAGTGGAACCGGCCCGGCCATAACCCGCTCGGCGCGCTGTCGGTGTTCGCGCTGCTTGCGATCATGATCTTCCAGGCGGTTACCGGCCTGTTCTCGAATGACGAGATCGCCTTCTCCGGCCCGCTGCGCGACCTGGTGAGTTCCGCGACCAGCGACCAGCTCTCGGGCCTGCACCGGCAGAACTACTGGGTGATCATCGTCTTCGTCGCGCTGCATGTCGGCGCGGTGATGTTCTACGCGCTGGTGAAGAAGGACGACCTCGTCAAGCCGATGATCACGGGCGTGAAGGAAGTCGCCGACCCGGCGCACGAGCCCGCCCGTGGCGGTGGCACGGTGGCCTTCATTGTCGCCCTCGCGCTCACCGCGGCGGTGCTTTACTTCGCCACCGGCAGCTTCATCGAGCCGCCGCCCCCGCCGCCGCCCGCGGCGTGGTAAGGACGCGAGGCGGGCCTGCCAGCAAGCGGCCCGACCGCTGCGGTCAACGAAAAAGCCACCCCTGATGCGGGGTGGCTTTTTCGTGTGCGCCGACGAGGCTCGTGCCCGCGTCGGCGTGTGCAGGATCACTCCATGCGGTACTTGTCGTGACAGGCCTTGCAGCTGCTGCCGGTGTCGGCGAAAGCCTTCTGCACCGCGGCCTTGTCACCGCTGGCCGCGGCCGTCGCGAGCGCGGCGGCGTTGGTGTTGAACTCGGTGGCGATCTTGCCGACGTCCTGCATGTTCTCGAAGAACTCGGGCTTGACGCGGGTCTTCACGTTACCGATGTCCTTTTCGGTGCCCGGGCCGTACAGCGCGCCCATGCCCGAACCGGCGATGCCAGCGATGGCCGCTGCTGCGGCTTGAACCTGCTGGGCGTTGTATTCGCCCTCGAGATTGGCCTTGATCTTGCCCATGTTCCAGCTCATGAAGCTATAGCCGGCCTGACGGTACTTGATCTGGTCCTCGGGTTTGACCTGGGCCGAAGCGGCGGTCGCGAGGGACAGGGAGATGATGCCGAGAGCGATTGCTTTTTTCATGTGGAACCTCCTGGTTCGTTGCTGGGGAAGTCTTCAGTGGTGCCGCGATATGCCGCCCGAACATGCGTTCGCGCTGCAAGGGATGCCTCTGGTCCGGGGCTGTACTGCATACGTATGGCTCATATCACGAGAACCTTATATCAAAATTCATTGATGTGGGTCATGCTTACTCGCCAGAATATTGCTTTTTCGGCCTAAAGCATCCTGCATTTCGGTCGTTGAAGCGGATGTTGATCGATCAGGAAAGGTAAGGTTCCCAAATGAACGTCGGACAGCAAAACTCGACAAAGCGTGTCTACTCGACGCCGATCTGGCTTCGGCTCACCGGAGTCATCTGGCTGATGATGGTGCTCGCCTTCGGCAGCATGATCGCCTGGGAAACGAAGGTGAACCGCGAGACGGCGATCGATCAGGCGAAGGACTTCGCTGCGGCGATCAACGAGATGACCATGGCCGGGCTGACCGGAATGATGATCACCGGCACCGTAGGGCAGCGCGACGTCTTTCTTGACCAGATCAAGGAGCTCTCGGTGGTGCGCGATCTGACCGTGTTGCGTGGCGAGGCCGTGAGCAAGGTGTATGGCGACGGGGGCGGCGGCGCGGTAGCGGTCGATGCCGACGAGCGCTCCGCCCTGAGCGAAGGCCGCAGTACCTTGCGTGTAGAACACAGCGCCGAGCATGGCGAGCATCTGCGCGTCGTCATTCCCTCGCTTGCATCGAGGAACTGGCTGGGCAAGGACTGTATCCTCTGTCACCAGACCAGCGAAGGAACCCCTCTGGGTGCGGTGTCGATGCGGATCTCGCTCGACAAGGCGAATGCGGCGGTGACGGAGTTCCGCAACGAAAGCATCGCATTTGCGCTCCTGGTGTCGATTCCGCTGATTGGTTTCGTCTACTTCTTCATCAGCCGCTTCGTTACCCGCCCGCTCGACCAGCTCAATGCCGGGATGGCCGAGATTGCCGCGGGCGGCGGCGACCTGACGCGCCGGTTGCCGGTGCGCGCTGGTGACGAGATCGGGCGTGCAGCGAGCTCCTTCAACCAGATGCTCTCGACCCTGGGCGGGCTCGTGCGCCAGGTTGGGGATTCGGCGACCTCGGTGACGCAGGCTGCGCATGGTCTGGCCAAGGATGCGGAAAGGGTTGCGGAGAGCTCGCACCGGCAGAATGAAAGCTCGGTCACGGCTGCAAATGCGGTCGATGCGATGGTGGAGAGCATCTCCGACATCGCCACGCGTACCGAAGGCGTTCGGGAACGCTCGCATGACAGCCTGCGACGCTCCCAGGAGGGCACGCAGAGTCTCGCCCGCCTGGTTGGCGAGGTCGGGGGAGTCGAGACAGCGGTGCGACAGATGGCCGACGCGGTGTCGGCGTTCGTGGCATCTGCCCAGGCCATCACGCGCATGACCGGTGAGGTGCGCGAAATTGCCGAGCAGACCAACCTGCTCGCGCTCAATGCCGCGATCGAGGCAGCGCGTGCCGGCGAGCAGGGGCGGGGTTTCGCGGTGGTCGCGGATGAAGTACGCAAGCTGGCGGAGAAGTCGGCCAAATCGGCTGGCGAGATCGACACCATCACGCGCGAGGTCACCAGCCGTTCTGATTCCGTGCAGTCGGCAATCGACCGCGGCCTGGATCACCTTGCCTCCAGCCGCGAGATGGCCGACGCGGTGCAGCAGGTGCTGGCAGCAGCCAACTCGCTGGTGGTGGAGGTTGGCGAGGGCTTGGACCGTATTGCCGACGCAACCGGAGAGCAGCGCAATGCGAGCGAGTCCGTCACGCATAGCATTGGCGAGATCGCAGGCATGGCGCAGAACAACAACCAGGCGCTGGAGCAAACGGTCGCTTCGGCGCGCGAACTCGGCGAACTCGCCTCTCGGCTGCAGGAGTCGGTTGCGCGTTTCCGCTTCTGAACGTGCCTGCGCCGCCGACCAGACTTGGCGGCGGCGCAGGCTTTCCCGCTGCTGTCCGTCGGCTTACTCGATGCGGACGGGTACGAAGATGCGGGCGTTTCCACGCTGGATCAGCACCGCGAAGCGATTACCCGCCCCCTCGAGCAGGGCGCGCAGTTCAGTGACGTTCTTCACCTGCTGGTTGTTCACCGCAAGGATCACGTCGCCTCGCTGCAGCCCGGCCCGGGCGGAAGGGCCGTCGACACTCTCGATGATCACGCCGCCGCGCAGGCTCAGTTCCGCTGCTTCCTGGGCGGTCAGGGTGCGCGCGCTGAGTCCGAGTCGTTCGTTCAGACGCTCGACCTGGCTGGGTGTGACCTCGCCCGCACTGGCAAGCGTCTCGGTTTTCATCTCGTCCAGCGTCGCGGTGATGCTGCGACTGCGGCCGTCACGCCAGACTTCCATCTTCACCCGGGTGCCGGGCCGCTTTTCACCGATCACCCGCGGCAATTCCGCTGAATCGTTGATGCGGCGACCATCCACGCTCAGCACGACGTCGCCTGCCTGCAGGCCCGCCTTCTCGGCCGCGCTGTCCGGCTCCACGCTGGCGACCAGCGCGCCGTAGGCCTCCGCGAGTCCGAAAGACTGCGCGAGATCCTTGTCGACGCCCTGGATTGCGATGCCCAGACGCCCTCGTTGTACGCGGCCATGCTCCACGAGCTGGTCCTTGATGTTCATCGCGACGTCGATCGGGATCGCGAACGAGATGCCCATGAAGCCGCCCGAGCGTGAATAGATCTGCGAGTTGATGCCGATCACCTCGCCGGCGAGGTTGAACAGCGGCCCGCCCGAGTTGCCCGGGTTGATCGCGACGTCGGTCTGGATGAAGGGCACATAGGTTTCGTCCGGCAACCTGCGTGCCTTGGCCGAAATGATGCCCGCAGTCACCGTGTTCTCGAAACCGAAGGGCGAGCCCATGGCCACCACCCATTCGCCCACACGAGCGTCGTCGGCGTTGCCGATTCTCACAGCCGGGAGATCCTTGGCGTCGATCTTGAGCAGGGCGACGTCTGTGCGCCGATCGACGCCGACGACCGAGGCCTTGAACTCGCGCTTGTCGATCAGCGTGACCGTGACCTCCGAGAGCGCGGGATCCGTGTTCTCGTCCGTGACGACGTGGGCGTTGGTCAGCACGTAGCCATCCCGACTGACGATGAAGCCCGAGCCGATGCCCTGGCGCGCACGCGGACCCATGCCGGGCTGGCCGGGGAAGCCCGGCATGGGTACTCCGAAGCGGCGCAGGAAATCGTAGAAGGGATCGTTGGCCATGGGGTTTTCACCCATCGTGCCCTGCGTACTGCGCTGCACCACGCGGATGTTGACCACGGCAGGACCGACCTGCTCGACCAGGTCGCCGAAATCCGGCAACCCGTAGCGGTTCGGGCTCACCATGGAGGCTGCCGGCGCCGCCTGGGCATGTGCGTGGGGGATGAGGGCGCCGCCGGGCAGGGCGGCAGCGATCGAAAGGGCGAGAGTTGTGGTGAGGATGTGTTTGCGCATGATCGAGTCCGTACTGAATTCCAGGTTCGACGACGGGAGGTGGACGCCGAAGTGCGTCCGGTGTTCCCCGATTCGCATTCGCTTGCAGATCCAGCGTGCGGTGGAGCGTATTGGGCGGCCTGGAGGCCTGCGCTAGAAGGTCGTCTCCAGGCTCAGGTAGATGTGTGGCGAGCTCTCGTTCGGTGTGCGACCGCGATACTGTGACGTCGCCTGCAGCGGCTTGTGTGCAAGTTCCTGGTGGCGGCCGAGCAGGTTGGTGGCGGTCACGCGCGCCTGAACCGGCTGGCTTCCGAGCCGGAAGCTGCGGCCCATGCTCCAGTCGAGGGTGGTGTAGGCCGGAACGCTGTAACGCAGTCCGGGAACGTGATTCGTCCCGGCCTCGAGCGGCCCCATGCGCATCACGCTCAGCATGGAGCGCCACGCGCCCAGTTGCTGCAGCCAGCTCAGGGTGGCGGTATGCGGCGCGATGCTGCCACGCACCACGGGGTCGTCAGCGCGGCGGTCGATGACGCTATGGGTGAATAAAAGGGTTGTGCCGGCGCTCGGCTTGAAGCTGAGTTGGTATTCGATCCCCGTCAGACGGATCCTGCCCGGCATGTTGGTCCACTGCGTCGAACCCATCACCGGATCCAGGGGCAAGGTCGGGGCGACCGGGGTGCGGTGGATGTAGTCCCGGATGCGCTCGTCAAAGATGCGTGCGTCGAGCAGGCCGCCGAACGGGAAGGCGCCCAGGTAGCCGAGCTCCCAGGTGTCGATGCGGGCTGGCCCGAGTCCGGGGTTGGGGGTATGGCGCTGGTTGACCGCACCAAGCCCCGCGGCGCTGACGACCACGTTGACCCAGCGCTCGTGCAGCGTGGGCTGGCGCCATGCACGCGCATGGCCGAGGCGCCAGGTGCTCGAGGCGTCAGGCTGCCAGTTCAGGAAGACGCGCGGCGCCAAGCGTACACTGTCGCCTTCGATGTGTTCGGCCATGGCGCCGATGTTCCACAGCCATTCGGGCGCCATGCGCCATTCGCCGTTGCCGAACAGGCGCCACTCCTGCCGCGTGGGTTTGCGACCGTCGCTGAACAGGAAGTCCGACTGGATCCGGTCGTAGCGCCAGCCCGCACCCCACAGCAGGCGCAGCCCTGCCGTGGGTTCGAAGCGATGCTGGAATTCGATGTCATCGCGCTGGCTGCTGCGGTTGTTGTTGACATCGCCATAGGTATCCGGGAGCAGGCCGCACAGAGCGCCGCAGTTCGCAAGCGAATGCACCTGCCAGGCATCCCGGGTGCGCTCGCTGTTGTGATACCACGACAGCAGCCACTCTTCCTCGGCCGAGGGCGCATGGCGCCATTTGGCGTGCAGCGAGTAGTCGCGCTGCCGGAGGTTGCGCTCGCCGCTGCCGTCGAACAGTGTGCCGGTGTAGCCGACGCCGAGCTTGCCATCACTGTAGGCTGCGGAGAACTCAAGCGCATTTGCCGGATCGATCTGAAGGTCGCCGCGCAAGCCGAGGACGCGCAGGCGCTGGTCGTCGCGCAGACCAGACCAGCCGTCGTCGCGTGATTCCTGAGCGGTGATGCGCAGCCCCAGCGGCCCATCGTGCATGACTGCACGGCCAGTCACATCGGCGATGCCATGACCGCCGAGGCGCACGCCGACCGAACTGCCAGTTTCGGCTGCGGTGTGCCGGGTGAGGATGTTCACCACGCCGAGAAAGGCGTTGGATCCGTAGCTGGCGGAGTTCGAGCCGCGCACGATCTCGATGCGCTCGATATCCTGCAGCGCCAGCGGAATGGCGCTCCAGTTCGCGCCGCCGGAATAGTGAGGAGAGTAAATGGAGCGGCCATCGACCAGCACCTGCATCTGGTTGGGGTATTCCGCCCCGAGCCCGTGATAGGTGACCCACTGCTGGTTGCCGCGCTCCTGGGCGACCTGCATGCCGGGCACGAGCCGGAACAGCCGGGTCAGGTCGCGGTACCCGGTGGCTGCGATGAACTCGGCATCGAGTACGGTCATGGCCGCCGGGGTGTCGGACAGGGGCTGGGGCAGGCGCGATGCGCTCAGAACGACCGGCAGCGGCTGGAAGAAGCTCTCTTCCGCCTGCACCGACAGCCCGATGCCCAGGGTCATCAGGGCGATGATTGACGAGGGGAGTCGGGTGGCATGAAACGGCATCGGCGCGGGAAGCAGCGTGGGCACGGAGTGCGCAGTATACCCATCCTCAGCGGGGGCTGGCTGAGCACCTGTCGCGCCTTACGGGGTAACATTCGCCATCGCCTGCATCGGTTGCCCGGACTGGATTGTCCGCCCACCTCATGACCCTCACCGACTTACGCTATCTCGTCGCACTCGCCCATGAGCGCCATTTCGGCCGCGCAGCCGAGAAATGCCACGTCTCCCAGCCAACGCTGTCGGTCGCGGTGAAAAAGGTCGAGGAAGAACTCGGCATCCAGCTCTTCGAGCGCAGCGCCGCTGAAGTCAAGATCACCGAGACCGGCCGAAAGATCGTCACGCAGGCGGAAAAGGTGCTGATGGAAGCGAGCCAGATCGCGGAGATCGCCGCGGCCGGCAAGGATCCGCTCTCCGGGCCGCTGCGCGTTGGCGTGATCTACACGATCGGCCCTTACCTGCTGCCGAGGCTGATCCCGCGTGTGCACCAACTCGCGCCCAAGATGCCCCTGATCATCCAGGAAAACTTTACTGCGCGTCTGTCCGAGGCGCTCAAGCGCGGCGAACTTGACGTGATCATTCTCAGCCTGCCCTATGAAGAGCCGGGCATTGTGGCCCAGCCGGTCTATGACGAGCCGTTCCGTGTGCTGCTGCCGGTGGAACACCCGTGGACCGCGGAGAAATCCATCTCCGCGGAGCACCTGGCCGACGATCAGCTACTGCTTCTCGGTGCAGGCAACTGTTTCCGTGAGCAGGTGCTCGAGGTGTGCCCGAGCTGCCGCAACATTGGCGGCCTGCAACGCACGCTGGAAGGCAGTTCGCTGGAAACCATCCGGCACATGGTCGCCACCGGTCTCGGTGTCACCGTGCTGCCGAGTTCCGCAGCCGATGATGCATCGACGCAGAACCCGCTCGTGTCCGTGCGCCCCTTCTCCGATCCGCAGCCTTCGCGCCGGGTCGCGCTGGCGTGGCGGGTGACCTATCCCCGAAGCGGTGCGATCGATGTGTTGCGCACTGCGATTCTGGACAGCGGTCTGCCCGGCGTGAAGCCGGTCGGCCGGAAACCGTCGTGATAGCCCTTCTGGATGAAGGGAATCTCCATGATCAATTGGATCAATTGGCAGGATTGGCTTAGCATCTGACTGTACGCGGCACCTGCGGGTGTCCCATGAGCAACGTATCGAAAGGAGAGTCGGCATGGATATCGATATCGGCATCAACAAGAAGGATCGCGCGAAGATCGCGGAAGGCCTGTCCCGCCTGCTGGCCGACAGCTACACGCTGTACCTGACAACGCACAATTTTCACTGGAACGTGACCGGGCCGATGTTCAACGCCCTGCACACGATGTTCGAAACGCAGTACAACGAACTCGCACTGGCGGTGGACGAGATCGCCGAGCGCATCCGCGCCCTGGGCTTCCCGGCCCCTGGTACCTACAAGGAGTTCCAGAAGCTCACAAGCATGAGCGAGCCCGAAGGTGTTCCGAGCGCGCAGGAAATGATCCGCCTGCTGGTGCAGGGCCAGGAAGCGGTGATCAAGACTGCACGCAGCATTGCCCCGATCGCCGACAAGGCGAGCGACGAGCCCACGCTTGACCTGCTGACCCAGCGCATGCAGGTGCATGAGAAGACCGCCTGGATGCTGCGCAGCCTGCTCGAAGCTTGAGCCGCCGGCAGGCGGTGATCAAATGAGAAACGGGCCCTTGAGCCCGTTTCTCATTTGCGGCGTTCACTGTGCCAGGTCCAATCCTGCTGGATCAGCCCGCCTTCTTGCGGGTTGACGCTCGCTTGGGCGCGGGTGCCTCGTCGGATTCCTTCTCTGCCGCGGTCTTGGCACCTGCCTTGGGCGCCTTCGGTGCCTTGGCCTCGAATTCGAAGCCAACCTTGCCGTCCTTGCCGCGCACCAGAAAAGCGGAGAACTTGCGCCGCGTGCGTGCCGATACGAAGCCCTTGAGCAGGTCGGTCCTGCCTTCGGTCAGCAGCTTGGCCATCTGCTCGCGCTCGATCGGTTGCTGCAGGATGATCTTGCCGGAGCGGAAATCGCAGCTCTTGCCCGGCCCGACAGACTTCTCGCACACGTAGGCCATGCCGTGCTCGAACACGCGGCTGGCGCATTTGGGGCAGGCGCCGATGCTTTCCTGCGCGGAGAAATCCACCGCCTCGGCTTCTTCGCCTTCCTTGGGCTGGCCGAAGTCGAAGGTGGGCTGCTTGTCCTCGTTCAACACGATGTCGGCGTTGAACAGTCGCCCCATCTTGTTACGGAAGCCGAGCAGCGGGCCGACCTTGCCCGCGCGCAGCAGGGTCTCGATCTCGTCGTATTCGAACTGGCGGCCGGCGACGATCTTCCAGGTGCTCCAGTCGCAGCTCTGGCAGGCGAACTTCTTGTAGTTCTCCTTCACCACGCCGCCGCACTTCGGGCAGGGCGTCTGCAGCGTGACGAACTCGCCGGGCACGGTGTCGGATTCAAAACGCTTGGCGCGCTCGACCACCTCGCGCGTCATCTCGGCGATCTCGTTCATGAAGGCTTCGCGGCTGAGCTTGCCGTGCTCCATCTGCGTGAGCTTGTATTCCCAGCCGCCGGTCAGTTCCGGCGAGGTCAGCGCAGTGACGCCAAGGCCCTTCAACAGCGTGATCAACGAGAAGGCCTTGGCGCTCGGGATCAGCTCGCGGCCTTCGCGGTGGATGTACTGCTCGCTGATCAGGCCTTCGATGATCTGCGCGCGTGTGGCGGGGGTGCCGAGACCGCGCTCGGCCATCGCCGCGCGCAACTCCTCATCGTCCACCATCTTGCCCGCGCCTTCCATTGCGGAGAGCAGTGTGGCTTCGTTGAAGCGCGCCGGCGGCTTGGTCTGCAGCGACTTGACCACGATGTCCTCGGTGGACACGGTCTCGCCCTGCTTCACCGCGACCAGCTGCGGGGCGCTGCTTTCCTTGGTGTCTTTCTCGTCGTTGGCGGCTTCCTTGCCATACACCGCCAGCCAGCCCGGATTGACCAGCACCTTGCCCTCGGTCTTGAAGGCCTCGCCCTCGACGCGGGTGATGCGGGTGGTGATCTGATACTCGGCCGCCGGGTAGAACACCGCCAGGAAGCGCTTGGTGACGAGGTCGTAGATCTTGTGCTCGGCGTCCGACAGGCTCTTCGGCAGCGCCCCGGTGGGGATGATGGCAAAGTGGTCGGAGATCTTGGCGTTGTTGAAGATGCGCTTGTTGGGCTTCACCCAGCCCTGCTTGGCGATCTCGTTGGCGAAGGGCGCGTACTGGTCGGGCAGCGTGCGCATGACCTCGCTCACGGTGGCGAGGTAGTCCTCGGGCAGTGCGCGTGCGTCGGTACGCGGGTAGGTCAGCACCTTGTGCTTCTCGTACAGCGCCTGGGCGAGTTGCAGCGTCACCCGGGCGGAGAAGCCGAAGCGGCCGTTGGCCTCGCGCTGCAGGCTGGTGAGATCGAACAGCAGCGGCGACAACTGGGTGGAGGGCTTGGCCTCTTCACTGACCACGCCCGGCTTGCCTGCGCACTTGCTGCGGATGGCCTCGGCCTGGGCCTTGTCCCACAGGCGGAAGGCGGTGGCGTGTTCGTCGCCCTCGGGCTTCCTGAACTTCTCGTCGAACCAGCGCCCCGGGTACTCGCCGGCGGCGCAGCCAAAGCGTGCTTCGAGTTCCCAGTAGTCCCGCGACTTGAACTTGCGGATCTTGTCCTCGCGCTCCACGACCATCGCCAGCGTCGGTGTCTGCACGCGGCCTACCGTGGTGAGGTGGAAGCCCCCGGTCTTGGAGTTGAACGCGGTCATCGCGCGCGTGCCGTTGATGCCGATCAGCCAGTCGGATTCGGCACGACAGATCGCCGCGTTGCGCAGGCCCTCGACCTCCTGCGCGGCGCGCAGGTGGGCGAAGCCGTCGCGGATCGACTGCGCGGTCATCGACTGCAGCCACAGGCGCTGCATCGGCTTCTTGCTGCCGGCGTGCTGGGCGATGAAGTTGAAGATCAGCTCGCCCTCGCGGCCCGCGTCGCAGGCGTTGATGAGGCCGGTGACATCCTTGCGCTTGATCAGCCGGGTGAGCAGCTTCAAGCGGTCCTCGGTCTTCTCGATCGGCTTGACCGCGAAGTGGGGCGGGATGACCGGCAGGTGGGCGAAGGTCCACTTTCCGCGCTTGACCTCGAACTCCTCGGGCACGGTGAGCTCGAGAAGGTGACCGACGGCCGACGACAGTACGTAGTCGTCGGACTCGAAGTAGTCCTTCTCCTTGGTGAAGCCGCCCAGCGCACGGGCGATATCCTGCGCGACGGAAGGCTTTTCCGCGATGATCAGTTGCTTGCTCATGCTCTATGGAAAGCGAGTGGCGCGCCAACGGGGGACGCGTCGGTTGGGAAGCGGCGGATGATACGGACGCCCTGCGGGTGCAGACAAGTCGTGCAGGGGCTGGGTTCAGTGCAGCGTGGGTTCGTAGGCCCAGTCGTCTTCCTCGGTCAGCAGTTCATCGACCATCAGCATGTCGATCTGCTCGTCCTGCTGCCACAGCACCATCAGCACGATGACCTTGAGACGGTTGAGCGTGATCGTGAAATCGTCCAGCGCCATGGCGCGCTCGATGATCAACTCGCGATGCGCGGCGGACAGCACGCCGGCGCTTTCCAGCAGGCTGAGGAAGCCGCGACAGCGCGGATCGAGCTGGGCCTGCTCCTCGTCCGTGTAGATGCGCACGGATCCGGCGCTCGGGGCCAGCCCCGGATGGATGTCGCGCGAAACGCGCCGCAGGCCGGCGAGCCAGTCCAGCGCCTCGGAGATGTCCTCCTGGTCGAAGCCGGCCGCCGAGAGCTTGCGCGTGAGCAGGTCCGTCTCGGGGAAGGCATCGGTGTGGATGTAGCTTTCGAACAGATAGACGAGGATGTCGAACAAGGCGGCCTCTTGTGGGTGCGGCGCTTGCCGGACGTGCGGTGCGTCGCGGCGGAGGGTCTTGCGGGACGGTGCGGCCGGTTTCAGGTGCGCTGGAAGCGACCGCCAGGCAATCTGGCCAGCAAGCCCTCCAGCTCGAGTGGCAGCAGGATGGCGTAGAGGGCATCCACCGTCAAGCCAGCCTGTGCCGCCAGCGTGTCGATGTCCACGGCCTCCTGACCGATGAGTGCGAGCAGGCGGGTGCTCTCGTCATCGAGTTCGAGCGCATGCTGGATGGGGCCGGGCGCGACCTGCGGCAGCGCTTGCCCTGCGTCCGCGGGCACCCTTCGCCTGCCGCGTTTTGCAGCTGGCGCGGCGTGGAGGGCGGGCAGACCGAGCCGGCCGCGCAACTCCTCGATGACGTCTTCCGCAGTCTCGACCAGTTTCGCCCCGTCGCGGATCAGGCGGTGGCAGCCCCGAGAAAGGGGGGAGTGGATGGAGCCGGGTATGGCAAACACTTCACGCCCACTTTCGGTGGCCAGACGGGCGGTGATCAGTGAGCCGCTGTTTACCGCAGCTTCCACAACCAGCACTCCTTGCGCGAGGCCTGCGATGAGGCGGTTGCGGCGTGGAAAGTTGTGCGGAAGCGGCGGGGTGCCGAGGGGCAGCTCGCTCACCACCGCGCCGGTATGTGCGATCTCGCGCGCAAGCGGAGCGTTGCGTGCCGGGTAGATACGGTCGATACCGGTGCCGATGACCGCCACCGTTCCGCCGCCCTCAGGCCCAGCCGCGAGGGCACCGCGGTGCGCTGCGGCGTCGATGCCGAGGGCGAGCCCGCTGACGATGGAGAAGCCCTGTCCTGCGAGCGCGTGCGCGAAGGCTTCGGCATTGGACATACCTTGCGCGGTGGCCGAACGCGCGCCGACCAGTGCGATGCCGTTGCGCAGCAGCAGCTCGGGGCGGCCTTTGACGTACAGGAGCAGCGGTGGGTCCGCGATGTCGAGCAAGCCTTGCGGATAGTTCTCGTCAGCCAGGGTCAGGATCTGGTTGCCGGGCTCGTCCGCCCACGCGAGGCTGCGCTCGATGGCTTCGGTGTCGGGGTCCGCAAGGATCGCGTCAGCCGATTCGCGCCCCACGACCGCAGCGAGCGCGCTGCGGTTGGCGTTGAAGATGTGGTGGGGCAGGCCGAACGCCGCCAGCAGATTGCGCTGGCGGCTTGCGCCCAGCCCCGGGATCGAGGCCAGGCGCAGCCAGTGCGAGCGCTCGTCCCCTGCGGGCTTCAGCATGAAGCGGGTGAGTGCGCACGCACCGGGGCGGCGATACTCAGGGTTTGCGCACTGCGTCGGAAATCGTCACCTGGCCGTCTGATTCCATCACCAGCGCGTAGGAGACACGATCGAACACGCGGAAGACGAACACCAGGCCGTAGCGCTTCTCCGGCAACTGGTAGGTTTCCTTGCCGTTCTCGCCGGTGTACTCGGCGACGCCACGGTTCCGATACAGGGTCAGCACATGACCGCGCTCGACCCCATCCTGTTCGCCGACGTTGAGCGCAACCACGTGGAGACGGCCCGTTTCGCTGACGCCGCGGTGGATGGCGATGACGCGGCCTTCAACGTCCTGCTCGGGGGCGTGCGGAGCGTAGGAGAAAACGCTCGGTGTCTCGCTCGGCATCATCAGGTCGCCAACGCCGATTTCCTCGACTGCGGAGGTGATCTCGAGCGTGGTGGGGTTGCCGCGCTCGGTGACGCGGGCAGTGCCCAGATAGGCGGCCTCCCAGGCGATGGTCTCGTGTGTCAGCGGATCCTCGAGCGGGCGTGCGGGGCGGTAGATGTGCCACACTTCGGTATCGGGATCTACGTTCTTTGCGAACACCGTATCGCCCGAGCCCGTCAGCACGCGGCTGGTTTCGGTGGCGATGATGGTGGCGGAGCCTTCCAGGCGCGGCTGGTCGACGACCAGCGGTCGGTTCAGGAAGGGTTCGATGACCTGCAGCGGAATGCTGGCCACCGCGGCGTCAAGCGCTTCGGTGTAGATCCTCGGGCGGATGCCCTCGTCCTGCGCACCGACGCGCTGACCGATCGTCAGCCACGGGCCGCTGCGGTCGAGCAGGATGACCTGGCCGGGATAGATGAGATGCGGGTTGCGGATCTGGTCGCGGTTCAGGCGCCAGACTTCAGGCCAGCGCCAAGGCTGCCGGAGGAAGCGTCCGGAGATGTCCCAGAGCGTGTCGCCGCGAACCACCGTGTAGCTGTCAGGCGCATTGTCGGCAAGTTGCACGCCGGACTGGGCATGAGCGGTCGCGCCGAGGAGGGTCGCGAAGCCAACGAGCAGAGGGAATATAATTCGAATCATTGTTCGCATCCGGTCGGAGCGGAGCTGGCCGGGAGGATCCCGGAACACCGCGGACTGATCAGGGTCGAAACCGGTAACGAGCGCTGTCGCAAACTGCTCCGGTATCCCGTCGTAATGCATGCATGAGCATGCGAAACCGCTCGAAATTCTGCACTTAAAGACTTATCCCAGCAAGGCATTCATGGCTCTCCTACCCATTCTCCGTTACCCCGATCCTCGCCTGCACACGGTTGCCCGACCGGTGGCGGAGGTGAATGACGAAATTCGCCAATTGGTGAAGGACATGGCCGAGACCATGTACGAGGCACCCGGGATCGGTTTGGCCGCGACCCAGGTGGATTTTCATCAGCGCGTCATCGTCATCGACGTCAGCGAAGACCAGACCGGTCTCATGGCGCTCATCAACCCCGAGATCCTCGAGCGCGATGGCGAGCAGGTGCATGAGGAAGGTTGCCTGTCCGTACCCGGAATCTACGAGAAGGTGACGCGTGCCGAACGTGTGAAAGTTCGCGCCCTGAACGAAAAAGGCGAATCTTTCGAGTTCGAGGCCAATGGACTGCTCGCGGTGTGTGTGCAGCATGAGATCGACCATCTCGATGGCAAGGTCTTCGTCGAGTATCTCTCGCAGCTCAAGCTCGGCCGCATCAAGGCCAAGCTGGCCAAGAAAGCGCGCATCACCGCGTGATGGCCGCGCCTTCATCCACGGCTCGCAGCGGCTTGCGTGTCGCTTTCGCAGGAACGCCCGAATTCGCCGCGACCGCGCTCGAGGCCATCCTCGCCGCAGGGCATGAGGTGTCGCTGGTGCTGACCCAGCCCGACCGCCCCGCCGGGCGCGGCATGAAACTGACGCCCAGCGCGGTGAAGACGCTTGCGCTCGCACGCGGCATCGAGGTCGATCAGCCCGAGAAGCTGCGCACCGAGGAGCAGCGCGCACGCCTCGCCGCGTGTGCGCCCGACGTGCTGGTGGTGGCTGCCTACGGTCTGATCCTGCCCAAGGAGGTGCTGGATTTGCCGCGCCTGGGCTGTCTGAACATCCACGCCTCGCTGCTGCCGCGCTGGCGGGGTGCAGCCCCGATTCACCGCGCGATCGAGGCGGGTGACGCCGAGACCGGTATCACCATCATGCAGATGGACGAGGGACTGGACACCGGCGCCATGCTGCTCAGGCGCGCCACCGCCATCCTGCCGACCGACACCACGGCCAGCCTGCATGATCGCCTTGCAGCGCTGGGGGGCGAGTGCATCGTCGAGACGCTGGCAGCCCTGCCGCGCGGTGGGCTGATCGCAACGCCGCAGCCGGCCGAGGGGGTGACCTACGCCGCCAAGATCGCCCGCGCCGAGGCCGTGATCGACTGGACACGCCCGGCGAACTACATCGAGCGCATGCTGCGCGCTTTCGATCCCTTTCCCGGGGCGGCATCCTGCCTGCGCGACACCTTGGTGAAGTGCTGGGCCGGAGAGGTCGTGCCCGGCGACGGCGCGCCTGGCACAGTGCTCGCGGCCGACGACGGCGGGATTACCATCGCCTGTGGCCGTGACGCTTTGCGTTGCACGGTGTTACAGCGCCCGGGCAGCAAGCGCCTGCCCGCAGGGGAATTCCTGCGTGGATTCCCGGTCTCTGTCGGCGAGCGCTTCGCATCTGCAGCATGAGCGCTGGCGGCGTCCGAAGTGGCCTTGAAGGCGGCCCCGGGCGCCCCAAGCTACACTGACGAATCAATCTTGCAGGAAGGATCCCGCAATGTTCGGAAACTGGATCAAGACCTCCATCCTGATGGCCGGCATCGTCGCCCTGTTCGGCGCGATGGGCGCGGCCATCGGCGGCCAGCAGGGCATGCTGATCGCGCTCGTGATGGGCGGTGCGATGAACGTCTGGGCCTACTGGTTCTCGGACAAGATGGTGCTGAAGATGTACAAGGCGCGTGAGGTCGATGCCGCCTCTTCGCCCTACCTGTACAACATGGTCGCCGAACTCGCGCGCCGCGCCGAGTTGCCCATGCCCAAGGTGTACATCATCGACGAGGCCCAGCCCAACGCCTTCGCCACCGGCCGCAACCCTGAGAACGCCGCAGTTGCGGCCACCAGCGGCATCATCCGCATGCTCTCCGAGCGTGAGCTGCGCGGTGTGATGGCGCACGAACTGGCGCACGTGAAGAACCGTGACATCCTGATCTCGACCATCTCGGCGACGGTCGCCGGCGCAATCTCGATGCTTGCCAACTTCGGCATGTTCTTCGGCGGGCGTGACGGCGAGAACCGTCCCAACCCCATCGTGAGCATCGTGATGATGATCCTCGCGCCCCTGGCCGGCATGGTCATCCAGATGGCGATCAGCCGCACGCGCGAGTTCGGTGCGGACCGAGGTGGCGCGGAGATCTCCGGCGACCCCGAGTCGCTCGCCAGCGCGCTCGCCAAGATCGATGCCTACGCGCGTGGCATCCCGATGCATACCGCCGAACAGCATCCCGAGACGGCACAGATGATGATCATGAACCCGCTCTCCGGCGGGGGGTTGCGCGGCCTGTTCTCCACTCACCCGTCCACCCAGGACCGCATCGCCCGTCTGCGCGCAATGGTGCGCTGAGGCTAGCGAAGCCGGCGGGTGCGCCCGCCCGCTGCAAGCTGCTCCCGAACGCGGTAGCATTCGCCCCTTGGCGGGCAATCGTGGCCGATCTTCGTTCGGCCCGCCCGCCGCGGAGCGTTCTCTCCGCGCCTCGTTGCCTGGCATTGCACCGGGCGGATTAAGTCCCGGCGCACCTGCACCAGGACGGCTGGCTTGCCGTGCGTTCGCGCGCCGGCTGCCGAAAATCGGGAGTAGTTCATGCACGACATCCATTCTGCAGGACGCAGAGGCTTTCTGCTGTCTTCGGCCGCGCTCGCGCTCGCTGGCGTCCTGGGTTCAAGTTCTGGCGCGGCGTTTGCCGCACAGCCGCCGGCCCGACTGGTCATTACCGCGATTCCGGACGACGGCGACGCCGATCGCATGCGCGAGCATTTCGGCGCATTGGCTCGCCTGCTTGGCCAGGCAACAGGCATTCCGGTCGAGTACATGCACGTCGAGAACTACGCCGCCAGCGTCACCGCGCTTGCGACCGGCCGTGCCCACATTGCCTGGCTCGGTGCCGTGACCACGGCGCAGGCGCGCATGCAGATGGGCGAAGCGCTCACCGTGCTGGGCTGCCGCGACATCGACAAGCGCTTCGTCAGCTATTTCATCGCCAACCCGTCGACCGGCCTGACGCCGGTGAACGATCTCGCCGCACTCGCCAAAGCGGCCCAGGGCAAGGGCTGGAGCTTCACCTTCGGCAGCAAGAGCAGCACCTCCGGGCACGTGATGCCGCGCAAGTTCTTCATGGACCAGACCGCGAGCACGCCGGAGAAGGTGTTCCGCACCGTGGCCTATTCGGGTAGTCACGACGTGACCCTGCGCATGGTGGCCGACGGCACGCATCAGCTCGGCGCCCTGAACTACGCGTCCTGGGACAAGGCCGACGAGGCGCTCAAGGCTCGTGCGCCGATCGTCTACAAGACCCCGACCTACATCGATTACGCCCTTGCCGCCCGTGCCGACCTCGGCCCCGAACTGCTGACGGCCTTGCGCAGCGCGCTGCTGTCGATCGACGGCAGCACGCCCGAGGGTGCACAGGTGCTGAAGTACCTCAAGGCCGGCAGCTTCGTCGAAGCCGAAGTGGGCGAGTGGCAGCATTACGTCGACCTGCTCGAGTCCGGGCTCGACATCGGCGGCTGAGCGCCGCGCGGGCCGTTCCCCGAGGGCGGGCGGCTGTGGAGCGCTTGTCCGCAGGTGCGGGCAAGCCTCGCGCCCACCGTCCGGTTCATCAGACAGCATGGGTGCGCGCCGCGTGCGTCGCATGCCCTTCATCGATCTCATCATGAACATCGACTCTCCCGACGTTCCGGCGTGTACGCTGCCGCCGGTGCGCCTCGTGGCGGCGGCGGTCGCCTATGGCGGCCAGCGCGTGCTCGATGACATCAGCCTGGACATTGCGCCCGGTGAACGTGTCGCCGTCATCGGCCCTTCCGGGGCGGGCAAGACCACGCTGTTTCGGCTCGTATCGGGGCTGGTCAAGCCTGCGGCCGGGCATGTGCTCACGCTGGGTGAGGATACGCGTCATCTGCGCGGGCGCCGGCTGGCGCGGCTGCGACGGGCGGTGGGTTTCCTGCATCAGCAGGACAACCTGATTCCGCAGTTGCGTGTGGTGCACAACGTGCTCATGGGCCGCCTCGGCCACTGGTCGATCGCACGCGCGCTGCTGTCGCTGTTGTGGCCGCAGCAGATCGAGCGCGCGCGCGCGGCGCTGGTTCGCGTCGAACTCGCCGACAGGCTGTGGGCGCTGCCTGACGAGCTGTCGGGCGGCCAGCAGCAGCGTGTCGCGGTTGCCCGCCTGATCGTTCAGCAACCGAGGCTGGTGCTGGCCGATGAGCCGGTGAGCGCGCTCGATCTGCGCCTCGGCCGCGAGATCATCGGTCTGCTGGGTGAGTTGGCACGGCGCGACGGGGTCACGCTGGTGGTCAATCTGCACACGCTGGATCTGCTCCAAGGCCATTTCGACCGCGTTATCGCCTTACGTGGCGGTCGCCTGTTCTGGCAGGGTGAGCCGGCGCAGATCACGCAGGGAATGTTGCGTGATCTCTACGGTGCCGAGTATCGCGCCTTGCACCTGGACGAGATCGAGGTACCGGCGTGAGCGGATGGACGACCTCAGGGCATCGCGCAGCGTACGCCAGCGTGGCCGCGAGAGGCTCGGCTCCGGATGCTCCCTTGACCGACGCTGTCGGAGGGATGGGATGAGCACGGTCGCGCTGGCTTCGGGAGCGTGCCATGCGCGCCGTCCGCTGGGCCATTTCGTTGCCCTGCTCGCCGTGCTGCTGGCAATGCTGTTGGCCTTCTCTGCAGCGGACTGGGATTGGAGCGCGCTTACGGACGCCGAACGCCGCGCACAGGCTGCGGCGCGCATCGGCGCCTGGCTGGCAGCCTTCGCCCGCCCCGACCTGTCGCCGGACTTCGTGCGCAATGCCATGGATCTGACCCTGCAGACCCTGTCTGCAGCCATTCTCGGCACGGCGCTGGCGGTGATGCTGGCCTGGCCGCTGGCGATGGGGGCGAGCCGTGCCGTGTGCGTCGGCGAGGAGCGTGCCGTAGCCGGTGGCGGCCTGCTCACGCGCCTCTGGCGGAGCCTGCCGCTGCGCTCTCCGGCCGCGCTGCTGTGCGCCGCCTGCCGGCTGGCGCAGGATATCCTGCGTGCCGTGCCGGATTTCGTGTGGGCGATCATCCTGGTGGCGCTGATCGGTCTTGGCCCGCTGACCGGTGCCCTCGCGCTGGCGCTCAACATCACCGGCATCCTCGCCAAGGTGTATAGCGAGCTGTGGGACAGCGTAGACCCGG
Organism: Thauera sp. WH-2; assembly: GCF_048321015.1. Classification (NCBI taxonomy): domain Bacteria; kingdom Pseudomonadati; phylum Pseudomonadota; class Betaproteobacteria; order Rhodocyclales; family Zoogloeaceae; genus Thauera; species Thauera sp. WH-2. Next base: position 22,152 of record NZ_JBLWFG010000010.1, on the reverse strand, counting down.
CGCGCTATGCCCAGGTGCGCAGCCTCGGCGGTGGGCGGCTGGCGACCTTTCTGTACGGCATCCGCCCGCTCGCCTCGCGCAATGTGCTGTCCTTCACGCTGATGCGCGCCGAATGCGCGATCCGCAACGCCGCGGTGATCGGTGCGGTGGGCGGCGGCGGGTTGGGCTCGGAGATCTGGTACCAGGTGCGCTTCGGTGCCTGGGATAAGGTGAGCACGCTGATCCTGTTCACCCTGTTGCTGACGCTGGCGGCGGACCTCGCCAGCAACACCCTCCGTCGCCAGTTGCGCGGTGACTCGTCCCGCCAGGGCGGCGGGGCCTCTTGCGTGGTGGCCGGTCGTGGCGATGGGCTGGGCGATGGACCGCAGTCGCCGGTGTGCGTGGATGCGCTACACCCGGGCCGGGTTGCAAGCGGGTCCATGTCTTCGCCTGTCACGCGGGGGGGCGCCCGTCCGCCGCCGGGTCCCTGGCTGGCTAGCGCACTGGTTGTGCTGGCGTTGCTGTGGTCGCTCTGGTTCATGGGCTGGGGCGACCGGGGGGGAGAGGATGGGGCGGCGCGAAACCATCTTGCGCCCGCCATGGAGCTGCTGAGCGGCGAGGCCTGGGGCAAACTGCGCTTCTTCGAACGCTTGCTGCGGCCCGAACTCGACCTCGCCGCGATCGGCTTTGGTGACCCGGCCAGAGTCAGCGCGCGGGCCGGCGAGGGCAAGGCGGTCGAACTCTTCGCCACCCATGGCGTGCTCGATTTCTGGCGGCCATCGGCTTGGCTCGCCTGGCAGCAGGCACTGCAGAAGTGGTTCGTGTGGCGGGTGTTTGAGTCAGCGGCGATCCCGCTCGCCATCGCGGTGGTTGGTACGATGCTTGGCGTGGCGGCTGCGATCCTGCTGACCTACCCGCACTCGGCCAGTTTCCAGCTGCATGCCGCGCGCTTCAGTGGCGAGACGCCGGCGCCCTGGCTGCGCGTGCTGCGCGCCTTGCAGCTCGCGGCCGCGCGCGCAGCCGCGGTGATCGCACGCGGTGTGCCCGAGGTGATGTGGGCCTTCCTGTGCATCGCCTTCTTCGGTCCGGGCCTGGTAGCGGGCACGCTGGCGATTGCGCTGCACACGCTGGGTGTGCTCACCCGGGTCTTCGGCGAAGCGGTGGACAACCAGCCGTTGCGCCGCTTCGAGCCCACGTGCGGCGCCTCGCGCCTGGCGACCTATGGTCTGGTGGCAGTGCCGCGCGTGTGGCGCGACTGGATGACCTACAGCTTCTTCCAGTTCGAGAGCAACGTGCGCGCAGCGGTGGTGCTCGGACTGGTTGGCGTTGGTGGCCTGGGCTTCCAGTTCAGCTTCAACTTCGAGTGGTTCCGCTTCGAGCGTGCCGGCGCCTACCTGCTGGTGATGGTGCTGCTGACGGTCATGATCGACCGCGGTTCGCGTCTGCTCAAGCTGTCCCGGGTTGGGCGCTGAACGGTCGGGCAGCAGGCAAGGGCTTGGTGTAGGCTAATAGGCGGATCAGCCGGCGCCCGACGAACAAGCCGGTAACCACCTCACCCACAGGAGCAGAAACATGAGCAAAGTAACCCTCGGCGGCAACCCGATCGAAGTGGCGGGCCGTTTCCCGCAGGCCGGCGATGCTGCGCCCGCCTTCAGCCTCACCGGCGCTGACCTGGCGGACGTCGGCCTTGGCGCTTTCGCCGGCAAGCGCAAGGTGCTGAACATCGTGCCCAGCCTGGATACCCCGGTGTGTGCGGCTTCGGCGCGCAAGTTCAATGAGGCCGCTGCCGATCTCGCCGACACCGTGGTGCTGGTCATCTCGGCCGATCTGCCTTTCGCCGCCAAGCGTTTCTGCGAGACTGAAGGCCTGCAGAACGTGCATACGCTGTCGACCTTCCGCAACCCCCAGTTCGCCCAGGACTACGGTGTGGCGATCACCACCGGTCCGCTCGCGGGCGTGACCGCGCGCGCGGTCGTGATCGTGGATGCGAATGACAAGGTCGTCTACGCGCAGCGCGTACCCGAGATCAAGCAGGAGCCGGACTACGCGGCGGCGCTCGCGGCGTTGAAGTAAGCGCATCCGGAGCATCCAGCGCACAGCATAGGACGGGCCCCACGCAGGGCCCGTTGCACGTGTGGGCTCAGCGTTGAAGTGCGGCGGATTCCGGCCGCTGCGGTGCGCCAAGGTGGCTGTCGTCCTCGAGCGGAAACACGCCGAGCTTTTGGTCTGCAAGGCGAACCGTACTCGGTCCGCGGTCGTGTGGGATGCGCAGCGTGTTTTCGCCCATGGCGATGACGCAGCCCTCGTACATCGCACTCTCTGCGTTCACGCGTGCCTGCTGGACCAGCATCAAATGGTGGCGCAGGCCTTCTTCCTCGCCACGCAGGGTTTCAATCTCTGCAGACAGGGTGGCGGCGGTTTCCTCTGCGCGGGCGATGATCTCGGCTGCGATCTTCCCCGGGCTGCGATCGGCCAGGGTGAGCAGCTTGCCGATCTCGAGCAGCTTGTTCTCCCTTTGGTCGCGCGCTGAGGCCTTGTCCTGCACGGCCCGGGCAAGGGCAGGATCGCTGCCGATTTCGATCTCGGTGCGGATGCGGTTCGGGGCGCCGATCACGCGCGCATGCACGGATAGACCGGCACGTGTCAGCCCGCCGACGATGTGACCGCGGCGCTCATGTCCGACGCGGACGTGGTTTGCGGCTTCAAGCTGGCTTTGCATGACCAGATCATCGATGAAGATCGAGTCGCCGGCGCAGATGCGCGCCTGCTGGGCATAGGTGGCGGAGAAGCTGCCTTCGCAGCGGATTGCGTGGGCGTTGGTGTCCTTGGCTGCGCCCTTGGCGCCCAGGCTGCCGACGACCCCGCCTCGCACGACAATGTTTCCGCCAGCCTCCAGGGTTGCGTTCTCGACCGCGCCGCCGATCTCGATGTCGCCGGTCGCGCGCACCGTCATGCCCGCCTGTACGTCGTTGCGTACGCGGACAGTGCCGTCGAAGACGATGTTCCCGGTGGCCATATTTACCGCGTCTACGGTAAACACCGGCTCGACCATGATGCCGCCGCGCACCTTCAGTGGCTGGCCGTCGGTGCTTGCCACGAGCAGGTCGGGGTCGTCAGCTGCGGGCGCCACGCCGCGCAGGCCGGCGGCGAAGACCACGTTGCGACCAGGCTTGGCGGGCACCGGGCGAGCACAGACGCTCAGGCCTTCGGTGCCATTCGTGGGGGGGTGGCGGCGCATCAGCGCATCGCCGGCATGCACCACCAGCACCTCGCCGAGGTCGCGATAGTCGGTGCGTCCGCTGGGGTGCACGCTCGGGACGCGTTCGCGTGTCTCAGGTAACAGGCTCTCGAGCTGCCCGTCCTCACCGGCAACGGGTTCCCGTCCGCGGGCGATGACCAGGTCCTCGGCCTTGCCGGCGGCGATGGTATCCGCGATCGCTTCGTCCAGCACGCCTTCGACGACCCCCTTGCTTGCGAGCAGCGCACGCAGATCGGATTCGGTGGCGGGCTTGCCACCCTTGGGGGGAACGAGGTTCAGGCGCGCGGTGAGCCCATCGAGTGCGACTACGAGCTCGAGGCTGGCATCGACACAATGGGCGATCTCGATCGGCGGCACGGTCTCGCCCGCGTTGTAGCGTGCGATCAGGTGCTTGATCGGCTCGGGCCGGATCTGCAGCTTGCCGTAGCCGGCGGCTTCGAGCCGGCTGCGCAGCCACATCGCGTCGACACGCGGGAAGCGGGCGTCGGGCGCGACGCTGGCGCTGAGCGCCCGCGTGGCCTCGTCCAGCGTCAGGGTCAGTGCAGGCCCGGTGGGGCGGTCGTTGTCCATGCGTTCGGTATGTGTCCCTGTGGAGGGCGGAAGTGTCGCTGCATTCTAGACGCCCCGTGATGAGGTGTTCATGCGCTGGGTCAAACCCGGGTTCCGCAAGACGTGCCGCCGGTCAGCGTGGCGTCTTCAATGGTTCGGGCAGCTTCAGGGTGCCGGAATCCGAAAAACGCATGCTGCCGATCAGCCCGCCGGCGAGCCGGCCGCGCAAGGTGTAGGGTACTTCGGCCTTGCCCTCGCCTTCGATCACTCCCAGCGCCTGACGCACTACTGCGATGGCCGAGACCGACACCGGGATCTCGATCAGCGCCTCGCCGAAACGCGGCACGCTGCCGCTGCGGTCGCTGACGCCGCTGGCGAAGGGGCGATTGTTGAGGTCGAGGTCGAGCGCGATGCCGTCGAAATCGATCGCGCGCTCATTGGGGTTCTGCACACGCAGCTTCACCTTGAAGCGCATCTCCATGCCTTCGCCCGGAATTGGCTCCAGCCCGACGACGTTGATGCGCACCTGCTCCCGATGCGTGAAGCTCGCGCAGCCGGTGAGGCCGGTCAGCAGCAGCGTGCAGAGCGCGAGCAGCAGGGCGCGCAGGAAGGATGGAGGCGCTGCGGGGCTTGCGAAGGACATGGCGGATCTCCCGGAAATGCGGTGTGTGAGCTTGGATCTGCGGGACAGGGTTGCACCATTCTGTCGATCCGTTCTGCATGCTCTGAAGTCATGCGTGTGCTGTGTGTGGCGTGCGTGTGAGCCAGTCGAGCAGGCGATCCATCAAGGCGTGGGTCATGGCGAAGTGATCCGGTGCCCCGTCCAGGATCGTAGCCTCGTCCTGAATCCAGCGCGCCGGCACGAGCTCGTCGCGGCAGTGGTGGACGATCGCGTGCAGGCTTTCGGGCGTCATCTCGAGGTGGAATTGCAGGCCTACCGTGCGTTCGCCGAGCTGGAAGGCCTGGTGTCTGCAGGCGGCGCTGCTGGCGAGCAGTCGAGCGCCAGGCGGCAGGTCAAAGGTCTCGCCGTGCCAGTGCAGCACGGCGGTGCGCGCCGGGAATTCGAAGCGCGGTACCGGCGTGTCCGTGTGATCCGTGCTGCCTGCGGACGTGGCGGCCGCAACCTCGAACCAGCCGATTTCCTTCTCGGCATTGCGATACACGCGTGCACCGTGGGCGCTGGCGATGAGTTGCGCCCCGAGGCAGATGCCCAGCACCGGGCGATTGAGGGCGATTACTTCGGCGATGAAGCGCTTCTCTTCCACCAGCCAGGGGAATTCCGCTTCGTCGTTGACGCTCATCGGTCCGCCCATCACCACCAGCAGTCCGACCTCAGCCGGGTCGGGCAGCGCGGGGGAGGCCCAGAAGCGGGTGTAGCGGATGTCGGCCCCCCGTTGTGCCAGCCATTGGCCGATGTAAGCGGGGCCTTCGAAGGGAACGTGCTGCAGGATGTGCGCTTTCATGAGGGCGGATCGGTGGCGGTGGGTGGGCACTGACCGAAGCATAGCCCAGTGCGGGCGGGCTGTCGGCGAACGGGCGAAGCGGCAATAATTCTGTATGCCCGACACCGATGCCCCCGTTCCGCGCCGAGCGTTCTCCACCCTGCGCGGCCTGCTCCCCTTCCTGCGCCCCTACCGTGGGCGGGTGGCTCTCGCCTTCCTGTTGCTGTGCCTGGGATCGGCAGCGATTCTCGTTGTACCGCTGGCGTTTCGTGACCTGATCGATGCGGGCTTCGGCGGCGTGTCTGCGGCTGGCGTAGCCCGCACCGGGGCAGCGGCGGGCGGAGGGCTGTTCGGCGCGCAAGGTCTGGACGGGCGCTTCGTTGCGCTCTTCGGCCTCGCGGTGTTCTGGGCGGCGGCCGTGGCGGCGCGCTATTACACCGTGTCGTGGATCGGCGAGCGGGTCACCACCGATCTGCGTAGCGCGGTGTACGCGCGTGTGCTGCGCCAGTCACCGCAGTTCTTCGAGACCCTGCAGACCGGTGAGGTGCTGTCCCGGCTCACGGGTGATACGACGCTGGTGCAGACCGTGGTGGGGAGTTCGATCTCGATGGGCCTGCGCAGCCTGTTCCAGTTCGCCGGCGGCATGGTGATGCTGGCGGTCACCAGCGTGCAGCTCTTCGGCCTCATCTTCGGGCTGATGGCCCTGATTGCGCTGCCGATCACCCTCATCGGTCGCCGCGTGCGCAGCCTGTCGCGCGAGGCGCAGGACCGCATTGCCGATGCGTCGGCGCTTGCCGGCGAGATCCTCAACGCCATGCCCACGGTGCAGGCCTTCACGCAGGAGGACAACGAGGCCGCGCGCTTCGCTGCGCGCGCCGAGACCAGCTTCGCCACCGCGGTGCGGCGCACGCGGGTGCGCGCGGTGCTCACCGGGCTGATCATCGCCGCGGTGATGGGCACGATCATCTTCGTGCTGTGGATCGGCGCGCGCCAGGTGCAGGCGGGCGCACTGTCGGTGGGCGAGCTTGGCGCCTTCGTGATCTACGCTGCGCTGGTGGCGGGCGGCGCCGGCACGCTGGCCGAGGTATGGGGTGACGTGATGCGTGCGAGCGGTGCCACCGGACGCCTGCTGGAGCTGCTGCACGCCGAGCCGGCGATCCGCGATGCGGAGATGGCTGCACCGGCGCCGTGGGGGCGGGATTGCCCGCTGCCACGGGATAGGTCTCCGGGCGCATCGACCGTTGCGCAGGCGGATTCGGTTGCGGAGGCTCGAATCGAGCTCGAGCACGTCGTTTTCCGCTACCCCGCGCGCCCGGCTGTGGCGGCGCTCGACGACGTCTCGCTGCAGATCGCTGCAGGCGAGAAGGTCGCGCTGGTCGGCCCGTCCGGTGCGGGCAAGACCAGCCTGTTCCAGCTGCTGATGCGCTACTACGAGGTGTCCGACGGCCGGGTATGCATCGGCGGCCGCGACCTCCGCACGTTGCCCTTGCGCGCCCTGCGCGCGCGTATCGCCATCGTCCCGCAGGACCCGGTGATCTTCTCCGCGAGCGCGCTGGACAATATCCGTTACGGCCGCCCCGACGCCCGTGACGACGATGTGATCGCTGCCGCCCGCGCCGCTGTGGCCGATGAGTTCATCTCCCGCCTGCCCGAGGGCTATGCGACCTTCCTCGGCGAGCGTGGCACCCGGCTCTCGGGCGGCCAGCGCCAACGCATCGCGATCGCGCGTGCGATCCTCAAGGGGGCGCCCATCCTGCTGCTCGATGAAGCTACCAGTGCGCTCGACGCCGAATCCGAGATCCTGGTGCAGCAGGGCCTGGCCGCCGCGATGCAGGGGCGCACCACACTGATCATCGCGCACCGCCTGGCGACGGTGCAGAAAGTGGACCGCATCGTGGTGATGGACGCCGGCCGTATCGTCGAGACCGGCACCCCGGCCGACCTGCGCCGCCAGGGCGGGCTGTACGCACGGCTGGCGGCGCTGCAGCTGGAGGGGTGAGCGGACCAGCGGGTCGCGGGGGCGCCACGTGCACAGATGTTTCATCGAATGCGGGGTCGTGACCCGTATTGGCGCCGCCGATGATCCGCTCTCAGGGGAGTACCCGCTCTCGAAGAAAGCGTGGGAAGCGCGGCTGGCCGCCCGGGGTGAGTTCGCGGTAGCGATAGGTGACGAGCGCACCGAGCGGCGGCGGTGCGGCGCGCAGGGCGTCGGTGAGGCCGCTGCCGATACGAAAGCGGCGGCCGTCATCGGTCTCGACGAGCAGTGCGCCGACCTTGCCCTGGAGTCGGCCCTTGCCGGGAACGTAGCCGATGACGCGTGCCTCGGCGTCAAGCCAGGGCGTGAGCTTACGTAAGGCGGCGCTGCGACCGGGCTCCCACTGCGCGTCGGCACGGTGGAGCATCAGCCCTTCGCCGCCACCGGCCAAGGTCTCCTCGAGCATGCGCTGCAAGGCAGCGCGGTTGGCTATGCGCTGCTGCGGCACCAGTTGCAGCCAGGGGCACGCGGTGCTGGCGACGATCTGCCGCAGCGCCTGTAGCCGGGTGCTGAAATCGCCCGCGCCGCCGGGCTGGTCGAAGAGCATGTAGCGCACGTGGCGCCAAGCGGGGTCATGCGGATCCTCGCGGCGGATCAGGCCTGAGAGTGCGTCGAAATTTCGGCGGTCGATCCAGAGTTCGCCGTCCAGCGGCGTTGCGGGCAGCGCGGCGATGAACCACGCGGGGGTGACGATTTCGCGCCCGCTGCGAAAGCGTAGCCGTTGTCCGTCCCACAATGCGCGCACGCCGTCGAGCTTCTCGCTGATCCAGTAACCGGCGGGGTCGAGCTTTCCGTCGTCATGCAGCGCGAGCATTGCCGGCGGTGCGCTGGCCTGCACGGCGTCTGTGGCCTGGGCGAAACCGGCGGTCGGCAGCAGGCAGGTGGCGATGGCCAGGGCGCAGAGGCCGGGACCGATGCGTGCTCGGAACGTGGCGATGGAAGCGCACATGACAGAGTCTCTGTAAATGACGAACGCATTGTAGGAGACGGTGGGCGATGCTGCCAGCGCGGCCTCTGCGGTGCGAGTGCTGGATCAGCGTGCGTGCGCGATCTGCTTTTCCCGGTACATCGCGCAGTCCGCACGTTGCATCAACGCTGGGGCGCTGTCGCCATCGCGCGGATACAGCGCGACACCGATGCTGCCCGAGATGATGATGCGCTGACCGTGGATGTCGAAGGGGCTGGCCAGGGCGGTGTGCAGCTTGCCGGCGACGTTGTCGGCGTCCTCGTCGGCTGCGATCATCGGCAGCAGTACGACGAACTCGTCGCCGCCGATCCGAGCTGCGGTGTCGGACTCGCGCACCAGGCCCTGCAGACGCTGGGCGACTGCTTGCAGAAGGGCGTCGCCGATGTCGTGGCCGTACCGGTCGTTGACCGGTTTGAAGCCATCCAGATCGATGAACAGGACCGCCAGCAGATGATGGTTGCGCTGGGCGGCGGCAAGCGCACGTTCGAGGCGCTCGAACAGCAGTGCGCGGTTGGGTAGACCGGTGAGCGTGTCGTGCTGCGCGAGGTGCTTGATCTTCTCCTCTGCTTCGATTCGCGCAGTGATGTCGTTGACGATGTTCAGGGTTGCGGGCCGCTCGTTCCAGCGGATCGACACGCCGCTGGTTTCTGCCCACAGCAGGCGGCCCGATTTGTGTACGAGCCGCAGCGGATAGCGCTGCTCAGCTTCCTCTCCGGTGATACGCCTGGTGTGGTTCTCGCGCGCACGCTGCTGGTCGTCTGGGTGGATCAATCCTTCTATGGCGTCGATCCGCGCCAGTTCGCGCATGTTGTAGCCGACGAGTTCGTGGAAGGCCGGATTGCAATACACCACCCGCTCGTCCTGCACCACGATGATGCTCTCGTGCGCCATTTCCACCAGCGAGCGGTAGCGCTCCTCACTCTCCTTGAGCGCCTGCTCTGCGCGCTGGCGCGCTGCAATATCCTCGCCCAACTGTTTGCCGAGTGCGGCCAGGCGCTGGTTCACCCCACGCAGGTGCCGGATCCAAAGATAGGCCAACAGCAGCAAGAGGAAGAAGCCTGCGCTGATCCGGAGGAGGAGGAGGCGGTCAACCCCGGATGCAACATCGATCGCGACGTGCCGGTTGACGATCTCGTCGACCTCCTCTGGCGTCAGGGATGCGATTGCGGCGTCGAGCGCGGCAAGCAGCTCCGGGCGCTTGCCGACGATGCCGATGCGCATGCGGTTGCCGTACGCGGGTACCCCGCCGGCGATCCTGAGGTTGAACCAACCTTCGGTCTTGATCGTGTGTGCGACGATGGTGAGGGCACGCAGGGTGAGTTCAGCTTCGCGCTGCTCGACCATGCCGAGGGCTTCCGCCTCCGAGCGAGGCGACCGGCAGGATACGCAACCCGGGGAAGTCACGTCCGACCTGCTCGATGATCGAGGTCGCCGTAGGTAGCGCGATCATCGTCCCGGCGGGCAGGTCCGCCAGGCTGGCGATGTCCGGGTGTTCGGCGCGGGTGATGATGACGTTGCGGTCGAAGAAGTATGGGCGGGTGAAACTGAGCCAGCCCGCTCGCTCCGGCGTCTCGTTGAGGAAGGAAAGGGCGTCGCACTTGCCGGTACGGGCCAGTGACAGACTCTCATCCCAACTGGTGCTTTGGACGATGCTCAGGCGCAGGCCGGCACGTGCCGCGATCAGCCGGGTCAGGTCGGCGGCGATGCCGCGATGGCGGCCCTGTTCGTCCAGCCATTCATAGGGAGCCCAGTCGGGATCGATGCACAGGCGCACGTTTGCGCCCTCGCCCGCCGCGGTGGCGGATGGGCCCGGCTCGGCGCCGATTGCCAGCTTGAATGCGACGGCAAACATCAGTCCAAGAAGCAGGGCGCACAAGCGTTTTCGAGCACCATACCGTGCGCGTGCGCTTGGGGCTGAACGGTTGCTTGTCGAGGCCGCCGCTCGCGGGTTCGTTGTCGGGAACGGCTTGGGGGATGCCCAGCAGGGGGAGACGCGAGGAGTCACGGGGGATGAGGTGGTGGATTCGCGCGCACAGCCGCTCTGCCGGCCCGGCATGGTTGTCCGGCAGGTGGTCGCGCTCGTCCGGATTGTGCCATTCGCCCGAAACCACCCGGTAGTGTGCTTTTACACACAGGCTAAAAAATACTCGTGATGGCCCTACCTGACCTTGGTAGCGATGATCGGGGAGGTCGCGGGGCAACGGCTGGGGCAACGACCCGTCTGAACGGAGGGCGCCGGTGACTGCGTTCTTTTTTCATGCCCTGGGCACGTTCCTGCCCAGGGGGCGTTCGGGATGGGGCGCGCAGAAGCGCCCGCCGCGCGCTTCAGGCCGCCTTTTCTGCCGGCGCCTCTGCGCGCGCCGGCTGCAGGCGATTGATGCCGCTGATGATGGCGCGGATCGAGGCGGTGACGATGTTGCCGTCCACCCCCACGCCGTAGCGGTCGCCGCCTTGCCCGCCTGCCTCGGTGAGCTCGAGGAAGGCGCAGGCCTGGGCGTTGCCGCCGTCCTCGCTGGGGGTGATCGAGCGCTCCTCGAAGCTGCGCACCTGGACGTCAATGCCGGCGCCGCGCAAGGCGTGGATGGCGGCGTCGATCGGGCCATTGCCCTCGCCTACGAGCAGGTGTCGGGTGCCGCCGATCTCCACCACCAGGCGGATGCCCTGTGCCTCGCCGTGCTCGAACAGATGGTGCTCGACGTAGCGCACCGGCGTGACGGTGTCGAGATAAGTGCTGCGGAAGAGGTTCCAGATTGCCGACGCCGACATTTCGCCGCCGCTGGCGTCGGTGACCTGCTGCACCTCGCGCGAGAACTCCACCTGCAGGCGGCGCGGCATTGCGATGCCGTACTCGGTCTCGAGCAGGTAGGCGATGCCGCCCTTGCCGGACTGGCTATTCACCCGGATCACGGAGTCGTAGCTGCGGCCGACGTCGGCGGGGTCGATCGGGAGGTAGGGTACGTTCCACGGTGCATCCGCCTTGTGGGCGGTGAATCCCTTCTTGATGGCGTCCTGGTGGGAGCCGGAGAAGGCCGTGAATACGAGATCCCCCACATAGGGGTGGCGTGGGTGGATGGGCAACTGGTTGCAGTACTCGACGGTGCGTGCAACCGCGTTGATGTCGGAGAAGTCGAGCCCGGGCGACACGCCCTGCGTGTACATGTTGAGCGCGAGGGTGACGATGTCTACGTTGCCGGTGCGCTCGCCGTTGCCGAACAGGCAGCCTTCGACGCGGTCGGCGCCGGCCATCATGCCGAGCTCGGCGGCGGCGATGCCGCTACCGCGGTCGTTGTGCGGGTGGAGCGAGAGCACGACGCCGTCACGGCGCGCGAGGTTACGGTGCATCCACTCGACCTGGTCGGCGTAAACGTTGGGCGTCGACACCTCGACGGTGGCCGGGAGGTTGAGGATGACCTTGTTGTCCGGCGTCGCGCCCCATTCCGCGGTGACGGCGTCGCAGACTTCCTTGGCGAAGTCGAGCTCGGTGGCGGAGAAGGTCTCCGGGCTGTACTCGAGGCGGATCTCGGTGCCGCACTCCGTCCTCATTTGCTCGCCGATCTGCTTGATGAGCCGTACCGCCGACACCGCGAGCGCCACCACCTGCGGCTTCTGCATGCCGAACACGACCTCGCGGAAGGTGGGCGAGGTGGCGTTATAGACGTGGATGATCGCCCGCGGCGCGCCGCGTACCGACTCCATGGTGCGGCGGATGAGGTCCTCGCGCGCCTGGGTGAGCACCTGAATGGTGACGTCCGCCGGGATGTGACCGCCCTCGATGAGGGTGCGCACGAAGTCGAAGTCGGTCTGCGAGGCGGACGGAAAGCCCACCTCGATCTCCTTGAAGCCGATGTCGCACACGGTGCGGAACATGCGCATCTTGCGCTCGACGTTCATGGGCTCGAACAGCGCCTGGTTGCCGTCGCGCAGGTCGGTGCTCATCCAGATCGGGGCGCGGTCGATGACCTTGTTCGGCCACTGGCGGTCGGCGAGCGCGATCGGGGCGAAGGGGCGGTATTTGGCGGCGGGATTCTGCAACATCATGGCGCGGTCCTCGGGGGGCGTGGCGTTATTCGATGGACGAAAGTTTACGCGGCCAGCTGAGGCAGACGATTGCGTTGTTGCGCTGCAAAAGGGTATCTTTGCGCAGAAAGATTTACGAATTTGAGTTTTCGCGCAAGAATGTGCGTCACATGTGAAATGGGGCGCCCGATAATGCAACTCGACCGCTACGACCGTCAGATTCTGGGCCTGCTGCAGCAGGATGGCCGTATCAGCAACCAGGAGCTCGCGGATCGCATTGCGCTCTCGCCCTCGGCCTGCCTGCGCCGGCTGCGCGCGCTGGAGGAGTCCGGCTTGGTGATCGGCTACCGTGCGCTGCTCGATGCGAAGAAGCTCGGTCTGTCGCTGATGGCGCTGATCCACATCTCGATGGACCGCCATACGCCGGAGCGCTTCGCTCACTTCGAGGCGGAGGTCGAGAAGATCCCGCAGGTGCTCGAATGCCTGCTGATCACTGGCCAGGACGCCGACTACCAGCTGAAGGTCATCGTCGCCGACATGGACGGCTACCAGGAACTGCTGCTCAACCGCATCACCCGCATTCCTGGGGTGACCGGGGTGCATTCGAGCTTCGTGCTGCGGCGGGTGATCGACAAGACGGCGCTGCCGGTCCGGGGATGAACGGCTCCGCGCAGAAACGAAATGGCCGCGAGCATTGCCCGCGGCCGTCGCGTTCTCGGCTGTCCGCCGTGCTTACTTGCCCGCGTTCGGGAAGAACAACTGCTCGCCTTCGATCTTGTACGACGCGATCGCGTCCTGCCCGGCAGGTGACACTACCCATTCCACGAACTTGCGCGCCTCGGCCGTCTTCACATGTGGGTGGCGTTCCGGATTCACCACCATCACGCCGTACTGGTTGAAGAGGCGGGTGTCTCCCTCGACCAGCACCGCGAGGCCTGCGCGGTTCTTGAAACTGAGCCAGGTGCCGCGGTCGGCGAGCACGTAGGCGCCGCTCGATGCCGCCATGTTCAGCGCCGGACCCATGCCGCAGCCGCATTCCTTGTAGCCGGCGCCCTTGTTGTCGACCCCGGCGGCCTTCCAGTAGCGCAGCTCGGCGGCGTGCGTGCCGCTCTTGTCGCCGCGCGACACGAAATTGCCGTTGGTGGCGGCCAGCTTCTGCAGGGCGGCGGTGATGTCCTTGCCGTGGGTGCCGGCCGGGTCGTCCTTGGGACCGATCAGTACGAAGTCGTTGTACATGACCTTGCGGTGCTCGATGCCGTGGCCTTCGTCGACGAACTTCTGCTCCGCTGCGGCGTCGTGCACGAACACCACGTCCGCATCACCGCGGCGGCCGACGTCCAGGGCCTGGCCGGTACCGAGCGCAACGACCTTCACGTCGATGCCGGCAGCCTGTTTGAACTGCGGCAGAATGTGCCCGAAAAGGCCGGACTGCTCGGTCGACGTGGTCGAGGCGACGACGATGGAGGGGCCTTCGGCCTGCGCGGACAACGGCAGCAGCGCGAGCAGGCTGGCGGCTGCAGCGGTGCGGAGGTGCTTGCGCGACAATGCTGCGAGTAGGGACGTCATGTGGGTGTCTCCTTTGGTTAGCTCCGGGGTGGGCGCTGGTTTTCCTGGGGCTGTGGCATTGCCCGGCGTCCTCGTGTTGCGCCAATCTATGGAGCCTGGAAACCGCGATCAATATGAAAAGAAATGCATAGGATCAGCCTCAATTACACGCTCGGGACCGAAGCCGCACCGGCGCTGATCCGCAATCCGCTGCTCGATCTGCTACAGGCGGTCAGCGACCAGGGGTCGATCTCGGCCGCCGCGCGCCAGCTCGGCCTGTCGTATCGCCACGTCTGGGGTGAGCTCAAGCGCTGGGACGCGGCGCTCGGCCAGCCCCTGATCCTGTGGGAGAAGGGCCAGGCCGCGCGCCTGACCGACTTCGGCGCCAAGCTGCTGTGGGCCGAGCGCCAGGCCCAGGCGCGCCTGTTGCCGCAGATCGAGGCCTTGCGCGCTGACCTGGAGCGCGCCTTCGCCGTGGCCTTCGACGAAAGCGCGCATGTGCTCACCTTCCATGCCAGCCACGATGAGGCGCTCGTGGCGCTCGCCGAGCATGCGCGCCAGGCGCGACTGCATCTGGACATCCGCTTTTCCGGCAGCGTGGACGCGATTCGTGCGCTCAACGAGGGGCGCTGCGAAATGGCGGGCTTTCATGTGCGCATCGCGCCCGCCCAGGGTTCGCTGACGCAGCGCACCTATAAGCCGCTGCTGCGCCCCGGGCGGCACAAGCTGATCGGCTTTGCGCGCCGCAGGCAGGGCTTGATCGTGGCGCCCGGCAATCCGCTCGGGCTCGAGACCTTGACCGACCTGGCCGACAAGGGCGCGCGCTTCGTCAACCGCGCGCTGGGTACCGGCACCCGCGTGCTATTGGACGAACTGCTGGCCGAGGCGGGGATCGCCCCCGAGCGCATCCGCGGATACGCCGAGGTCGAGCCTTCGCATGCTGCGGTGGCGCGCGCAATCGCCACCGGGCGCGCGGATGCGGGTTTCGGTATCGAGGCCGGGGCGCAGGCGCTGGGGCTGGATTTCGTGCCGCTGGCCGAAGAGCAGTATTTCCTCGCGTGCCTCAAGAGCAGCCTGGCGCAGCCGGCGACGCAGGCCCTGCTCGATCTGCTGCGTACCGGGGCCTGGCAGCACAGCTTGTCCGCCCTGCCCGGCTACACGCCCGCGCGCAGCGGCGAGGTGCTGGCGATGAACCGCGAACTGCCGTGGTGGCGGTTCCGTCCGCGTGCCGTCGAGCATGCGGAGCGCGGGCCGCACGGCCATGGCCCTGCACCGGGCGCGGAGGTGGGCGGATGGAGCTGAAATGGCTGGAGGATTTTCTCAGCCTCGCCGAGACCGGCAGCTTTTCGCGCTCGGCCGAGCAGCGCCACGTGTCGCAGCCCGCCTTCTCGCGCCGCATCCGCGCGCTGGAGGCCTGGCTGGGTGCGCCGCTGGTCGATCGCAGCGCCTACCCGACGCAGCTCACCGCAGCGGGTGAGGCCTTCAAGGGCCCCGCGGCCGATCTCATCAGCCGGCTGCACTCGGCGCGTGCGCTGGCGCGCGGCCTGCAGCCGGTGGCCGGCGGCGTGCTCGCCTTCGCGGTGCCGCACACGCTCGCCTTTGCCTTCTTTCCGGCCTGGCTGGCGCGGCTGCGGCAGGACTTCGGCGCCGTGCCCACGCGGTTGATGGCGGGCAACGTGCATGACGTGGTCAGCAGCCTGGTCGAGGGCGGCTGCGACCTCCTGCTCTGCTACCACCATCCGGCCTACCCGGTGTGGCTGGACCCCGCGCGCTTCGACGGGCTCAAGCTCGCCACCGAGGCGGTGCGGCCCTATCTGCCGCGCAGTCTCGCCGCGAGCGGACGCTGGCGGTTGCCGGGCACGCCCGCAGCGCCGATTCCCTTCCTGCGATACGGACCGAACACCTACCTGCGCCGGATGGTCGACACCATCCTCGATCGCGCCGGCCAGCCCGCACATCTGGCGTTGCAGTACGAATCCGACATGGCCGAGAGCCTCAAGGCGATGCTGCTCGCCGGCCACGGCCTCGCGTTCCTGCCCGAGAGCGCGGTGGCGCGCGAGCTGGCGCGCGGCGAGATCGCGCCCGCCGGCGATGCGCGCTGGACGCTGGAGATGGAGGTGCGGCTGTACCGCGACCGCGCCAACACCCGGCCCGAGCTGCTGCGCCTGTGGGCGTACCTGACGGGCGCCGTGGAAGGTGGCGATCGGGGGTGACGGGGTGACCACGGGGGGCGACGCCCCCGGGTGGGTGAGCCCCAAGCGGCGGCATCCAAAGGTTATGCGTTGAACGCATGACCTGATGATCCAACGGCATCCACCCTGCGCGGCGGGGACAACAGAATGTGCGCTTCCCCACCCCGGAGACACCGCACATGAGCGCCACCCCCCCGAACCCCGCCTCCTTCGACAAGCTGGGCGGCCTGTCCTACCTCAACCCGGCCGCGCCCGAACCCTGGGCCAGCTTCGTGCAGCAGATCGAGCGTGTGCGCCCCTACCTCGGCTCGCTCGAGCGCTGGGTCGAGACCCTGATCCGCCCCAAGCGCACGCTGATCGTGGATGTGCCGATCGAGCGCGACGACGGCACCGTTGCCCACTTCGAGGGCTACCGCGTGCAGCACAGCCTGTCGCGCGGCCCGGGCAAGGGCGGTGTGCGCTTCCACCCCGACGTGACGCTCAATGAGGTGATGGCGCTCGCCGGCTGGATGACCATCAAGAACGCCGCGGTCGGCCTGCCCTTCGGCGGCGCCAAGGGCGGCATCCGCGTCGACCCCAACAGCGTCAGCAAGGGCGAGCTACAGCGCATCACCCGGCGCTACACCTCCGAGATCGGCGTGATCATCGGCCCCGATCGCGACATCCCGGCGCCGGACGTTGGCACCAACGCGATGACCATGGCGGTGATGATGGACACCTTCTCGATGAACCGCGGCGGCACCGCCACCGGCGTCGTCACCGGCAAGCCGATCGCGCTCGGCGGCAGCCTGGGCCGCCAGGAAGCCACCGGCCGCGGCGTGTTCATCACCGCGCGCGAGGCCGGCCGCACGATCGGCCTGCAGATCGACGGCGCGCGCGTGGTCGTGCAGGGCTTCGGCAACGTCGGCGGCATCGCCGCGCGCCTGTTCCACGAGGCCGGCGCGCGCGTGCTGGCGGTGGCCGACCATACCGCGACCTTGGCCAACGAGCACGGCATCGACATCCCCGCGGCGCTCGCGCACGTGGCCGCGAACGGCGGGCTCGCCGGCTTTCCGGGCGCCGCGCCGATCGACATCGAGGACTTCTGGCAGATCGAGTGCGACTTCCTCGTCCCGGCTGCGCTCGAGGGCCAGATCACCCCGGCGCGCGCCGAGCGCATCCGCACCCGTATCGTCGTCGAAGGCGCCAATGGTCCGACCACGCCGGCGGCCGACGATGTGCTGCGCGAACGTGGCGTGCTGGTGGTGCCCGACGTGCTGGCCAACGCCGGCGGCGTGACTGTGTCCTATTTCGAGTGGGTGCAGGACTTCTCGAGCTTCTTCTGGACCGAGGAGGAGATCAACGAGCGCCTCGAGCGCCTGATGGTCAACGCCTTCGCCGCGATCTCGCACGTGGCTGCCGACAAGAAGGTGTCGCTGCGCACCGCGGCTTTCATCATCGCCTGCCATCGCGTGCTCGAAGCGCGCGCCGAGCGCGGCCTCTACCCCTGATCGCAATGCCGCCTCCCTTCATGCGGGGGCGGCGGGCGGCCTCGGGCCTGGCGTTGTCGCCGATCGGGGCCGCTGCGGGTATGCTCTCGGTCGGCCCGTTCGGGCGTGGTCGGGGACGGAGGGCAGGCTTGATCGAACGCGGAGTGAGGCGCCGGGAATGGCTCGGGCAGCGTGTCTGGCTGGCGCTGGCCCTGTGCTGCGTGTTCGCCGCGGCCGTGCAGGCCTACCGCATCAGCGAGCGGCTCGGCGCCGAACGCATGCGTGTGGAGGCCAATCATCGGCTGGAACTGCTCGCTGCGGCGGTCGATAGCATCATCCTGCGGCTTGAGCACATCCCCGGCACGCTCGAGCTCAACCCGGACCTTCGCGCCTGGCTGTTGGCGCCCGGCGACCCTGTGCTGGCGGCGCGGGTGCAAGCCTTCCTGCATGCGCTCAACGATCAGGTCGGCGCGCGCCTGATCTACCTGCTCGATGCCGATGGCCGGCTGCTGGCTGCGGCGGGTCGTGACACCTCGGCCGCTGCGCCGGGCGAGGACCTGTCCTTCCGCAGTTATTTCCGCTGGGCCCGGGGGGGGCTCACCGGGCGTGACTTCTCCGTGGGGGAGGCAGGCGAGGATGCGGGGTATTTCGTCTCGCGTCCGATCCGCGACGGTGAGGAGGTCGTCGGTGTCGTGGCGGTCAAGATCGATCTGGGGGTGCTGCAGCAGGCCCTTGAGGCGCTCGAGGAGCCCGCGCTGATCGCGGACAGCAATGGAGTCGTGATCATGAGCGCAGTCAGTGGCTGGCGCTACAGCGCACTCGAGCCGATGAGTGCGCTCGCCCATGCTACCGCGCGGGCCAGCCGGCTCTACGACGACGAGGAGATCGTGCCCTTTGTCGTCCCGCTGCCCCTGCGTACCGGGAGCCCCCCTGAGGAGGCGACTCTGCCCGCCCTGGTGCTGACCGCAGACGGCGCCGGCCGGCTCGACGCCGCACGTTATCGGGTGGTGCTCAAGCTGCTCGAGCGCACGGGCTGGCGCGTGGTCCTGTTCTCGAATCTGCGCAGCCTGCGTGCCGAAGCGTTCAGCCATGCAGCGCTGGTCTTCAGTGCGGGCACGGTCCTGCTCATGGCATTGGCCTATCTGCTGCAGCGGCGTCGTATCGTGCGTCAGAAGCTTGCTACCCAGGCACTGCTTGCAGAGGCCAACCGCGTTCTCGAGACCACCGTCGAGCGCCGTACGCGTTCGCTGCGCGAAACCAATGAGCGCCTGCAGCGTGAAGTCGCCGAACGTAAGGCGGCCGAGGCGGAACTGCGCACTGCACAGGACGAACTCGTCCATGCCGCCAGGCTCGCCGCGCTCGGGCAACTGGCCACGGGCATTACCCACGAGCTGTCGCAGCCGCTGGGCGCGCTGTCCACGCTCAACGACAATGCCGCCGAGTACCTGCGCCGTGGCGCCACAGACAAGGCGGCGCGCAATCTGGAACTGGTCGCCGAGATGGTGGGGCGCATGGATGGCATCATCACGCCGCTGCGCGACTTCGCCCGCAAATCGCCCGCTCAGCCGGGCGAGGTCCGGCTGAGCGAAGCGGTTGACGCCGCCCTGCGCCTGGTCGATCACCGGCTGCAGAAACAGGGTGTGGAGGTGGTGGCCCGGGTACCGGCGACGGCGCGGGTCTGGTGTGACCGTGGCCGCCTGGAGCAGGTGCTGGTCAATCTGTTCGGCAATGCGGCGGACGCGATGGAGGGGTGCCCGACGCGCAGGCTGACAATCGAGATCGAGGGTGTCGCCGACTGGCCCGACGCGATCGTGGTCAGCGACACAGGGAGGGGCCTCGCCGAAGGCGTGCGTGCACGCCTGTTCGAACCCTTCTTCAGCACCAAGCCACGGGGCGTTGGTTTGGGCCTTGGGCTGGCGATATCCCGCGACATCGTGCACGAGTTCGGCGGCACGTTGAGCGCGCGCAACGGCGAGGGTGGCGGGGCGAGCTTTCGTATCGGTTTGCCGCCGCACAAGGAGGACAAGGCATGAGCGAACACGCGGTTCTGCTCGTGGAGGACGACCCGCATCTGCGTCTCGGTTGCGAGCAGGCCTTCGAGATCGCGGGTATTCCGGCAGTTGCCGTGGGCTCGGCGGAAGAGGCGCGCCGTCACCTTGACGGCGCGGGGGTCGATGTCGTGGTGACTGATATGCGCCTCCCCGGCGAGGATGGCATGAGCCTGCTGCAATCGCTGCAGAGCCGGGATGAGAGCTTGCCGGTGATCATGATCACCGGCCACGGTGGCGTCAGTCATGCGGTGGAGGCGATGCGTGCCGGTGCCTACGATTTCATCACCAAGCCCTTCGCCTCGGCCCACCTGCTGGACGTGGTGCGGCGCGCCCTGGAGAAGCGCCGCCTGAGCCGCGAGGTTCAGCAGTTGCGCAGCCAGCTCGCACAGCGTGCGGGTGCAGGGCAGTACCTGATTGGCCAATCGCCGGCCATGGTGAAGCTGCGCGAACTGGTGACCAGCCTCGCCGACAAGGATGTGGACGTCCTGGTGCATGGCGAAACCGGCACCGGCAAGGAGCGGGTGGCGCGCTGCCTGCACGAGCTCGGTCGGCGCGCGCGCGGGAACTTCGTCGCGATCAACTGCGGCGGTCTGCCCGAGCATCTGCTCGACAGCGAGCTGTTCGGGCATGAGGCCGGCGCCTTCACCGGTGCGGCGCGTCGGCGCGTGGGGAAAATCGAACATGCCAGCGGCGGCACGCTCTTCCTCGACGAGATCGAGAGTATGCCGGTGCAGGCGCAGATCAAGCTGCTGCGCGTACTTCAGGAGCGCTGCCTGGAGCGCCTGGGCGGCAATCAGCTGGTTCCGGTAGATACCCGCATCGTGGCGGCCACCAAGGACGACCTGCGCCAGCGCGCGGACGAGGGCAGCTTCCGCGAGGATCTGTACTACCGCCTCAACGTGGTCATGATCGAGCTGCCGCCCCTGCGCGAGCGGCGCGAGGACATTCCGCTGCTGTTCCAGCATTTCCTGCAGCAGTCCGCGCAGCGCCATGACCTGCCGGTGCCCGAGTGCCCGCCCGAGCTGATGCAGCGCTTGCTTGCCCATCCCTGGCGCGGGAACGTGCGTGAACTGCGCAACATGGCGGACTGCATGGTGCTCGGGATCCGTCGCGAGGTGCTGGCGGAGGCCGACAGGGATGCGGTCGACCCGCCCTCGCTGGCCGAGGCGGTGGACGCCTTCGAGCGCAGCCTGATCGCTGCGGCACTGGCGCGTTGCGACGGCAACCTCACGCGCGCGGCTGCCAGCCTGCGTGTGGCGAAGACCACGCTGTTCGACAAGCTGCGCCGGCATGGGCTCGAGGGTGGTTCGATCGGGCGCTGACGGGCGCGATCGCGCGGCGCCTGCGTTCGGTTTTTCGGACGTCGCCAGGTCGATTTGTCCGAAAAACCGAACGCGGGACGGCGCATGGATTGAAAAACCGTTTCAATTCATTAATTTGTTTTTCTTCTGCCTGGCACGTTCGGTGCTAAGTATTTCCTCCGTGGGTTGCGGCATGGTGCCGCAGCTCATCGCATGCCCGAAGCACAACAGGGCAGGGATTCTTACAGGAGGAGTACACAATGAAAAAATTGAGCGCAATCGCCGCTGCCTTCGCCCTTGTGGGCACGATGGGTGCAACGCCCGCCGTCGCGCAGCAGCAGTTCGTCACCATCGGCACCGGGGGCGTGACCGGCGTGTATTACGCCGCCGGCGGCGCGATCTGCCGCCTGATCAACAAGGACCGCGCCCAGCACGGGTTGCGCTGCTCGGTGGAGAGCACTGGCGGCTCGGTGTACAACGTCAACACCATCAAGGCCGGTGAGCTCGACTTCGGCGTTGCCCAGTCCGACGTGCAGTACAACGCAGTCAAGGGCCAGGCCCAGTTCGCCGATTCCGGACCGGTCGCGGACCTGCGCGCGGTCTTCTCACTGCACCCGGAGCCGCTGACCGTGCTTGCGCGCAAGGAAGCGGGCGTGAGCACGATGGAGGGCTTCAAGGGCAAGCGCTTCAACATCGGCAACCCGGGCTCGGGCCAGCGCGCCACCATGGAAATGCTGATGCCGGCGCTGGGCATGAGCAAGGATGACTTCTCGCTTGCCTCCGAGCTCAAGCCCGACGAGCACGGCGCTGCCCTGTGCGACAACAAGATCGACGGCTTCGCCTACGTCGTCGGCCACCCGGCCGCCAACATCCAGGATCCGACCACCACCTGCGGCGCCAAGCTGGTGAACGTGACCGGTCCCGGCGTCGACAAACTCGTCGCGGAGCTGCCGTACTTCGCCAAGGTCACGGTGCCGGGCGGCATGTATGCCAACAATCCGAACCCGACGGAGACCTTCGGCGTGGTCGCGAGCTTCGTAACCTCGGCCAAGGTGCCGGCGGAGACGGTGTACACCATGGTCAAGGCCGTGTTCGACAATTTCGAAGACTTCAAGAAGCTGCATCCGGCCTTCGCCAACCTCCAGCCCGAGCACATGGTCAAGGATGGCCTCTCGGCGCCGCTGCATGAGGGCGCGGTGAAGTACTACAAGGAAAAGGGCTGGATGTAAGCCCTGAATAGCCTGCGGCCTTGGGGCCGCAGGCCGTTTCGTTTGTCCCGGCGCCTGCGGGCGCGTGCTCGGACCGTGTCGAGCCCTGAAGGGTGCACAACATGACTGATAACAAAG
>NZ_JBLWFG010000009.1:0-129392 GCF_048321015.1 Thauera sp. WH-2 | reverse complement strand
GGCTGAGCAGTTGATCACGGCGTAGCGAGCCCGGGGAAGATGGGGTTCGTGGAGCGCTTACTTTGCTCTCGCGTCATCGCGGCCTTGCTCTCGCTGAACGGCACGCGCAGCAGCCCGCGAAGACTGGGAATAGGATTGGCCTCGACCAGACCCCGCACCACCGCGAACTCGAAGATGGCCGCAAGATCGCCTTTGACGTGAATGGCCGCCCACGCACCGTGTAACTTGCACTCCTCCAGCAGCGGGCGAATCTGCTTCACGCCAATGTCGCTCATTGGCATCCCATCGAACTTGGGCGACAGGTACTTCCTGATGCGGGATTCTTTCGTGCGGTAGGAACTGAGCGCAAAGACTGGCTTGATCTCCGCCAGGTACGCTTTCGCCACCTTGGCGAACGAGCTTTCACGAGCGCGCTTGCGTTCTTCCAGCGCTTCGAGGTTGCGCCGCTTGACCTGCTGCCGCTCATGCGCAGGATGAATGCCTTGCTTGACCAGGGCACGCGCCTTCTCTCGGGCCGCACGTGCATCCGCAAGGCTTACTTGAGGAAAGCCGCCAATGGCAAAGAGGTTCTCCTTGCCTTGCAGGCGGTACTTCCACCGCCAGAGCTTGCCGCCAGTAGGCTTGACCAGCAGGAACAAGCCCCCGCCGTCTGAAAGTTTCCAGTCTCGATCAGTCGATTTGGCCGACCTGACCTTGAGGTCGGTGAGTAGGTTTTCGGGCATCGTTGGACTCCACTGCGGGGAAAAGTACCCCCACGGTTGAACACGAGTACCCCCAACGCTACCCCCGAATTTTCCAGACCTCGATGAACAATAGGAACGCTCAGCAGACTGTATTGTTTACGCAACCCATTGATTTCAAATGGACCAACCTGTCCACCAAGCGCTACTGAGCGCCACAGAGATCCAGCAAAAATCGTCAGACGTTGAACAGAAAGTTGAGCACGTCGCCGTCCTTGACCACGTACTCCTTGCCCTCCGCGCGCATCTTGCCCGCTTCCTTGGCGCCGGCCTCGCCCTTGTACTGGATGAAGTCGTCGAAGGCGATGGTCTGGGCGCGGATGAAGCCACGTTCGAAGTCGGTGTGGATGACGCCGGCGGCCTGCGGTGCGGTGTCGCCGACGTGGATGGTCCATGCGCGCACTTCCTTCACCCCAGCGGTGAAGTAGGTCTGCAGACCGAGCAGCTTGTAGCCGGCGCGGATCAGACGGTCGAGGCCGGGCTCTTCCAGGCCCATGGTCTCGAGGAACTCCTTCTTGTCGGCGTCCTCGAGGTCTGCGATCTCGGCCTCGATCGCCGCGCACAGCGCGACCACTTCGGCGCCTTCGGTGGCGGCATGGGCGCGCACGGCGTCCAGGTGCGGGTTGTTCTCGAAGCCGTCCTCGGCGACGTTGGCGGCGTAGAGCACCGGCTTGGCGGTGATCAGGCAGAAGGGCTTGAGGCTGGCCCATTCTTCCTTCGACAGGTCGAGCGCGCGCACGGCCTTGCCTTGGTCGAGCTGGGCGAAGCACTTCTCGAGCACTGCGACGAGGATCTTGGCTTCCTTGTCGCCGGAAGCGGCGGGGCGCTTGTAGCGGTTGAGCGCCTTCTCTACCGTGGCCATGTCGGCGAGCGCGAGCTCGGTGTCGATGACCTCGATGTCGCGGATCGGATCGACGCTCCCCGACACGTGGATCACGTTGTCGTCGGCGAAGCAGCGCACGACATGCACGATGGCGTCGGTCTCGCGGATGTTGGCGAGGAACTGGTTGCCCAGCCCTTCACCCTTGGAGGCGCCTGCGACCAGGCCGGCGATGTCAACGAACTCGACGATGGCGGGCTGGATCTTCTGCGGCTTGACGATCTCGGACAGCGCGGCAAGGCGCGGATCGGGCACCTCGACGATGCCGACGTTGGGCTCGATGGTGCAGAAGGGGTAGTTCTCGGCCTGGATGCCGGCCTTGGTCAGCGCATTGAAGAGGGTCGACTTGCCAACATTGGGCAGGCCGACGATTCCGCATTTCAGGCTCATGTGAATCCTTGATCGTTCCGGTGCGCGTGCAGCCTTGTCTTGGGCTACGCCCTTGATCCGGTGTGGGGAAACCCGGGATTGTACCGTGACGCAGTGTGCGCCTCCAAAGGGTGTGCCCGCCCGGGGGCGCCAAACAGGCTCTGCACCGCCGAGCGGATTGCCGTTGCGTGTCGGCCCTGGGGGTCTCAGGTGTGGTTCCGGCCTACAATGGGGCCTCCTACATTTGCCCAATAACGAACAGGAGACGGACCGGATGACAAGCAAGTGGATCGCGGCCATCGATGCGCGCAGCAGGAGCGCGCTGGCATCGGGTGCGTTGCAGCCGGTACAGGCCGAGCAGATTGAACTCGAGGATGCTGGCATGCGCTTCATCGTGCGCTGGGTGTCCTCGCTGGCAGCCAAGGATGCGACCAAGCGTCCGCTGGCTGCGGGGGAAAGAGAGGCGGGCCGGGGCGGAGAGGAGGTTGCGATCCCGGGCGGGCCGCGCGATCCGAACTTCAACCCCTTCCTGAACCCGGACCCCGAACTCACGGTTGGCCCGGTAGGTGATGCGCATGTGGCAATCCTGAACAAGTTTCCGCTCTGCGAAGGGCATCTGGTGCTGGCGCGACGGACGTTCGAAGAGCAGTTGCTGCCGCTGACGCGCAGCGACTTTGCCGCGCTTGCCGAAATCATGGCCGAGGCGGGCGGGATCGGCCTCTACAACGGGGGCACGGCCGCTGGCGCCAGCCAGCGCCACAAGCATGTGCAGTGGATGCCGCCTGCTGAAGGCAATGCGAACCTGCGCCTCTTTGCGGCAGGGCTGCCTGATTCGGTCGTGGAACAGGACGTTGCGGTACATCCTGCGCTGCCGATGAAGCACAGCTTCGTGCGCGTGCGCTGCGGTCAGGGTGAGGTGGCACACGAGGCTGCGGCGAGCATGCATGCGGCCTACGTTCGCGCATGCAGGGCGCTTGACCTGGAGCCTGGCGTGGATGGGCTGCTTCCAGCCTGTAATCTGCTGGTATCCGATGGCTGGTTGCTGATGCTGCCCCGCAGTCAGGAGCACTTCGAGGGCATCTCGATGAGCGCGGTGTGCTTTGGCGGAACACTGTACACACGTCAGCCGGAGCAGATCGAGTCGATCCGTCGTGTCGGACCGCTGCGCGCGCTGGCGGCGGTCGGGTACTGAGCGGGCAGGGGTCGGCGCAGGCGCTCAGTTGTCGGCGCCGGTATTGTCCGCGGCTGGCGAGTCGGGTGCCTTGGTGGGCTTCGGTGCTTGAGATGGTTTGGGCGGCTTGGGTGCTGCGGGGCGGACGTTCAGCCTGGTTGCCGCGGCGTTGAGCTCTCCACGCATGATCTGCGGCCACAGGGCGAGCGCCTTGGCAATCGCTTCGTCGATCTGCCCTTGCTCTTCGCGTCGCGCGGGCTTGAGCACGAAGTTGACCACCTCGTTGCGGTCGCCCGGATGGCCGATACCGATGCGCAGGCGCCAGTAGTCATTCGTGCCGAGGTGGGCGGAGGTGTCCTTCAGACCGTTGTGGCCGCCGAGGCCGCCGCCGAACTTGAGGCGCAACTGGCCGGGGGGAATGTCGAGTTCGTCGTGTACGACGAGGATTTCGGCCGGTTCGATGCGGTAGAAGCGCGCGAGCGCGCCGACGGCCTGACCGGAGCGGTTCATGAAGGTCTGCGGCATCAGCAGCCACATACCAGCTTCGCGTGCGTTGGCGACCAAGCCGTGGAAACGGGATTCGTGCGAGAAGCGTGTGCCGAGTTTGTCGGCGAGTCGCTCACAAAACCAAAACCCGGCGTTGTGCCGGGTTTCGGAGTATTCGGCACCCGGGTTGCCGAGGCCAACGATCAGACGAGGCGGGCGTGCGAACGCGTTGCTCATCGGGGTCGGTCTCGGTGATCCGGGTCAGCGCGACGGATAGGCTCAGGCCTGCTCGCCTTCGGCTTCGCCCTCAGCAGCAGCGCCCTTGACCACCAGGGCGGTCGCCACGACAGGGTCGCCTTCGCCGTGCTGCACCAGCTCGACGCCGGCGGGCAGCTTGACCTGCGACAGGTGCACCGATGCACCAGCTTCAAGTGCCGACAGGTCGACCGTGACGAACTCGGGCAGATCCTTCGGCAGGCACTGGACGTCGATTTCGTTGATCACGTGGGAGATCATGCAGCCGCCGAGCTTGACGGCAGGGCTGACGTCGTCGCCGGAGAAGTGCAGCGGCACCTTCAGGTGCATCTTCTCGCCGGCGGCAATGCGCTGGAAGTCCAGGTGCAGCACTTGCTGCTTGAACGGGTGCCATTGGGAGTCGCGCAGCACCACCGATTCCTTCTTGCCTTCGACGTCGATCGAGAGCACGGAGGCGTGGAAGGCTTCCTTGCGCAGCAGGTGGTAGAGCTCGTTGTGATCCATGGTGATCAGGCTGACTTCGCCCGCACCGCCGTAGATGATGCCCGGCAGCTGGCCTGCGCGACGAAGGCGGCGGCTCGCACCCGTACCTTGAGCGTCACGCTTGGTGGCCTTGAATTCGATCTGCATTGTGTTGCTCCTGAGTGATGAGTGTCCCAGCCCGCGACCAGGCGAGGACGGTGAGAGCCCATCCGGCGCAAGGCCGGACGGGCAAAATACTTATTCCATGAACAGCGAGGAAACCGACTCCTCGTTGCTGATGCGCAGGATGGTGTCTGCGAGCAGCGAAGCCACCGAGACCTGGCGGATGCGGTTGCAGGCCTTGGCGTCTTCGCGCAGCGGGATGGTGTCCGTGACGACGAGTTCGTCGAGCGCCGAATCGTTGATGCGCGACACGGCAGCGCCTGACAGCACGGCGTGCGTGCAGTAGGACAGCACGCGCTTGGCGCCATGCTCCTTGAGCGCTGCAGCCGCCTTGCACAGCGTGCCCGCGGTGTCGACGATGTCGTCCATGATCACGCAGGTGCGGCCTTCGACCTCACCGATGATGTTCATCACTTCGGACACGTTGGCCTTGGGGCGGCGCTTGTCGATGATCGCCAGGTCGCACTCCATGCGCTTGGCAAAGGCGCGCGCGCGCACCACGCCGCCGACGTCGGGCGAAACGACGAGCAGATCGTCGTATTTCTGCTTGTCGAGGTCGGCGAGCAGCACCGGTGCGGCATAGACGTTGTCGACCGCGATGTCGAAGAAGCCCTGGATCTGGTCGGCGTGCAGGTCCATCGTCAGCAGGCGCTGGACGCCCACTGCCTGCAGCATGTTGGCGACGACCTTGGCCGTGATGGGCACGCGAGCCGAACGCGGGCGGCGGTCCTGGCGGGCGTAGCCGAAGTAGGGGATGGCTGCGGTGATGCGGCCCGCGGAAGCGCGTTTCAGCGCGTCGACCAGCACCAGCAACTCCATCAGGTTGTCGTTGGTCGGGGAACAGGTGGGCTGCAGGACGAAGACGTCCTTGCCGCGCACGTTCTCGAGCAGTTCGACGTTGACTTCACCGTCCGAAAAGCGGCCGACGGTGGCCGAACCGAGGGAGATACCCAGACGTCGCGTCACATCGGCGCCAAGCTTGGGGTTGGCGTTGCCGGTGAAGACCATCAGGCTGCCGTGGGGCATTTCAGCTACTCCGAAGCCGTTAAAACGACGCGCGAATAAAAGCCGTCGCGCAGAAACGACTCGGGCAGGCTCATGGCCTGCCCGTCGTCATCTGGCTGGGGAGGAAGGATTCGAACCCTCGAATGCCGGAATCAAAATCCGGTGCCTTAACCGACTTGGCGACTCCCCAAGAAACCTTTTCGCCTGCAAAAACGATCTGCTGACGAAGCGGGCACTATTGTAGCCAACCGTAAAGCGGATGGCGAGTCAGACTTTTCGCCTTCCAAGCGCTCCACGCTGGCGGGCAAAGTTTCGTGATGCGGTCGGCTTCCTGTTCGGAGTCGACCTCTGCAAACACGCAGGCACCCGAGCCTGTCATTCTGGCCGGCGCTTTGGCTGCCAGCCAGTCGATCGCCTTGCGCACTTCCGGGTAATGGCTGCAGGCCACAGGCTGCAGGTCGTTCCGGGTAGTGCTTGCTGCGAAGTCGGCCATTCTGATGGGAGTGGTATTCCTCGTCAAGTCCCGGGAAGAAAAAATTTCCGCCGTCGGCACCTGGACTCCGGGCGACAGGATCACGTACCAGGCGGGCGGCAGTTCCAGCGGCTGCAGGACCTCACCCACTCCCTCGGCAAATGCGTCGCGGCCAAACACGAACATCGGCACATCGGCGCCCAGTTGCAGGGCGAGCGTTTGCAGGCGTGCCCGGCTCAGGCCAGTGTTCCACAGGCGGTTGAGTGCGATCAGCGTCGTGGCCGCGTCAGAACTGCCGCCGCCGATGCCGCCGCCCATGGGCAGCGCTTTGTGCAGCGCGATGTCTGCGCCGAGCGTGCAGCCCGTGTGCTGCTGCAACAGGCGCGCCGCGCGCACGACCAGATCCTGCTCGGCAGGAACGCCCGCCACTTCAGTGACACGGACGATGTTTCCGTCCGCGCGTTGCGTGAAGTCGAGCGTATCCCCCCAGTCCAGCAGCCGGAATGCGGTCTGCAGCAGGTGGTAGCCATCTGCGCGCCTGCCGACGACGTGGAGGAATAGGTTCAGTTTCGCTGGCGCAGGGCAGCCGAGCAGGCGGTAGGGTGCCTGGATGTCGGGGGGTGTGGCGTTCACTGCGGAAGCGTCCAGTAATCGATGACCAGGCGCAGGCGCGTTTCTCCGCGCGAGATGTCGATCCGTGCGGGCAGCGCCTGCGGACCTTCGTCCGCATAGCCAGGGTAGTCGATGCGCCAGCCTTGGTCGATGACCAGCAGCGGGCGGCCGGCCGCGTCGTGCGCGCGCACCTCGGCGAACGCTCCGGGGGCGCCCTGCACCCAGCTTGCGAGGCGTGCTACGGGCAGTTCGATGCCGAGAAGCTCGGGCAGCAGGGCGTTGGCGTCTGGGGCGGTGTGCTGTGTGCCGTCCGCCCGCGTGAGAGTCGCGCTGTCGGCGCTGCTCTCCAGGCGCGCGATGATCTGGCCCAGGGGGCTGAACAAGGTGAGGTGGTCCGTCAGTGCGGTGTGCTGCCAAGCCACGCCGCCATTTGCAGCTTGCCGGCCATCGGTGGCCGAAATCCGGCCCTCGAGGAGGAAGGCCGGGGCTGCAGCGCGCGCGGCTACGGTGATGCCTTCACGTATCTCGAGCGGGGCGCAGGCCGACAGCAGCGCCAGCGCGGCCATGGCGGCGATCGTGCGCACCGGCACTGTGGCGGCCCCGTTGCGGGGGACTTGCAGCGTCATTGCGCCCCCAGGCGGTCCATGGTTTCCCGCAGTACGCGGTTTTCCGGGTGCGCGATGAGTGCTTCGGCGAAGATGCGCCGCGCGTCCTCTCGGCGATCCGCCGACCACAGGACCTCGCCAAGGTGAGCGGCAATCTCGGCATCCTGGCGGATGCCGTATGCGCGCTCAAGGTGGCTCAGGGCGCCCGGCGTGTCACCGCGCCGGAAGCGCACCCAGCCCAGGCTGTCGAGGATGAAGGGGTCGTCGGGGAGCAGCTCGAGCGCACGCACGATCAGGGTTTCGGCCTCCTCGAGGCGCAAGCTGCGGTCCGCGAGCGAATAGCCGAGCGCGTTGTAGGCGTGTGCGTGTTCCGGGTCGAGTTCGATGACGCGGCGCAGGCGCGACTCCATCAGGTCGAGGCGGTCCAGTCGCTCGGACAGCATCGCGGCTTCGTAGAGCAGGCCGGTGTCGTCGGGCGTTTCGCGCAGGGCTTCATTGATGACGAGCAGCGCTTCACCGCTGCGGTCGGCATCGCGCAGGATCTGCACTTCGGTGAGCACATAGCGGCGCAGGATCTCGGGTTCGTCATCTTCGCCCTGAAGCCGGGCGCGGGCTTCGTCGATCCGCTCCTCACGGGCCAGGCTGAGCGCGCTGCGGATGGTAGCTTCGGGGCGCAGGTCGAGGTCGCTGATCTCGTCGAACCACTTGCGTGCGGCTTCCCCGTCGCCCCGGTCGGCGGAGATCTGGCCCATGTGCAGGCGAACCAGGTCCGGACGCGGATAGTCGGCTGCGAGCGCGCGGGCAAAGTGGATCTCGGCGTCGGCGGGGTCTCCCAGTTGCACGGCCAGCAGAGCCACCGCATAGAGCAGTTCGGCGTCTCCCGGCGTGCCCGTGAGCAGGCTGCGGAACTCATCGCGCGCCTCCACGTAGCGCTGAGCCGACACTAGGCTTCGCGCCCATGCCAGGCGCAGCTCGCGGTCGTCGGGGGCGTCCGTCACAGCCTTCTGCAAGTGGGCCAGGGCCTCGTCCTGTGCGCCAGCCTGCTGCAGGATCTGTGCCTTCATCAGCACCGCAGGAGGCCAGCCAGTGCGCAGCTCGAGCGCACGCTCGACTCCCGCCAGCGCGCCCATGGCGTCCTGCGCGCCCAGGGCGGCCTGGGCGCGAGCGATGTGTGCTTCCGGAGCGTCGAGGTAGGGCTCGGTCAGCCGCTGAACGATGCTTCGTACGGCCTGCCTGTCCGGGACGCGGGCCAATGCACGATTCAGGCCGAGCAGGTTCTGCGGCAGGCGTTCGCTCGACTGCGCCAGCACGCGTGCGAGCTGGATCTGCACGGCGTCGAGGTTGACGCTGTCACCGTGTTCGCGGCCCTCCATGCTTGCGAGCACGCGCCGTGCTTCTTCCGACTCGGGGGCGACTTCCGCCCAGATGCCTGCCGCGGTGCGCGCCATCTGCAGGTTGCGTGCGTACATGGCGATCTCGGTCGCACGGCGGGCGATGCGCGGATCGCGCGTGCTGCGTGCGAGATCAAGATAGAGCTGGGCCGACAGCCCGATCTGGCCGCGTGAGCCGGCGATCTCGGCGAGCAGGAAATGGTAGAGCGTACGCGGGGTAAGTTCCTGCGCGGGCAGGGGGCCGCCGATCGGATCG
The DNA here is from genome assembly GCF_048321015.1 of Thauera sp. WH-2. Classification (NCBI taxonomy): domain Bacteria; kingdom Pseudomonadati; phylum Pseudomonadota; class Betaproteobacteria; order Rhodocyclales; family Zoogloeaceae; genus Thauera; species Thauera sp. WH-2. Next base: position 120,505 of record NZ_JBLWFG010000009.1, on the reverse strand, counting down.
CCATTGGCGGCAAGGGCGCTGCCGCTGGTGCTCAGTGCCAGAGCGAGGCAGACCGAGCGGGCGAGGCGGGAAAGCTGAATCTTCATGAAAAGGGGTCCGCACGACGTGTGGGGGTTGCGGCTGAGCCGCAGGCTGGAGAAGCGTCCGCGGCGCGGCGCTGTCCTGCCTTGGAGCGGCTCGACTAGAATTCGTTTCGCACCATGGTATGCAGATCGATGCCATGGCTGCAACCCGTCGGCAACGCAGCTTCGCTGTCTGTTGTGCCGGTGCCCGCTCCGCTGTCGTTTCGGCGTGCGGGCGCGGGCGCCCGAGAACCCTGCCCCGAGCCCTTGCTATGCCCGAACTGCCCGAAGTCGAAACCACCTGCCGCGGCATCCGGCCCCACGCCGAAGGGCGGGTGCTCGGTGGGCTCGTGGTGCGCAATGCCAACCTGCGCCAGCCGGTGCCGGCCGAGCTTGCCTCCATTCTGGCGGGGCGCAGGCTGGAGCGCGTCTGGCGACGGGCGAAGTATTTGCTTTTCGACTTTGGCAGCGGCACGGTGATCGTTCACCTGGGCATGTCGGGTAGCCTGCGGGTGGTGCCTGCGAACGAGCCTCCGGGGCGGCACGATCACGTTGATTTCGTGTTCGGCGCGCAGGCGCTGCGCCTGCGCGACCCACGCCGCTTCGGACTGGTGGCCTGGCAAGCGGGGGATGCCACTGTGCATCCGCTGCTTGCCAGGCTGGGAATCGAGCCCTTGGGCGACGGCTTCGAAGGCGGCTGGCTGTATCGCCACACGCGCGGCTTGCGCGCGCCGATCAAGCACGTGCTTATGGACAGCCATCGCATCGTCGGTGTGGGCAACATCTACGCATCCGAAAGCCTGTTCCGGGCCAGGATCCACCCGCTGGAGGCGGCAGGCCGGCTCGGGCCGCGACGCTGCGCGCGACTGGCGGAAGCGGTGCGCGAAACCCTCTCGGCTGCCATCGAGGCTGGCGGCAGCACTTTGCGGGACTTCGTCGGCGGCGACGGCAGGCCCGGGTACTTCCAGCAGCAATACTTCGTCTATGGGCGCGAAGACGAGCCCTGCCGCGTATGCGAGCGGCCGGTGCGGCGCATCCTGAGTGCGCAGCGTTCGACCTTCCTCTGTCCACATTGCCAGCGCCGCGGCTGAGTCGCGGGTGCGCCGGGGGCGTGCAATTTCGCACGGAAGCGCGCCAGAGATGAAGGTATGGTTCAATGGATATATTTACGCGGAATCTTCCGCCCCTCGTGGTTCCTCCATTCACGGGCGCATTTGCCGCGACGACGCAGAGGTGAGCAGCCGATGACCGATCTGACTGAACAGTTCTCCGCCTACGGGCGCTGGCGCATGCATGCCGCCGAGGCGGTGAGCCGTCTGCGCACCTGGCTCTCGCGCAACGATGTTGGCGATGCGCAGTCCGACATGCGGCTGCAATACCTGCTCGAGCGTCTGTACGACGACCGGCTCACGGTGGCGTTCGTCGCGGAGTTCTCACGCGGCAAGTCCGAGCTGATCAACGCGGTCTTCTTCGCGGACCGCGGGGACCGCATCCTCCCTTCCAGTTCGGGGCGTACCACCATGTGCCCCACCGAACTGCAATGGACCAAGGGCGCAACGCCGGAGCTGCGCCTGCTGCCGATCCGCACCCGGGCGCGCGGCACGCCGGTGAGCGAACTCAAGCGCTACCCCGAGGAATGGGTGGTGCTGCCGCTCGAATCTGCAGACACTGCCGAACTGCAGCTTGCGCTCGCGCGCGTAGGGCAGACCGAGAAGGTGAGCGCAGAGGAGGCGGCCGCGCTCGGTTTCGCTGTGGATCTGGAGGGCAAGGGGGGTATCGCGCCCGATGCTGACGGGCGGATCGAGATCCCGAGCTGGCGCCATGCCCTCATCCAGTTTCCCCACCCGCTGCTGGAGCAGGGGCTGGTGGTGCTCGACACGCCGGGCCTCAACGCGATCGGGGCTGAGCCCGAGCTCACGCTCTCCATGTTGCCCAATGCGCACGCGGTGCTGTTCATCCTCGCTGCCGACACCGGGGTTACGCAGAGCGACCTCGCGATCTGGCGCGACTATGTGCGGGCTGGCGGCGCGCGCCAGCACGGGCGCATGGTGGTGCTCAACAAGATCGACGGCCTGTGGGACGGATTGCGCGACGATGCTCGTATCGAGAGTGAGATTTCACGTCAGATCGACGCCGTGGCGGCAACGCTCGGCGTAGGGCGGGAGGCGGTGTTCCCGGTGTCTGCGCAAAAAGGGCTCGTCGCGCGCATCCAGAATGACGCCGCGCTGCTCGAACGCAGCCGTATCCCGCAACTCGAGCGCGCGCTTGCGGAGGACGTGCTGCCTGCACGCCAGGAAATCGTCCGTGACGATACCCTTGCCGAGACGGGTGAAGTCGCTGCCTGCACGCGTACCCTGCTCGAGGCGAGGCTGGCGAGCCTGCGCGAACAGCTGCAGGAACTGACGGATCTGCGCGGCAAGAATCAGAGCGTGATCGAGTACATGATGCGCAAGATCCGCAGCGAGAAGGAAGAGTTCGAGCAGGGCTTGCAGAAGTACTACGCGGTGCGCTCGGTGTTTTCGGATCTCACCAACAACCTTTTCGCACACATGGGGCTTGATGCGCTGCGCAATGAAACCCGTCGTACACGGGAGGCGATGCTGGAGTCCTCCTTCACGCGCGGCCTGCGCGACGCCATGGAAGGGTACTTCCGCAACCTGCGGGCCAACCTGCAGCGCTCCACGACCGAGATCGGCGAGATCACGCGCATGCTTGACAGCATGTACAAGCGCTTCAGTGTGGAGCACGGGCTGAAGCTGAGTGCTCCAGAGAGCTTTTCGACCTTGCGTTACGAGAAGGAACTCGAGCGCCTGGAGGCGGCCTTCGATCGTCAGCTCAATACCGCGCTGACCTTGGTGACGACCGAGAAGCATGCGTTGACGCAGAAATTCTTCGAGACCGTGGCAGTGCAGGCGCGGCGCACCTTCGAGGTGGCCAATCGCGACGTCGAGCAGTGGTTGCGGGCGGTGATGTCGCCGCTGGAGACGCAGGTGCGTGAGTATCAGATCCAGCTCAAGCGCAGGCTGGAGAGCGTCAAGCGCATCCATGAGGCGACGGACACGCTGGAGAACCGCGTCGAGGAGCTCAAGCAGAGCGAGCAGGCGGTGTGTGCGCTGCTCGATGAACTCGCTGTGTTGCAGGATGGCGTTGCCGCTGCGCTCGGTGCGCCTCCGGCGGGCCGGAAGGCGCAGGCGGCTGAGCGCGCCGCAGCCTGAGCGTGCCGCGATGCGCGCCGCGCGGAGCGCTGCAAGGCGCTCCGCGCGGGCGATGACCCGAGTAGGCCCCCGTGTGGCCTACTCAGGCCCTCGTCAGGCCTTGCCGGTCAGCTTGAGGAATTTCGACATCAGTTGCTCGTGGGTTTCCTGGTGGCCGGGATCCACCGGAATACAGTCCACCGGACAGACTTGCTGGCACTGCGGTTCGTCGAAGTGGCCGACGCATTCGGTGCATTTGTCGGGGTCGATCTCATAGATCTCTTCGCCCTGTGAGATCGCGCCGTTGGGGCATTCCGGTTCGCAGACGTCGCAGTTGATGCATTCGTCGGTAATCATCAGAGCCATGGTCTTCGCTTCCTTGCGTTTACTTTGATTTGAGTCTTTCCTGCAGTCGTGCGAGCACCTTGGGCTGCACGAACTTGCTCACGTCGCCGCCGAGGCGGGCGATCTCCCGCACCATCGTGGCGGAAATGAACATGAACTCCTCACCGGGCGTCAGAAATACCGTCTCTACGTCCGGATAGAGCTTGCGGTTCATGCCCGCCATCTGGAACTCGTACTCGAAGTCGGACACTGCGCGCAATCCGCGCAGGATCACCCGGGCGTCCTGCTGCTTGAGGAAATCCATCAGCAGGCAATCGAAGCCGACAACGTCCACGTTCGTGAAGGCAGAAACCGCGTCGCGTGCGATGTCCACGCGATCCTCGAGGCTGAAGATCGGGTTCTTGCTGTTGCTGCGCGCTACAGCGACGACGACGCGCTCGAACAGCAGCGACGCCCGGCGCACGAGATCCTCGTGTCCGCGCGTGAACGGGTCGAACGTGCCTGGATAGACCGCGATCGCTTGCTTCATTCATCGCCCCTGCGCATCAGGTGGAAATGGACCTGACCGGCGCGGCCCTGTCTGACCGAGCGCCAGTTGCCGAGCTGTTCAATGACGGCTTCGGATTCGACATACAGCCACCCTCCCGGTGCCGTCAGACGGTCCAGCCAGGGTGACACCCGCTCGATCCAGCCCTGGTTGTAAGGTGGGTCGAGGAAGACGCCGTCGAAGGTGCGCGGCGTCGTCTGGGCGAATCTTACCGCATCGCCGCGGACGATCTCTACTTGCGAAGCCAGCAGGGTCTTTGCGGCTTTGTGCAGTGCGTCCAGCGCACGCGGATCGCGCTCCACCAGCACCACGCCTGCTGCGCCGCGCGAGGCCGCCTCGAAGCCAAGGATGCCGCTGCCGGCAAAGAGGTCGAGGCAGTGCTGCCCATGCAGATCCTGCCCCAGCCAGTTGAACAGGGTCTCGCGCACGCGGTCGGGGGTTGGCCTGAGGCCGGTGACGCCGGCGACTTCGATCTGGCGCGAGCGCCAAGTGCCGCCGACGATGCGGACGCGACTCACTGGGGGGGCTCCGCGCCCGCGGCCGGTGGCGGAACGTCGTTGCGGTCGCCGTCTCCTCCGGCGATCACCGTGATCAACTGCTCGGGCCGAATGCGCCGTTGCCAGGCTTCGCGCACCGCTTCTGCGGTGACGGCCTCCACTTCGCGCGGGTAGCGATCCAGCCAGTCGAGCGCGAGTCCGTAGAAGCCGATCATGGAGACGTAATCGAGCAACTTGGCGTTGGAATCGAGGCGCAGACCGAAGCCGTTGACGAGGTTGTCGCGAGCGGCTTGCAGCTCGTCGGCAGTGGGGCCTTCCGCAATGAACTGCGCCAGGGTGTCGCGCACGACGTCGAGCGCCTCCTCGGTCTGGCCGCCGCGGGTCTGCAGGCCGATCTGGAAGGGGCCGGCGACCTGCTGCGGGGCGAGGAAGCTATAGACGCTGTAGGCGAAGCCGCGCTTCTCGCGCACCTCGGTGGTCAGTCGCGATACGAAGCCGCCGCCGCCCAGGATGTAATTGCCCACCAGGAGCGGGAAATAGTCCGGGTCTTCGCGCGTCATGCCGAGCTGGCCGACCAGGATGTGCGCCTGCGCCGCCGGGTGCGGGATCCGTAGGATGCTTGCTCCGCCGGGCGCTGGATCCGGAAGTGGCGTGGCGGGCTCGGTTGCAGGCAGTCGCTCGGTCAGTCGCACCGCGATACGTTCGGCTGCAGCGCGATCGAGATCGCCGACGATGGCGACCGTCGCCCGGTTCGCACCGTAGTGCTTGCGGTGAAAGGCCACCAGATCTGCGCGCGTGAGTGCAGCCAGTGACTCGGGCGTGCTCTGGCGGCCGTAGGGGTGATCTGTGTACAGCGAGGCAGTGAACTGGCGAGCTGCCAGCGTGGCGGGTTTGGTCAGGGCTTCGCGCAGGGCCGCGACGGCGCGGCTGCGCTCGCGCTCGAGCACCGCTTCGGGAAAGCTCGGTCGGGCGAGCAGATCGGCAACAAGCGCGATCGCCGCGTCCAGCTCCGCCGCGGACGACAGGCTGCGCAAGGACAGGCTGACGCGATCGTTGTCGGTACCGCCACTGAGCTGGATGCCGAGGTCGGCCTTGCGGTCGGCGATGGTCTGTTCGTCCAGTTCGCCTGCACCCGCGTCGAGCAAGGCGTGCGTCATGCTGGCCAGGCCTGCCTTGTCCGCGGCGTCAAGGGCGCTGCCTGCCGCGAAGGAGATCTGGACGTCCACCAGCGGCAGTGCGCGGCTCTCGACGAAATGGACGCGGGCACCGGTGGGCGCGGTCCAGTGGAGGATCTCCGGAGCGGCCAGCGCAGCGGAGGTGGCACCGAGCCCGAAGCTCAGCGTGAGGCTCAGGGCGAGCGCGCGGACGCCGCCAATGAGACGGGCGGTTGGGCGATGCAGAAGGCGAGCGATCATGGAAGTCCTCCCTCGTGTCAGTGGCGCAGCGTGGTGAAGGGCGAGCGCGGGCGCTTGTCTTCCAGGGGCTGTGGTTCGAGCTGGGCGATGTTGAGGCGGTCGTCGCTGAAGTAGCGGGCCGCGACGGCTTGCACCTCCTCCGCCGTGACCGAGCGCAGGCCTTCGAGCAGGGCGGCTTCATCGCGCCAAGAGAGGCCTGCCGACTCCAGGTACCCGATCTCCATCGCCTGACCCATCAGCGAGTCGCGTTTGAACACCTGCGCAGCCACGGCCTGCGTCTTCACGCGGGCCAGCTCCTCGGCGCTGATCCCTTCGTCGCGGATGCGCCGGATCTCGGCATGCAAGGCGTGCTGCAGGGACTCGACCGAGGTTCCGGCGGCCGGGACACCGTAGAGATAGAACAGCGAGGGGCCGCGGTTTCCGGTGTCGTAGCTTGCACCCACGCTGACTGCGAGGCGTTCGTCCCGCACCAGGCGGCGGGTGAGGCGTGCGCCGTCGTAGCCATCCAGCACCGCGGCCAGCACCTGGAGCGCGTGCGCCTCGCGGTCGGCGACCGGGTCGCGCAGCGCAGGAACATGCCAGGTCATGGCGAGATAGGGCAGCTCGGCCGGTGCTCGCACCCTTGCACTGCGCGGCCCGCGCTGCTCCGGTTCGGGCGAAATGCGCCGTTCGGGCAGCGCGCGCGCCGGGATGCGGCCGTAGTGTTCGGTGGCCATGCGGAAGACTTCCTTGTGGTTCACATCGCCGACCACCACCAGATAGGCGTTGTTGGGCGCGTACCAGCGTGCGTACCAGTTGCGGGCATCTTCGGGCTGCATGGTCTCGAGGTCGGGCATCCAGCCGATCACCGGCCGGCGATAGGGGTGGGCGGTGTAGGTGGTGGCCATCAGTTGCTCGAACACCAGCGCTCGGGGCTGGTCGTCGGTGCGCAGCCGCCGCTCTTCCTTCACCACCTCGATCTCGCGCGCGAACTCGTCATCGGTGAGCACCAGGTTCTGCATGCGGTCCGCCTCGAGCGCCATCATCTGCGCCAGATGCTCGGGCGGGATCTGCTGAAAGTAGGCGGTATAGTCCTTGCCGGTGAAGGCATTGTCGCGCCCGCCGACGGCAGCGACGCGCCTGTTGAACTCGCCCGGGCCGACGTTCTGCGTGCCCTTGAACATCATGTGCTCAAGTACGTGCGCCACGCCCGAGACACCGTCCGGCTCGTCCATGCCGCCGGCGCGGTACCAGACCATGTGCACCACCGAGGGAGCGCGGCGGTCCTCCTTGACGATCAGCTTCATGCCGTTGTCGAGCGTGGTTTCGAAAGGGTTGGCGTGTGCGGGCACGCCGGTCAGCGCGGCGATTGCGGCGCCAGCGAGCAGTGTGCGGGCAAGGGTGTGGCGAATCATGGAGTTGTCCTGCATCTGTTAGAATTCGCGGCACTCCGCGAGGCCAGGCGCGCATTGCGCAGCCTGGCCGGGGAGCCGCATCTTAGCGTGATCGGCGGCGCGCGCCCAAGGCTGGCCGGACGTGCAGGCGCCGACGCAAAACGTCCCCTCTGACCCGAGCGTTTCATGTTTGGTTTCCTGAAGAAGAAGTTCGGCAAGGCCGATGACGCCGCCAAGGCACCGGAGCTTGCCGAGGCGGTGGAGCCCGCCGAAGCAGCCTCCGAGGTGCAGCCCGAGCCCGGGCACCTGTCTGGCGAGGGGCTGAAGCCGTCGCCCGAGGGCGCGGTGGATGGCGCCGCAGAGGCGTCTGACGGACGGCTGGCCGGCACGGCCGAAGCATCCGATCCGGCCGTGGGCGCGCCTGCCATGCCACAAGCGCACGAAGGCGCGTCCTCCGGTGAGTTGCCTCCTGCGGTGCGGGATGCTGAGCCCGCCGTCGAGCGCGAACCTGCCACGGTGTCGGAGAAGGCGTCAGCGACTGAGTGCGAGCCCCCTGTGCGGATGTCGACGGCTTTCGCGGCAGAGCAGCCCGGCCCTGTGCTGGAGCCCGAACCCGAACTCGAACCCGAACCGGAGCCAGAGCCAGAGCCGGAAGCACCCGCTGCTGAGCCGGCCGCGAAGAAATCCTGGGCCGAGCGCCTTAAGGCCGGCCTTGCCCGCACCCGCCAGCAGTTCGGTGGCGGCCTGGCGAGCCTCTTCGGGCTGCGCAAGATCGACGAGGACCTGCTTGAGGAGCTGGAGTCGACGCTGCTGATGGCCGATTGCGGGGTTGATGCCTCGCAGCACCTCATCGACGATCTGCGTCGGCGCTGGAAGCGCGACCGGCTGGAGACCGCCGACCAGTTGCAGAAGGCGCTGGCCGACGGCTTGCACGAGATCATTGCGCCGCTCGAGGTGCCGCTGCGGGTCGAGGGCCACCAGCCCTTCATCATCATGATCGCGGGCATCAACGGTTCCGGAAAGACGACCTCGATCGGCAAGCTCGCAAAGTACTTCCAGGCCCAGGGCAAGAGCGTGCTGCTGGCAGCAGGTGACACCTTCCGCGCGGCTGCGCGCGAGCAACTGATGACCTGGGGCGAGCGCAACAATGTCACCGTGGTCGCGCAGGACAGTGGCGATGCAGCGGCGGTGATCTTCGATGCGATCAATGCCGCCCGTGCGCGCAGGATCGACGTTGTGCTCGCCGACACCGCGGGCCGACTGCCGACCCAACTGCACCTGATGGAAGAGATCGCCAAGGTGCGCCGGGTGATCGCCAAGGCCGATCCCTCCGGCCCCCATGAAGTGCTGCTGGTACTCGATGCCAACATCGGGCAGAACGCGCTCGCGCAGGTAAAGGCCTTCGACAAGGCGATCGGCGTCACTGGCCTGGTGGTGACCAAGCTCGACGGCACCGCGAAGGGTGGCGTGCTGGCTGCGATCGCACGCCAGTGCCCGAAGCCGCTGCGTTTCATCGGCGTGGGTGAGGGCATCGACGATCTTCAGCCGTTCAAGGCGCGGGAGTTCGTGGATGCCCTGTTCGAGCCGGGCGCCGCCGCAGTCAAGGTCGGGGCGGAAGCGCGCAGATGATCGTTTTCGAGGCCGTGGCCAAACGCTACGCGGGGGGCTACACGGCGCTGGCCGATGTCAGCTTCGAGATCCGCCACGGCGAACTGGTCGTACTGTCCGGGCACTCCGGTGCGGGCAAGAGCACGCTGTTCAAGCTCATCCCCGTGATCGAACGCCCGACCTCCGGGCGCGTGCTGATCAACGGGCAGGATGTCTCCCACCTGCCGAAGACGGCGATTCCCTATCTGCGCCGGAATCTTGGTCTGGTGCTGCAGGAGAGCCGCCTGCTGTTCGACCGTAACGTTTACGACAACGTGATCCTGCCGCTGGTGATTACCGGTCACCCTCCGGGGGATGCCGCCCGGCGGGTGGCTGCTGCGCTGGAGCGCGTGGGGCTTGCAGGGCGTGGCAAGGAGATGCCGGCAGGGCTGTCCGGGGGGGAGCAGCAGCGGGTGGCCATTGCGCGCGCGATCGTGAATCGGCCCTCGATCCTGATCGCGGATGAGCCCACCGCCCACCTCGATCCCGCTTACGCGGCCGAGATCGCCGCGCTGTTCCGCTCCTTCAACGAGGCCGGTGTCACCGTCCTGGTATCGACCCACGATGCCTCGCTGTTCGCGGCCAGCCGGCCGCGGCGGCTCGTGCTCGCCAAGGGGCAACTGGTCGAGGATACGCGCCCGACCGGGCGTCCCGCGATGGAGGCGTACGCATGACGAGCTGGCTGTATCTGCATCTGCGCGCGATCGGCCATGCCCTGAGCAGGCTTGCCGCCCAACCACTGGGCACACTGCTGTCCGCGCTGGTGGTGGGCATTGCGCTCTCGCTGCCCGGCGGCGGGTATCTGCTGCTGGACAACGTCGCCTCGCTCGTGCGTGGCGTATCGGGCAGTCCGGAGATCAGCGTCTTTCTGGAGGTGGGTGCGAGCGAGGCGGAGGTGGCGGCGATCGAACGCCGGATCAAGGCTGAGTCCGAGGTGGCGAGCTATCGTTACGTGGCGCGCGAAGAGGGGCTGCGCCAGTTGGAGGCGGCAGGATTGGGCGACGTGCTGGGCGGCCTGCAGGCCAACCCGCTCCCCGACGCGTTCGTGATCTCGCCGCGGGGCGAGGCGCCCGAATTGTTCGATCGCCTTGCGCAGGACATGCAGGCCTGGCCCAGGGTTGCGCATGTGCAGCTCGACTCTGCCTGGGTGCAGCGCCTGCACGCGCTGATTGGCCTTGGGCGCTCGGCGGTGCTGATGCTCGCTGGCCTGCTTGGCTTCGCGCTCGTCATCGTCACCTTCAACACCATCCGCCTGCAGATCCTCACGCAGCGCCAGGAGATCGCGGTGAGCCGCCTGCTCGGCGCGACCGACCCCTTCATCCGCCGCCCCTTCTACTGGTTCGGCGGTTTGCAGGGGGCGCTTGGCGGGCTTGTGGCGCTGGGCACGATCTGGGCTGGTGTAACGGGGCTCGCGCAGCCGGTGGCGCGGCTTGCGGAAACCTACGGGGCGATATTCCTGCTCAGCGGGCCAGACTGGCGGGTTTCGGTCGCCATCGTGGTGTTCGCTGCTTTCCTCGGCTGGCTCGGCGCCGTGATTTCGGTGCGCAGGCATCTTGCCGGCGCTTGATTTCTTTTAATCCGTCCAAATGTAGGCTGAGTTGCCGGGTGCTGCAGATTGGTTTCGGATGGCCTGGCGCGAAGATGGGGGTGCGGCGGCTTGGACATCGCGCTGGATGATCATAGTGAATTTCAATCGAAGGCATCTCCATAATCAATTAGAGCAATGTGTGGAACAGGTCTAAAATTCATTCCATCGAGTTTTCACACACCGCTTCACCGCAACTCACCGGAGGATTACAGATGTCGCTGATCAACACCCAGGTCCAACCGTTCAAAGCCCAAGCCTACAAGAACGGCAAGTTCATCGAAGTGACCGACGCCGACCTGAAGGGCAAGTGGTCCGTGCTGATCTTCATGCCGGCTGCCTTCACCTTCAACTGCCCGACCGAGATCGAGGACGCGGCCGATCACTACGCCGAGTTCCAGAAGGTTGGCGCCGAGGTGTACATCGTCACCACCGATACGCACTTCTCGCACAAGGTGTGGCACGAGACCTCCGCCGCCGTCGGCAAGGCCCAGTTCGCCCTGGTCGGCGACCCGACGCATCAGCTGACCCGCGCCTTCGATGTGCATATTGATGAGGAAGGCCTGGCGCTGCGCGGCACCTTCGTGATCAACCCCGAAGGCGTGATCAAGACGATGGAAGTGCACGACAACGCCATCGCCCGTGACGTGACCGAGACCGTTCGCAAGCTCAAGGCTGCCCAGTACGTGGCCGCCCACCCGAACGAAGTCTGCCCCGCCAAGTGGAAGGAAGGCGAGCAGACCCTGGCTCCGTCGATCGACCTGGTCGGCAAGATCTAAGACGATCGCTGCAGTTCCCCCGGGCCGATCCGGCCTGGGTTGCAAGCCCACGCAGCCGGCTACACGCCGGCTGCGTCATATCCGCAGCGCTGAAAACACCAGCGTTCAAAAAATAATCAAGGAAGCCTGTCATGCTCGACGCCAATATCAAGACTCAACTGAAAGCCTACCTGGAGCGGGTGACGCAGCCGATCGAGATCGTGGCGTCGCTGGACGACAGCCCGAAGTCCAAGGAAATGCTCGAGCTGCTGCACGATGTCGTGGAGCAGTCGACGCATATCACGCTCGTCGAGCGCCGCGACGACGACGAGCGCAAGCCCTCGTTCTCGGTCGGCCCGCGCGGCGGCGAAGCCCGCGTGCGCTTTGCCGGCCTGCCGATGGGCCATGAGTTCACCTCCCTGATCCTTGCGCTGCTGCAGGCCGGTGGCTACCCGCCCAAGGTGGAGGCCGATGTGATCGAGCAGATCAAGGCCCTCGACGTCGAGCTCAACTTCGAGACCTATATCTCGCTGTCCTGCCACAACTGCCCGGACGTGGTGCAGGCGCTCAACCTGATGGCGGTGCTGAACCCGAAGATCCGCCACACCATGATCGACGGCGCGCTGTTCCAGAAGGAAGTCGAGGCGCGCCAGATCATGGCGGTGCCCACGGTGTTCCTCAACGGTGAAGAGTTCGACCAGGGCCGTCTTGAGCTCGGCCAGATCCTCGCCAAGGTCGACACCGGCGCCGCGGCGCGCGACGCGAAGAAACTGTCCGAGAAGTCGGCATTCGACGTGCTCGTCGTGGGCGGCGGCCCGGCCGGCGCGGCGGCGGCGATCTACGCCGCACGCAAGGGCATCCGCACTGGCGTGGTGGCCGAACGCTTCGGTGGCCAGGTCATGGACACGATGGCGATCGAGAACTTCATCTCGGTGAAGTACACCGAAGGCCCGAAGCTGGTCGCCAGCCTGGAAGAGCACGTCAAGGAATACGAGGTCGACGTGATGAACCTGCAACGTGTCGCCGCCGTGCTGCCGGGCGAGAACCTGCACGAAGTGAAGATGGAGAACGGTGCCAGCCTCAAGGCCAAGACCGTGATCGTCGCCACCGGCGCGCGCTGGCGCGAAATGAACGTGCCGGGTGAGAGAGAGTTCCGCGGCAAGGGTGTGGCCTACTGCCCGCACTGCGATGGCCCGCTGTTCAAGGGCAAGCGCGTGGCGGTGATCGGCGGTGGCAACTCCGGTGTCGAGGCTGCGATCGACCTCGCGGGCATCGTGGCCCATGTCACGCTGCTCGAGTTCGCCGAGGACTTGCGGGCCGACGCCGTGCTGCAAAAGAAGCTCTACAGCCTGCCCAACGTCACCGTGATCAAGTCGGCGCAGACCACCGAAGTGACCGGCAGCGAGAAGGTTGACGGGTTGAACTACAAGGACCGTGTTTCGGGTACGGAGCACCGCGTCGAGCTCGAGGGTATCTTCGTGCAGATCGGCCTGCTGCCCAATACCGACTTCCTCAAGGGCACGGTCGAGCTGTCGCGCTTCGGCGAGGTGGTTGTTGACGCCAAGGGACAGACCTCGGTGCCGGGCATTTATGCCGCGGGCGACTGCACCACGGTGCCGTACAAGCAGATCATCATCGCCATGGGCGAAGGGGCCAAGGCCTCGCTGTCGGCCTTCGACCACCTGATCCGCAGCACCTCGCCGGCGGCCTGATCCACACCGCAAAGCATGCACGGCCCCGCCTCGCGCGGGGCCTTTTGCATTGGCGCAGGCACTCGCGGCACACTCCACTTGTCACAGCCTGCACTGCTCCCGGAGAACACCCTTGCCTTTCAGCTGGTTCGAGCGTCGCGTCGACCCCTATCCCGAAGCCGCTCCCGGCCCCGCGCCGCGCGGCTTCTTCGCCTTCCTGTGGGCAGGCACCGAGGGGATGCGGCCCTTCATCCTCGGCATGATGCTGCTGACCGCGACCATCGGCGCCTTCGAGGCCCTGCTGTTCGCGATGCTCGGTCGTGTGGTCGACTGGCTGGCCGAGGTCGAGCCGGCGCACTTGTGGGCGGACGAGGGCGGTACGCTGTTGCTGCTCGCCGCCATCATCCTCGGCAGTATCGTGCTCGTGGCGGTGCAGACCATGCTCAAGCACCAGAGCCTGGCGGGCAACTTCCCGATGCGCCTGCGCTGGAACTTTCACCGCCTGATGCTAGGCCAGAGCATGAGCTTCTACCAGGACGAGTTCGCAGGCCGCGTGTCGGCCAAGGTCATGCAGACCGCGCTCGCAGTGCGCGACACCTGCCTGATCCTCACCGACATCCTGGTCTTCGTGAGCATCTACTTCGTCACCATGGTGCTGGTGGTCGGGAGCTTTGACGCCTGGTTGCTGGCGCCTTTTCTCGGCTGGCTCGTGCTCTACGGCTTCGCGCTGCGCTGGTTCGTGCCGCGACTGTCGAAGGTTTCGCGTGCGCAGGCCGATGCGCGGGCGCTGATGACCGGACGCATCACCGATGCCTACACCAACATCGCGACGGTGAAGCTGTTCTCGCACGCGGGGCGCGAAGCGGCCTATGCGCGCGGCGCGATGCAGGAGTTCATGCACACCGTGCACGCACAGATGCGTCTGGTCAGCGGCATCGAGATCATCAACCATAGCCTTTCTATGCTGCTGATCCTTGCCACGAGCGGGGTTGCGCTTTGGTTGTGGAGCCAGGGCCAGGTGGGCATCGGTGCGGTCGCGGCGGCCAGCGCGATGGCGCTGCGCCTCAATGGCATGTCGCACTGGGTGATGTGGGAGATGGCTGCGCTGTTCGAGAATGTGGGCACTGTACAGGACGGCATCAACACCTTGTCGCGCCCGCATGCAGTCGTCGATTGCGCGGAGGCGAAGCCCTTGGAAGTGCGCCGCGGCGAAATCCGCTTCGAGCAGCTGGGTTTCGCCTACGGTGCAACCGGCCCGCAGGCCAGGAAGGTGATTGACGATTTCACGCTCACCATTCGCCCGGGCGAGAAGATCGGCGTGGTCGGGCGCTCGGGCGCGGGCAAGTCGACGCTGGTGAACCTGCTGCTGCGCTTCTACGACCTCGAACAGGGTCGCATCCTGATCGATGGCCAGGACATCGCCGGGGTTACCCAGAACAGCTTGCGTGCGCAGATCGGCATGGTGACGCAGGATACCTCGCTGTTGCACCGCTCGGTGCGCGACAACATTCTCTACGGCCGCCCTGATGCGACCGATGAGGACATGATCGCTGCGGCGCAACGTGCCGAAGCGCACGACTTCATCCTGGGCCTCTCCGATCCGCATGGCCGGAGCGGCTATGATGCCCATGTCGGCGAGCGCGGCGTCAAGCTCTCCGGTGGCCAGCGGCAGCGTATCGCGATCGCGCGCGTGATGCTGAAGGATGCCCCCATCCTGCTGCTCGACGAGGCCACCAGTGCGCTCGACTCCGAGGTCGAGGCCGCCATCCAGCAGAGCCTCTACCGCCTGATGGAAGGCAAGACGGTAGTCGCGATTGCGCACCGGCTATCGACGATCGCGGCCATGGATCGCCTGGTGGTGATGGACAAGGGGCGCATCGTCGAGGAGGGTGACCACCGCAGCCTGCTCGCCCGGGGGGGACTCTATGCACGCCTGTGGGCGCACCAGAGTGGGGGGTTTCTGGGTGAGGAGGTGGAAGAGGCCGAGGAGAGGGGTGGGGCGGCTGCGCGCGCGCAGGCGCTGTTGCGCGCCTGATGCTGCAACTGCCGTTAGAATCTCGCCATGAATGCTCCGGCACGCGTCATGGACCCCGTCCAGGCGAGCGGCGATGGCCACTTGCCGGGCAGCATATGGCTCGTCTATCTGTGTGGTGCCGTGTTGTTCGGAGCGCTTTTTGCGCTTGAGCGGCGGCTGATCGACGACACCGTCTTCGCGATCGCGCGTGAGCGTGGGGCGGCACTGTTCTCGCTGGTCCAGACGACGCGCGAATGGAATGCGCAACACGGTGGCGTCTATGTGCCGGTCGGCGACAAGGCTCAGCCCAATCCCTATCTCGATCACCCGGGACGTGACCTCGAGACGGTGGACGGCAAGCGCCTGACCATGATCAACCCTGCCTTCATGACGCGCCAGATCGCGGAGCTCGCGTCGCGCGGCGATGGCATTCGCTTGCATATCACAAGCCTGACCCCCATTCGCCCGGGAAACCAGCCCGACCTGTGGGAGAAGAACGCACTGCAGCGTTTCGAAGCCGGGGAGCCGGAGGTCCTGGAACTGGTGCGTGAGCAGGCCGATGCGCCGGTGCATCGCTACATGGCACCGCTGCGCGTGCAGGAGCCCTGCATGCAGTGCCATGCCGCGCAGGGCTATGAGGTTGGCGACATCCGCGGCGGTATTTCGGTGAGCATGCCCGCCGGGGTGCTGGTCGCCCGCCGCGACGAGTTGTTGCAACGCGCGGCCGCGCTCTACCTGGTCGCCTTCCTGCTCACTGCCGGACTGATCCATGGTCTGTTGCGGGCCAACGTTCGCCACCTGCGCTTCGTGCGCGGCATCAATGCCGAACAGGAAAAGCTGATTGTCGCGCGCACGGGCGAACTCGCCGAAGCCAACCGCTGCCTCGCCGCCGAGGTGGAGATGCACCAGCGCAGCGAGCGCAGCCTGGCCGCAAGCAAGGCACGTTACCGGGCGATCTTCGACAGCACGGCGGAAGGCATCATGGTGACCGACCCCGCGGGCCGCGTTGTCCAGGTCAATCCTGCTTTTTCGGAGATCACCGGCTACGGTGCCGACGAAGTGATCGGCCGCAATCCCGTGATGCTCGGCTCCGGTCGCCACGATGCAGGATTTTTCGAGCGCATGTTTGCAGCGCTGGGGCGCGACGGCGTGTGGCAGGGCGAGATCTGGAATCGGCGCAAGGATGGCGATCTCTACGTGCAGTGGATGTCGGTGACGCGCATCCTCGGGCCCGACGGGCTTGAAGGCTATGTGGCCACGATGACCGACATCACCTCGCGCAAGAAGGCCGAGGAGAAGCTGCGCTTCCGTGCCGACCACGATGCCCTGACCGGACTGCCCAACCGCAGTCTGTTCAGCGACCGCTTGCAGACGGCGATGGCCAAGGCGCATCGGCATGGCGACCGCTTTGCACTGATGCTGGTGGATCTCGACCGCTTCAAGGGTGTCAATGACCGTTTCGGTCACCTGGCGGGCGATGCGCTGCTGGTCGAGGTGGCGCGCCGCCTGCGCGACTGCGTACGTGGCTCGGACACGGTCGCCCGATTGGGGGGCGACGAGTTCGCAGTGGTGCTCGACGAGGTCGACGGCTTCGATGATGCGAGGGAAGTCGCGGAGCGCATCTGTGTCGACATGGCGCGCCCCTTCGAGCTACCCGAAGGGACGGCAGAGATCGGCGCATCGGTTGGGATCGCGCTCGGGCCGGATGGCTCGGCGGACGCGGAGGAGTTGATCCGCCGTGCCGATGCTGCGCTGTATAGCGTCAAGCGCGGCACGCGGGGCACCTTCCGCTTCTTCGAAGCAGAGCCGGCGTAGTTCAGCGGGGAACGGGGCGGCCCGGCAGGCAGGCGTGCCGGGCCCGCCACATCAGGCCAGGAAGTGGAACACCTCGGGGTCGTTCCAGTGCTCGAGCAGCACCCGCTCCACGCGTGCCTGCCAGAGTTCGCCGAAGCGTCTTGCCTGGGCCGCATCGGGCGCACCGCGCATGCATACCTGCATCAGCGCAGCCATGTCGGGGTGCGGCGGCACTTTCGAGAGTTCTGCTGCGGCGTCCAGCGTTGCACCGTTGTCGCTGCGCGTGAAGCGCAGGGCCAGCGGTTGCGCATGCGCGCCGAAGGCTTGCAGGTTGCGGCGCACGAAGCGTCCGCCGATTCCCTTGAAACCCCCGTCCTGTGCGCTGCCGGTAAGCAGGCCGACTACCGCTGCGATGACGCCCGTCACCCCTTCGTCGAGTGGATGCTGGAAGCTCACCCGGACCGTCCCGCGCACGGGGACCTCGTCCGGAAACAGACGGGTCATCGCGTGGTGGGCGAGCGCATAGGCGGACGCTACGGTGGGGCAGGAGTGGCCCGCGAGGCGTACTGCGTCGGCATATCCATACTCGAGCACGCCGCCCTCGGCAGCACCGAGAAAGTCGGCCAGTGGATCGCGCACGACGATGCGAGGGACGCGGTCGAAAAAGGCGGGGAAGCGTTCGCTGGACATGGCGGCTCCGAGGGTGGGGAAGCGGCGATTGTCCGCCTCCGCCTGCGATGTGCCTTGATGTGGCTCAGCCGCCTATCGGCAGTTTGGGGTAGAAGCCGATACGCGCTTGCGGGATTGGGTCCCGTTCAGATCGCGCCAGCCTGGTGCAGGGCTCCGATCTGGGCGGGCGTATACCCCAGCGCCTCCAGCACCGCGTCGGTGTGCTGGCCGAGCGCCGGGCCGATCCACTCGGTTCCCCCCGGCGTTGTCGATAGCTTGGGGATCACGCCTGGCATGCGGCAGTCGCGCCCGTCGGGCAGCTTCACGGTCTGCAGCATGTCGCGCGCAAGGAATTGCGGATCGGTGAACATGTCCGCGACCGAGTAGATGCGCGAGGCCGGCACCTCTGCGGTGGCGAGCGTGTCGAGCGCCTCGGCCTCGTCCCGCCCTGCGACCCAGGTGTCGATCGCGGCGTAGAGTTCATCACGGCGGGCATCGCGCCCTGCGTTGTCAGCCAGCGTCGGGTCCGCGGCGAGGTCGTCGCGTCCCATCGCCTTCATCAGCCTGCGGAAGATTGCGTCGCCATTGGCGCCGATGGTGATGTGACGGCCATCCTTCGTGGTGTGGGTATTGGAGGGGGTGATGCCGGGCATGATGTTGCCGGTGCGTTCGCGCACGAAGCCGACCACGTCGAACTCCGGCACCAGCGATTCCATCATCGCGAACACGGCCTCGTACAGCGCTACGTCCACCACCTGACCCTGACCGCCGTTCACCTCCCGGTGGCGCAACGCCATCATTGCGCCGAGCGCCCCCCACAGTGCGGCGATCGAATCGCCGATCGAGATCCCGGTCTTGACCGGCGGGCGGTCGGGAAAGCCGGTCACATAGCGCAACCCGCCCATCGACTCACCGATGGCGCCGAAGCCGGGCTGTTGCGCCATCGGCCCGGTCTGGCCGAAGCCCGACAGGCGCAGCATGACCAGCCCGGGGTTCAGGGACGACAGGGTTTCCCAGCCCAGACCGAGCTTCTCGAGCACGCCGGGGCGGAAGTTTTCCACCACGATGTCGGCCTCGGTTGCCAGCCTGCGCACCACCTCCACCCCGTCGGGATGTTTCAGGTTTACCGTCACCGACTTCTTGTTGCGTGCCTGCAGGTACCACCACAGCGAGGTGCCCTCGTAGCGCTTGCGCCATGTTCGCAGTGGATCGCCACCGTCAGGGGACTCGATCTTGATCACCTCGGCGCCAAACTCGGCGAGGATACGGGCGGCGAAGGGGCCTGCGATCAGGGTGCCGAGCTCAAGAACCTTCAGGCCGGCGAGCGGTTTTGCGGGTGTGGTCATGGCGGGGCGGCGAATACGGTGGGCCACATTATGTCAGGCTCAGCTGGCAGCACGCTGCGTCCGTTGAGCGCGGGCTGCTCGCCAACCTCGGCGTCATCGCAGCCGGCGCGCTGGTGGCGTGGAGTGGGCGAGCGTGGCCGGACTGGGTGGTCGGTGGCGTGATCGGCGTGCTGGTGCTGGCAGGCGTGGTGCGCATCCTGCGCTTGAAGCAAGCCCACTCGCCATTCGTGCGCTGGCGTGCCGCAACTGCCTCAGTCCGAGGCTGCCTCGTCCAGCATGCGCTTGAGGTAATCCGGCACCCCCGACAGGACCAGGGTGTCGGTCGCGGAGTCATAATGCACCGCGCCGGAGTGCAGGCCGCTGCGCTCGAATTCCAGCTTCCAGTTTTCGCCGCTGGCACTGAAGCGCACCAATGGGCGGATGGCACGGCGGTTGGGGACAAAGCCGGGGGCGATCTTCGTCTCCGCCGCGCGCAGCAGCGCGTCGAGGCGCTCCGGACGCTCGGGGAAGACCTCGCGTGCGAGCTCTTCGAAGACGACCGGAGCGCCGGCTTCGCCCAAGGTGTCGAGGTAGTCGTGGGCGCGTTCGAGCACGGCGTCGCGGGTGGCCGGGGCGAGCTGTTCGGTGTCAACGAAACGGTCGAGCGTGGCGACCAGCTTCTTGGTCTCCTGCAGCGCCACCATCACGTCGCTGCAGCCGAGCACGCGCTTGAACCACGCACCGCCCTTGCCGCGTCCGCGCAGGAAACCGAGATAGCGCTCGTCGCCCCGCCGCCAGCCCGACAGGTCGATGCGACCGGCGGCGTGTAGCGCGGAGAAGTCGAGATGGGTGCAGTCGAGCAGGTCGAGCGTACCAACGACGCGCACGCCCTCGGCCGTGCCGAGCAGCGCCACCCATAGCGCGTCGGTGTCGCCTTCGCGCACGCGCATCACGATCAGGTGGCCCCCGTCCTCGAGTTCTTCCTCGTCGGCGATCGCCTGCACGCGCTCGGCAAGCTGGCGTGACAGGGTGGTGAAGTCGAGCGTCTCGTCGATCACGTGCGCGTGCAGCCAGCGTGCGAGCGGGAAGGCTTCCTCGTCTTCCTCGAAGCGGCCGAAGCCCTTGGCGCTGCGGCTGTCGTATTGCGTGCGCAGTCGCTCGGCAAGCCGCAGCGCCGCAGCGTCTGGCGCACAGGGCATATCGCGCAGCACCAGCCGCGAGGGCGCGCCGGGCTCGCACACCAGTGCGTGGACGATCAGGTGGGTGAGGAGGTGCTCGATGGTGCGCATGTGGTGGGCTTGCGGTGGGGAGTGGGGCGGGATTCTGCCATGCGCACTGCCGGGATGCGCTTCAGTAACGCAGCTCGATCGTGATCGTGTGCGCCTTTTCTCCGGCTTCGAAGGCGCTGTCCGCAAAGGCGGGCGGACCAACGACCTGCGGGTTGTTCGACAGACCGTAGCCCTCGGTCGGGAACATGCCGAAGCGACGGTTCATCTCGCCGTTACCGTCCTCGTCGTGGTAAGCCATGATCGCGTAGCGGCCGGGGGCGAGATCGTCGAAGCGCACCACGACATTGCCGGGCGTGGCCGGCACCTGCTGCAGGGCCAGCGCCTGGGCTTCCTTGCGGAAGGTCTTGTCGTCGGCGTAGAGGCCGACCCGGATTGCGCCGCGCGCGTGCTGGACGCCGGTGAGCCGGACTTCGAGCGGGGCGGCGGCCTGTGCGGTGTTGCTGCCGAGGGCGGCGGCAAGCGCCAAAACGGCAAGGCGGGTAGGGCTGTGCTTCATGCTTCGGTTTCCTGTGCAAGTCCGATGGGGAGGGGACTGTCATCCCCAAGGCTGCGGACGATGTCCTGTAGCGCTGTTTGCAGCATCTCTTCCACCACCGGGTGATAGAAGGGCTGTTCGAGCAGGCTGCGCGCGGTTTCGCCACGCTGGATCGCCCACGCGAGCAGGTGGGCGATGTGCTCGCCGCCGGCCATCATCATGGATGCACCCAACAGGCGGCCGTCCTTGCGGTCGGCGTACACGTGCAGCAGGCTGGACTGGGCCTCAAGGATGCGGGCGCGTCCGTTGGCTGCGCCGGTCGCTTTGCCGACCACGATCTGTCCCGGGTCGAGCTGGTCGAAGCGTGCGCCCACGCTGGCGATGTCCGGATCGGTGAAGGCGATGCCGAGCGCGACCTTGCGCGCGAAGCGCACCGGGATGCCGCGTGCGGCGTTGAAGCCGGCGATTGCACCCTCGTCGGCGGCCTCGTGCATCAGCGGGCGGTCCGCGTTGGCGTCGCCGGCGATGAAGACCGGCAGATCGCCGACCTGCAGGGTCGTGGGGTCGAACCTGGGCATGCCGCGTTCATCGAGCGGGAAACCGGCCTCGGCCATCCCGAGCCCGTCGACGTTCGGGCGGCGGCCGAGCGCGGCCAGCAGCAATTCGACGTCGGCCTCGCGGTCGCCCGCCCGCATGCGCACGCCCCGCCCAACCGGGGTGACCGTCGTCTGGGCACCCAGCCACATCTCCATCTCCTCGCCGAAGTGGGCGATCGCACGCTCGCCCACTTCCGGGTCGGCGATGCCGGCGATCGTCGGTGCGAGGTCTGCCGCGACCACGCCCACGCCGAGCCGGGACAGCGCGAGGCCCATCTCCAGGCCGATCGCGCCCAGGCCAAGAATGCCTACCGAGTGCGGCAGGGTCTCGAGCTCGAAGAGTTCATCGGTGCTCACGGTGTGTTCCCGTACCGGGTCGAGCCAGGCCGGCATCACCGGCCGTGACCCGGTGGCGATGACGACTGCCCGCGCGCGGATGCGTCGCACGCCAGCTGGGCCTTCGACTTCGATCAGCGTTGGTTCGATGAAGCGCGCGCTGCCCTCGATCAGATGCTTGCCCGCTGCCTCCCGCGCCTTGCCGGACGCGCTCGCGGTGAACTGGTCGCGCTTGCTGCGCACATGGGCCCACGTGCGGCTCAGATCGATCTCCAGCTTCTCTGCTCCACGGATGCCGGCCTCGGCGAACTGGCTGCGTGCAGCCCATTGCGCACCGGCGTGCAACGCCACCTTGGAGGGCATGCAGCCTACGCGCGCGCAGGTCGTCCCCAGTGGGCCGCGGTCGATCAGGAGGAAGTCGCGGCCGGCGCGGCGCACCTCGCGCAGGGCATACAGTCCTGCGCTGCCGGCGCCGATGATCGCGATGTCGGTGTGAATCTCCTCATTCATGGGTGAACTCCGTGTCGGTTGTCCGGAAAACATAAACGAGTGCTTATATTCTGGCTAATTGATCGTTCGACGTTGATGCATAGATTTCAACTATAAACCGGACACAACTTCATTCCTGGTGCTTCCGGGAAGAATCATGTCTGTGGGGATAAAAGGATAAAAACATAATAAATTGTGTATGTGTGACAAAAATTACGGTTTTTGCGTCTTGAGTCGCGCAAGCTATTGGTCAGATGGTTCCGTGCTCAGGCGGGCCGTCCCTCACAAGCTGTCGATCCGGCCCAAATGAATGCCAGTCACGATCCCCTGAAGCAGGAAGCGCCTGCTGAAGACCCCGAAGCGGGGTACTTCGAGCGCGAAACCGTGGAGCAACTTCTCCGCGACCGGGACTCCCTGTGGCACACCCTGTTTGCGCAGTCACGTGACGGAGTGGTCGTGCTCGACCAGAACGGTCGGGTCTATGAGGCGAACCCGCGCTTCGCGGAGACGCTCGGCTACACGATGGAAGAGATCTATCAGCTCCACGTGTGGGACTGGGCCTACGAGTACACGGCGGATGACCTGCTCGAGATGATTCACTGCATCGATGCGGATGGACACCACTTCGAAACCCGTCAGATGCGCAAGGACGGTAGCGTCGTCGAGATCGAGCTCAGTAACAGCCGCACGATCTTTCGCGGGCAGAAGCTCATCTTCTGCATCTGCCGTGACATCACCGAGCGCAAGGAGGTCGAGCGGCGCATCCGCATCCTGGCCACCACCGACACCCTGACCGGCGCGGCCAATCGGGCCGAGTTCTCTCGCAGGCTCAACGATGCGATCGCACGCGCCCATGCCACTGGCACGCCGCTGGGGCTGGTGATGTTCGATCTCGACCTGTTCAAGCAGATCAACGACACCCACGGCCATGACGCTGGCGACGCCGTGTTGCGCGGCGTGATCGAAGTGGTGCGCGAGCAGGTGCGCGAGGAAGATGTGGTCGGGCGCTGGGGGGGCGAGGAGTTCCTGTTGCTGCTCTCCGGTGCTGACCTGAGCGAAACCCTTCGCGCCGCGGAGCGCCTGCGTGCGGGCATCGAGGCCAGACACTTCGACGCGGCGGGCTCTGTCACCGCCAGTTTCGGGGCCGTCGTGCTTGCCGCCGACGAGGGCTTCGATGCGCTGATCAAGCGTGCCGATATGGCGCTCTATCGGGCCAAGCTCGCAGGGCGGAACTGCGTCGAATCGTAGGCCGCTGACTGAGGCAACCCACCGTCGGCGTCGTC
This sequence comes from Thauera sp. WH-2, assembly GCF_048321015.1. NCBI lineage: Bacteria > Pseudomonadati > Pseudomonadota > Betaproteobacteria > Rhodocyclales > Zoogloeaceae > Thauera > Thauera sp. WH-2. The sequence continues at coordinate 97,121 of NZ_JBLWFG010000009.1, read as the reverse complement.
CGCTCCTGATTGCGCCTGCTTTGCGACCCTCGCACTGGGTTGTCCCCAGTCCGTGGGGAAAGAGCTGTTGGCAGAGCTGTGGATAAGTGTGGCGAAGCCTTGTTTGCCATAAGCTTGCATGGGTTGCTCAAAAGGGAGGCAAGTGGGTGCGGCGTAGGCCGGATGCCGTTTTCTGGTGTCCAGTAACACATGCCAACGGCTCGGTTTCATCCTCTGTGCCGGCGGCAAATGCGTTGAGCTTCCGGTTCGCAGGGGGCGGATAGACGGCTTTCGACCGCATCTTGATCGAAGGCGTCAGGAGGGCGGGTGGGTTTGAGAGTGCGCGGTCGCTGCGGGTCAGGACCTTGAAGCTCACATAGTCGTGTCGCTGCCGGACGGCGAGCGCGCCCTAGGGTGCAGGACGTGTCGGAGCAGGCATCCCGTGCCACTTGCAGAAGCAAAAAGCCGCTGATCCTTTCGAATCAGCGGCTTTGTGTTTGGTGGTGGTGATGGGCGGAATCGAACCGCCGACCTATGGGTTATGAATCCATCGCTCTAACCGTCTGAGCTACATCACCAACAGAGCGCGCGAATATAGCGGGTCGGGCCGGGATGCGTCAACAGTCGGCCGGCCGAAAGCCGAAAGGCGAGGGCTTGGGCGAGCGGCTACGGGTGGTGCGCGGTCTGCCTCGGAAGTCTTGATTTATAAGGCTTTTGCATTGACATCAGGCGGGCGATCGGGGATGATCGCCGCCTGTTCCTACCATTCCGGATCTGTCCGGTCTGCCCTTGCGCCCGCATTTTGTTTCCGTTCTCATGGTCAGCGTGCTTGGCATGGCGTCCTCGCTGGCGGTTGCGGCGCTGCCGCGGCCGATTCCCGATGATGCCGTGAAGGCGACGGCCGGGTTCTCGCAACCCGGCGTGGTTCGGGTGAAGGACTTGGCGCTGCGCCTGAGTCCCGGTGCGCAGATCCGTGACACCCACAACCGCATCGTGCTGCCATCCCACATTCGTGGAAGCCATACGGTGCGCATGCTGCTCGACAGCAATGGCGAGGTGCACCGGGTGTGGATCCTCACCCCGAAAGAAGCGGCCATGCCCGAGCCCAAGCGCTGATGGCTGCCGCGATACTCGCCCGAACGGCCGCAAGGCTCAGCCTGGTGTTTTCCTGAACATGAAGAAACTCTACATCCGCACCTTCGGGTGCCAGATGAACGAGTACGACTCCGAGAAGATGGCGGACGTGCTCGGTGCCCACGAAGAACTGGTCAAGACCGACGACCCGGAAGAGGCCGACGTGATCCTCTTCAACACCTGTTCGGTGCGCGAGAAGGCGCAGGAGCGGGTGTTTCACGATCTCGGGCGTGCGCGCCTGCTCAAGCAGGCCAAGCCCGGGCTGATCATCGGCGTCGGCGGCTGCGTGGCCAGTCAGGAGGGCGAGGCCATCGTCAAGCGCGCGCCCTATGTGGACGTCGTGTTCGGCCCGCAGACCCTGCACCGCCTGCCCGGCCTGATCGAGGCGCGCAAGCAGACCGGGCGCTCGCAAGTGGATATCTCCTTCCCCGAGATCGAGAAGTTCGACGCCATGCCGCCGGCGCGCGTCGAGGGCGCGAGCGCCTTCGTGTCGATCATGGAGGGCTGCTCGAAGTACTGCACCTTCTGCGTCGTGCCCTACACCCGCGGCGACGAGGTGTCGCGCCCGCTCGAGGACGTGCTCGCCGAGGTCGCCGGCCTGGCGGCGCAGGGCGTCAAGGAAGTGACGCTGCTGGGCCAGAACGTCAACGCCTGGCGCGGCGAATTGGTGCGCGAGGACGGAGAGCAGGGGGACTTCGCCTTCCTGCTGGAGTGCGTGGCCGAGATCCCCGGCATCGAACGCATCCGCTACACCACCTCGCACCCGCGCGAGATGACGCAGCGCCTGATCGACTGCTACGCGAAGATCCCCAAGCTCGTCTCGCAGTTGCACCTGCCGGTGCAGTCGGGTTCGGACCGCGTGCTGGCGGCGATGAAGCGCGGCTACTCGGTGCTCGAGTTCAAGTCGGTGGTGCGAAAGCTGCGCGCGGCGCGCGCGGATCTGTCGCTGACCTCGGACTTCATTGTCGGCTTTCCCGGCGAGACCGAGGACGACTTCGAGAAGACCATGAAGCTGATCGAGGACATCGGCTTCGACGGCTCCTTCAGCTTCGTATACAGCTCGCGTCCTGGCACGCCGGCGGCCGACCTCGAAGACCCTGTGCCGCAGGACACCAAGCTCGCCTGGCTCGCCCGCCTGCAAAAGCGCATCGACGCGCAGTACCAGGCCAACAGCGAGGCCATGGTCGGCTCGGTGCAGCGCATTCTGGTCGAGGGCGCGGCGAAGAAGAACGCCGAGGTCGAGATGATGGGGCGCACCGACAACAACCGCGTGGTCAACTTCCCTTCCGACTCGCCCGTGCGCGACCGCCTGATCGGGCAGTTCGTGGATGTGCGCATCACTGCCGCGCTGCCCCACAGCCTGCGCGGCGAAATCCTCACCCGGGAATCCTGAATGGCGAAGACCCTTGAAGTCTTCTTCGAACCGGTCGACAACGCCCGGCTCGCAAACCTTTGCGGCGTGCTCGACGAGAATCTGCGCCAGATCGAGAACGCCTTCGACATCACCGTGAGCCGGCGTGGCGAGCACTTCACGCTCACCGGTCATCCGGCGCAGGTGCTGCGCGGCGAGATGGCGCTCAAGCACTTCTACGAGCGCGCCGAGAGTGACCTCTCGCTCGACGACGTGCAGCTTGGCCTGATCGAGATCGCCAACAAGGGCGAATCGCAGCAGTCCGCACCGGTGCTGATGACGCGGCGTACCGAGCTGCACGGTCGTACGCCCCGCCAGGTGGAGTACCTGCGCAATATCCAGGAATTCGACATCACCTTCGGCATCGGCCCGGCCGGCACCGGCAAGACCTACCTTGCGGTGGCGAGTGCGGTGGACGCCTTCGAGCGCGACCTGGTCGAGCGCATCATCCTCACCCGCCCGGCGGTCGAGGCGGGCGAGCGTCTTGGCTTCCTGCCCGGCGACCTCGCGCAGAAGGTCGACCCCTATCTCCGCCCGCTGTACGACGCGCTCTACGACCTGATGGGCTTCGACCGCGTCGGCAAGCTCTTCGAGCGCAGCCTGATCGAGATTGCGCCGCTCGCCTTCATGCGCGGGCGCACGCTCAACAACGCCTTCATCATCCTCGATGAGGCGCAGAACACGACGCCCGAGCAGATGAAGATGTTCCTCACCCGCATCGGCTTCGGTGCCAAGGCTGTGGTCACCGGCGACTTGACCCAGGTCGACCTGGCACGCGGCCAGCGCAGTGGTTTGAGGGAAGCGCGCGAGGTGCTCTCCGAGGTGCGCGGCATCGCCATCACCGAATTCCGCAAGGGAGACGTGGTCCGTCATCCGCTTGTCGCACGCATCGTGGAAGCTTACGACCGCGAAGCTGCGCGCATCGAGCGCGAGAAGGCCGCCGCGCGCGCGAGGGCGACGCAGGCAATAGAAGAGACAGAGGAAGAGGAAGACTCCCGAAATGGCGAATGACACAGTCGTGAGCACGCCCCGAATCACCGCGATCGCCGCTGATGGCAAGGCGAGCCGGGTGAAGGCCGAGCGCCTCGAGATCGACTTCGGAAACGGCCGCCGGCTGCTGCTGGCCTTCCCCGAGTCCGCCCGGGGCGATCTCGAGATCGAGGCCGATTGTGAGGACGAGAGCGCGGTGCCGATGCTTTCGCTGCAGCCGGGTGCCTGCAATCTGCTCACCCTGCGCGTAGACGTCCATCACGACATGCGCTTTGTCGATCCGCTGGAGTTGCCCGAAGGCGGACACGAGCCGGTGCTCAAGCTCTCGGTGCAGAAGGCGCTGGAAGGCGAGGACAAGGCCAACGCGCCCAAGAAGAATCACATCCGCCGCTGGGTCCGGGCCGCGGCGCGCCGGGACGCGGAGGTCACCGTGCGTCTGGTGGGCGAGGCCGAAGGGCGTGAGCTCAATCGCGACTACCGGGGCAAGGACTACGCCACCAACGTCCTGACTTTCGTTTATGCAGAAAACGAGGCGCTGCCCGGCGCGCCCGATGCCGGGGGCGATGTGCTCGCCGGTGACCTGGTGCTGTGCGTGCCGGTCGTGGTGCGCGAGGCGGCCGCCCAGGGCAAGACCCTGGAGGCGCACTTTGCGCATCTGGTCGTGCATGGCATGCTGCACCTGCAGGGCTACGATCACGAAACCGAAGCGGAAGCCGCCGAGATGGAGTCGCTCGAGACCGCCATCCTGCGCGAGCTGGGCTACGCCGACCCATACGCCTTGAGCGCCTGAAGCGGAGACTTCGACACCCAAAATGGACAGTTCCCCTAAACCTTCCTTACTTGAGCGACTTTCGGCCTTTCTCTCGCGCGAACCGGAAGATCGCGAAGAACTCCTCGCGCAACTGCACTCGGCCTTCGATCGCAACCTGATCGACGCCGATGCGCTCTCCATCATCGAAGGCGCCCTGCAGATGTCCGACATGCAGGTGCGCGACGTGATGATCCCGCGCGCGCAGATGGACTGCGTGCACCTGGACGATCCGATCGATGCGATCGTCAATTTCGCCATCGACACCGCGCACTCGCGCTTCCCCGCGATCGGGGACGGCAAGGACGACGTCGCCGGCATCCTGCTCGCAAAGGATCTGCTGCGCTACTTCGCCGGGCGCGAGTTCGATCTGCGCGACATGCTCCGCCCCGCGGTGTTCGTGCCCGAATCCAAGCGCCTCAACGTGCTGCTGCGCGAGTTCCGCGTATCGCGCAACCACATGGCGATCGTGGTTGATGAATACGGCGGCGTGGCCGGGCTGGTCACCATCGAGGACGTGCTCGAGCAGATCGTCGGCGACATCGAGGACGAATACGACTTCGACGAGGCTGGCGACAGCATCCGTCTCGATCAGAACGGACGCTACCGCGTCAAGGCGACGACCGAGATCGAGGACTTCAACGAGGCTTTCGCGACCCACTTCAGCGACGAGGAGTACGACACCGTCGGTGGTCTCGTCATCCGCCATTTCGGGCGCCTGCCCAAGCGTGGCGAGGCACTGGAGGTGGAAGGGCTGAAGATTCAGGTTCTGCGCGCCGACAGTCGCCGGGTGCATACCCTGGTGGTGGAGCGTCTGCCCCAGCCCGAGCCCGTGGAAGAGTGATGCGGCGTCGCGCCTTGCTCGCGCTGCTTGCGGGCGGCGCGTCGGTGTGCGGCTACGCGCCCTTCGAGTGGTATCCGCTCGCGCTGATTTCGCTGGGGGTGCTCGCCTGGCTGCTCGTCGGTGTGACCCGCCTGCGTGACGGTTTTGCGCTCGGGTTCGTCTGGGGGTTTGGCGCTTTTGCCGGCGGGGTGTCCTGGCTGTACGTGGCTCTCGAGCGTTATGGTGGCATGCCTGCACCGCTGGCCGTGCTTGCCATCGCCCTGTTCTGTGGCTACCTCGCACTTTTCCCGGGACTTGCCGGCGCTGGCTTTGCGGGCCTGCATCGTCGACGCCCGCCGCGTTCCGCGCAAAGGGTCGGAGCCGCGCCCCCACGACGAGCGCCTTCTGCGGCGCCCGTGCGTTCAGCCGCCCTCTTTGCCGCGCTCTGGCTGCTCGCCGAGTGGCTGCGCGGCGTGGTGTTTACCGGTTTTCCCTGGCTGGGCGTCGGTTACTCGCAGACGCCACCCAGTCCGCTCGCCGGCTATCTGCCGCTGATCGGCGCCTACGGCGTCGGCGGGCTTGCCGCGTTCGTCGCTGCTCTGGTGGTCTTCCTGCCCATGGGGCGTGGTGCCCCCGTGCGGCGCTGGGCGCCGGTGGCGGTGGTGGGCGTCGTGCTCGCAGTCGGCATGGGGCTGGCTGGCCGGGGATGGACCGTGCCGAGCGGTGCGCCGGTCACCGTGGCGCTGGTGCAGACGAATTTCGAGCAGAGCCTGAAGTGGGATCCGGAGCGCTTTGCCGACGTGCTCCAGGCAAACCTGGACCTGGTGCGCGAAGCTTTTGCTGGGCCGCAGCCGCCTGCGCTCGTGGTGCTACCCGAGACCACCGTGCCGACACTGCTCGATCGCCTGCCTGAAGGCTACCTGGAATGGCTGGCACAATCGGCACGTGAAGGTGGCGGAGACCTCGTGATGGGCGTGTTCCGCCGCGATGAGGCCGGGCACATCTACAACGCGGCGATCAGCCTCGGCACCGCGCCTGTGCAGTACTACGCCAAGCAGCACCTGGTGCCCTTCGGCGAGTATTCGCCGCCGCTCTTCGGCTGGTTCTACCGGCTGGCGCAGATTCCGATGTCCGACCAGACGCGCGGCGCCCCCGACCAGCCGCCGATGCGCTTCGGCGCGCAACGCGTGGCGCTCAACATCTGCTACGAGGATCTCTTCGGCGCAGAACTCGCACGCGCGCTGCCGGAGGCCACCTTGATGCTCAATATTTCCAATCTCGCCTGGTACGGCGACTCGCTCGCTCAGCCCCAGCACCTGCAGGTCGCCCGTGTGCGTGCGCTCGAGACCGGGCGCCCGATGCTGCGCTCGACCAACACCGGCATGACCGCGCTGGTGCAGCCGGATGGCAGCGTCGCCGCGCTGCTACCCGCGTTCGAGCGTGGCGTGCTGCGCGTTGAGGCGCAGGGCTACGCGGGGCTTACGCCGTATGCGCGCGGGGGCGACTGGCTCGCGATTGGCGTGGCCCTGCTGATCGTGACTGCGGCGGTGATGGGTCGCCGTGCGCACGTCTGACGCCCCCTTGCAGCCCGAAGCCCGTTAAAATCATCGCCTTTGCGTGCGCTGCGCAGCCCGGAGGCTGCCCGAGACCATGACCACCGAATCCAGACTCGTGAAACCGACCTTCCAGCAAGTCATCCTCACACTCCAGCACTTCTGGGGCGAGCGCGGCTGCGTACTGCTGCAGCCCTACGACCTCGAGGTGGGCGCCGGCACCAGCCACACCCACACCTTCCTGCGTGCGATCGGCCCCGAGCCCTGGAACGCCGCCTACGTGCAGCCCTCGCGCCGCCCCAAGGACGGCCGCTACGGCGAGAACCCCAACCGCCTGCAGCACTACTACCAGTTCCAGGTAGTGCTCAAGCCCTCGCCGCTGAACATCCAGGAGCTCTACCTCGACAGCCTGCGTGCGCTCGGCATCGACCCGATGGTGCACGACATCCGCTTCGTCGAGGACGACTGGGAGAATCCCACCCTAGGCGCCTGGGGCCTGGGCTGGGAAGTGTGGCTGGACGGTATGGAGGTCACCCAGTTCACTTATTTCCAGCAGGTCGGCGGTCTCGATTGCAAGCCGGTGCTGGGCGAGATCACCTACGGCATCGAGCGCCTGGCGATGTACCTGCAGGGCGTGGAAAACGTCTATGACCTGGTGTGGTCGGTTGGCCCCGACGGGCGCGCGGTCACCTACGGCGATGTCTATCACCAGAACGAGGTCGAGCAATCGACCTACAACTTCGAGCACAGCAACGTCGACTTCCTGTTCTCGCTGTTCGCCAACTACGAGTCCGAGGCCAAGCGCGTGATGGAGGTCGGCCTGCCGCTGCCGGCCTACGAGATGGTGCTGAAGGCCGCGCACACCTTCAATCTGCTCGACGCCCGCGGCGCCATCTCGGTGACCGAGCGTGCCGCCTACATCGGCCGCATCCGCAACCTGTCGCGCGCCGTCGCCCAGGCTTATTTCGAATCCCGCGAAGCCCTCGGCTTCCCGATGCTGAACACCACCAAGGAGGCCGCGTGATGACCAGCGCGACCCTGCTCGTTGAACTGCTCACCGAAGAACTGCCGCCCAAGGCCCTGCCGCGCCTGGGCGAGACTTTCGCCACGAAGATCGCCGAGGGCCTCAAGGCCAGGGGGCTGGCGCCCACTGACGCGGCTTTTCGCACTTTCGCCAGCCCGCGCCGGCTGGCGGTGACGGTGGCGCAGGTGGCCTCCGAAGCCGCAGCCAAGGAAGTCACCGAGAAGCTGATGCCGGTGTCCGTGGCGCTCGACGCCGAGGGCAAGCCGACCTCGGCGCTGCTGAAGAAGATGGAAGCGAAGGGCATTGCCGCCGACGCCTTCGTCGGCTTCGAACGTCGTATGGACGGCAAGGCCGAGGCCCTGTTCCACACCGCCATGGTGCCGGGTGCGAAGCTCGCCGACGTCCTCGCGGGCATCGTGCAGGACGCGATCAAGGCGCTGCCCATCCCCAAGGTCATGCGCTGGGGCGACGGCGATGCCACCTTCGTGCGTCCGGTGCACAAGCTCACCCTGCTGCACGGTGCTGACGTGGTGCCGGGCCGCGTGCTCGACCTGGACTCGGGCCGCACGACGCGCGGCCACCGCTTCATGAGCCGCGGCGACATCGACATTGCGACTGCGGACGCCTACGAGCCCACGCTGCTCGCCGAGGGCAAGGTCATCCCCAGCTTCGCCGAGCGCCGCGCCGACATCGAGCGCCAGCTGCTCGCCGAGGCCGCGAAGCAGGGCGCACTGCTCGACGAATACGCCGACCTGCTCGATGAGGTCGCCGCGCTGGTCGAGCACCCGACGGTGTACGTGGGCGAGTTCGAGGCCGAATTCCTCGCCGTGCCCCAGGAGTGCCTGATCCTGACCATGCGCGCCAACCAGAAGTACTTCCCGCTTTTCGATGGTGCCGGCAAGCTGCTCAACCGCTTCCTGATCGTCTCCAACATGCGGGTGGCCGATCCGAGCAACATCGTCGCCGGCAACGCCCGCGTGGTCCGCCCGCGCCTGTCGGACGCGCGCTTCTTCTTCGAGCAGGACAAGAAGCTGAAGCTGGAAGCCCGCCTGCCGCGCCTGGCGCCGGTGGTCTATCACAACAAGCTCGGCAGCCAGCTCGAGCGCGTCGAGCGCGTCGAGGCGCTGGCAGGCGCGATCGCCGCCCAACTGCACGGCGACGTCGCCGCGGCGAAGCGCGCCGCGCGCCTGGCCAAGGCCGACCTCGTCACCGACATGGTGGGCGAGTTCCCCGAGCTGCAGGGCATCATGGGCCGCTACTACGCGCTCGCCGACGGCGAAGGGCAGGTCGTCGCCGATGCCATCCAGGCCCACTACCAGCCGCGCTTCGCCGGCGACGCGCTGCCCGCGGGCAACGTCGCCGCCGCCGTGGCGCTGGCCGACAAGCTCGACGCTCTGGTCGGCTTCTTCGGCATCGGCATGGTGCCGACCGGTGACAAGGACCCGTTCGCGCTGCGCCGCGCCGCGCTCGGCGTGCTGCGCATCCTCATCGAGGCGCCGCTTCCGCTCGAGTTGCCGAAGCTCATCGACACCGCTGCAGGCGGTTTCAAGCCCGGCTTGCTGACCACCGAAGGCTTCTCCGCACAGCTTCAGGACTTCATGTTCGAGCGCTTGAAGAACCTGCTCCGCGAGACGGGCCGCGACGGCGCCGTGATCGACGCCGTGCTGGCGCTGAAGCCCGCGCGCATCGATCTGGTGCCGGCCAAGCTCGCCGCGGTGGAAGCCTTCCGCGCGTTGCCCGAGGCCGAGGCCCTGGCCGCCGCCAACAAGCGCATCGTCAACATCCTGAAGAAGGCCGAGGGCACGCCGGGCGAGCCGGACTTCGCGCTGCTGCAGGAGGAAGCCGAGAAGGCGCTCTTCCGTCAGGTGGTCGAGGTCGCGCCGCTGGTGCGCTCGCACGTCGCCAACGAGGACTACACCGACGCGCTGTGTGCGCTCGCTGGGCTGCGCGCGGCGGTGGACCAGTTCTTCGAGGACGTCATGGTGATGGCCGAAGAGCCGTTGACGCGCCAGAACCGCTTCGCGCTGCTGGCGCAGCTTGCCGGCCTGATGAACCAGGTGGCGGACATCTCGCGCCTGTCGGCCTGATCACCCCGCGGCCGCATGGGGCGTGGGGGTCGCTGCGACGCAAGGAGCAAGACGATGAAGCTCATCATTCTGGATCGCGACGGGGTCATCAACCTCGATTCCGATCAGTTCATCAAGTCGCCGGATGAGTGGAAGCCGATCCCTGGCGCGCTGGAAGCGATCGCTCGCCTGAACCAGTGGGGCTGGCGGGTGGTGGTGGCGTCGAACCAGTCGGGCGTCGGGCGCGGGCTGTTCGGCATGGATACGCTCAACGCGATCAACGAGAAGATGGTCAAGAGTCTCGCGCAGGTCGGCGGTCGTCTCGATGCGATCTTCTTCTGCCCGCATCCGGCCGACTCCACCTGCGACTGCCGCAAGCCGAAGCCTGGCATGCTGGAGCAGATCGGCGCACGCTTCAACGTGGAATTGACTGGCGTGCCGGTCGTGGGGGACAGCCTGCGCGACCTGCAGGCTGCGGTAGCGGTGGGCGCAAAGCCCTATCTGGTGCTCACCGGCAAGGGCGAGAAGACGCGCGAGAACCCGGAACTGCCGCCCGGCACCGAGGTGTTCCCCGACCTGGCCACTCTTGCGGCCGAACTGACATCCTGAACCCTTCGAGTACTGAAGTGCATCTGATCCGCTCCATCCTCTTCGCCATCGCGCTCGCCGTCGTCACGGTGCCTTATGTGGTCTTCCCGACCTTGTTCTTCTGGCTGCCGCCGATGACGCGCCACCGGCTGATCACCAGCTGGGTGCCGATCATGATGTGGGTGATCCGCCACGTGCTCGGCATTCGCTACCGCGTGCTCGGTCGTGAGAACATCCCTGCGGGGCCGGCCGTGGTGCTGTCCAAGCATCAGTCGGCGTGGGAGACGATCGCCTTGCAGGTGATCTTTCCGCCGCTGTGCTACGTGCTCAAGCGCGAACTGCTGCGCGTCCCCTTCTTCGGCTGGGCGCTCGCCATGATCCCGGGCATCGCGATCGACCGCTCCGCGGGCAAGGATGCGCTCGCGCAGGTGGTCGAGCAGGGGCGCGAGCGCCTCAAGGAAGGTCTGTGGGTGGTGGTTTTTCCGGAGGGGACCCGGGTTGCGCCCGGAACGACCCGGCGCTACAAGCCGGGCGGTGCGATCCTGGCCAGGCGTGCGGGGGTTCCGGTGGTGCCGGTGGCGCACAATGCGGGTGAGTTCTGGCAGCGCAATGCCTTCATCAAGCGCCCGGGGGAGATCATCGTCAGCATCGGTCCTGCGATTGACACCAAAGGCGCAAAGGCGGGTGACGTCAGCGAGCGGGCCGAGGCCTGGATCGAGGCCGAGATGCATCGGCTGTTTCCGCACCACTATGGGAACGCCGAGGTGGCAGCCAGTCCGGCAGGTACGCCCGAAGAAGATGCGGGCGGCGCCGAGCGAAAGAGCGCGCAGGACGTCTGAGGCAGCAGCTGCAGAGCGGTAATCGGACCAGGTTGCGGCGGCCGGAGTGCTGGAGGGGGCGGTGTTTCCGCCGCCTTTCGATGTCCGCCGGATTCAGTTCTCACGCGGCCACGTTCCAGCGTACGTGGACGCAGAAAGGCCCCGCAATGCGGGGCCTTTCTGTTCAGCGGTACCGAAGAGGCTTAGGCAGCCTTCTTGGGGGCGGCCGTCTTGGCGGTGGTGCTCACGGCCTTGACGGTGGCGTTGGTCGCGGCAGCCACGTTGGCTTCAGCGATCTCGGCGACCTGCTTGGCGGCCTTGCTCATGCTGTCGTAGGCGCTGTTGGCGGCGGCGATGGCCGACTTGACGGCGGCGACGGCAACGTCCGAACCGGCGGGTGCCGACTTGGCAGCCTTGTCGAGTGCGGTGGCGACGCCCTTGTTCACTTCGGCCATCTGGCCTTCGAAGACCTTGGAGACTTCTTCCTGGGTCTGCGAGGTGATTTCGTACACGCTACGGGTGTAGGCGACGGCCTTCTCGACGACCGGCTGGGCCAGCGAGATCTGGAGGTTGGTCAGCTCCTGCACGTCCTTGGCAGCCAGCAGGGCCTTGGTGTTGGCCACGCCGTCTTCCAGCAGCGAACGGGCGGTGTTCAGGTTCAGGGCAGCCAGGCGCTCGACGGTGGCGAAGGCGGTGTTGGCCAGGGTCAGCATGGTTTCGATGCTGGTCTTGTTGGCGGCGACGAACTGCTCGGGGGTGACGTAGTTGCTCATGTGAATCTCCTTGAGTATGGGTGTTTGCATCCGCATCGCTTGCTCATGCCGCGATGGTGCGTTGCAGCATGGGTCGGATTATACGGACCCCGGGGAGTGTGTCAAGCGCGTTTTTGTGCATCGCACAATGGCAGATTGATTATGAAACCCAATCGCCTGCGCGTTTCCGGAGCTAGTTTTAGACCTTGCTGCTGCGCTGCATCGACAAGCTTGTCCCGATTCTGGAGATCTGGTGTTTCGACATTGTGACCGCACCGCAACATCCGCGTGGGGCGGTCCGTGCGCCCTACGGCCAGACGCCCCGCGGACGCTGCCCGGGCGGGCGTCGCGGGGCGCTGGTGTTGCGGCAGGGGATGGAAATCAGTCGTGGCGGAAGTCCGGCTTGCGCTTCTCGACAAAGGCGGCCATGCCTTCCTTCTGGTCGTTGAGCGCGAAGGCGGAGTGGAACACGCGGCGCTCGAACAGCAGGCCTTCGTTGAGGCTGCTCTCGAAGGCGCGATTCACGGATTCCTTGATCATCATGATCACCGGCAACGAGTAGCCTGCGATGGTTTCGGCCGCGCCGAGCGCTTCGTCGAGCAGTTTGTCGGCCGGGACCACGCGGGAAACCAGCCCGGCACGCTCGGCCTCGGAGGCGTCCATGAAGCGCGCGGTCAGGCACATGTCCATGGCCTTTGCCTTGCCCACTGCGCGGGGCAGGCGCTGGGTGCCGCCAGCGCCGGGCAGGATGCCGAGCTTGATCTCGGGCTGACCGAACTTCGCGCTGTCGGCCGCGATGATGATGTCGCACATCATCGCCAGTTCGCAGCCGCCGCCGAGCGCGAAGCCTGCGACCGCGGCGATGACCGGCTTGCGGCAGGTCTTTACGCGTTCCCAGTTGCGGGTGATGTAGTCGCCCTTGTAGGCGTCCATGTACGAGAAACTCGCCATCGCGCCGATATCGGCGCCGGCTGCGAAGGCCTTCTCCGACCCGGTGATGACGATCGCGCCGATGTTCTCGTCCGCTTCGAAGTCATCCAGCGCGGCGCCGATCTCGTCGACAACCTGGTCGTTGAGGGCGTTCAGCGCCTTCGGGCGGTTGAGGGTGATGAGGCCAACGCGGCCGCGCTTCTCGGCAATGATCATCTCGAAGCTCATGGGGTCTCCTTACGTTCAACAGGGGTGGCAGCGCTCACTGCGCGCCGTCGGATTTCGGCTGGATCACGGCACGCACGCGGGCTGGTGCGGTGCCGGGCTTGCTGCCGGGGGCATTGGTGGCGAGATAGTTCTCGGTGATGGCGTCGTATTCGATGTAGTGGCCGGTGACCTGGTCGCCGCCGCTGGTGACCTTGGCGCGGTTGAACAGCTTCGCCTTCTCGCTGCGGCTGTCGTATTCGATGCGCTCGGCCTCGCCTTCCACGTAGTCGCTCGTGCCCTCGCGGCGCTGGCGGAAGGTGGCGAGCCCCTTGCTGGCGGTCGCCACGCCATTCTGGAAGCCGGCCGCATCCTGGGTGACGACCAGCCGGTCGCCCCGGATCTCGAGCGAACCCTGGGTAAGGATGACGTTTCCTTCGAAGACATGGACCTTGTTGCGGTCATCTACCGTCAGGTTGTCCGCCTCGATGTTGACCGGCTGCTCGCGGTCGGCCTTTTCGGCGAAGACGGGGGGCGCAAGACCTGCGAACAGTGCGCAGGCAGCAGTGATGATCCAGTGCTTCATGATGGCGATCCTTGGCGGCGGCGCGGCAAATGAGTCCTGACCTCGCCGATGAGTTCGAGCGTGCCGAACAGGTCGTCGGCGTGCATGCCTTGTGCGGTGGTTCGCCCGTCGCCGCGCGTGAGCAGCACGGGTGAGTGCGTCAGGGCGCGGTGCGCGTCGGGCCACACGGTGAGGGTTTCGGATTCTAGCGTGAGCGGCGGAGCGTCGTTGGTGGCTGGACGACGTACGCGCACCTCGCCCGTGAGGTCGACCTGATCCCCGCCGGGCGAAACGTTTGCGCTGTTGGCGGTGACGAAGGTTTCGCTGTCCTCGCCCAGCATATGCAGGCGTGGCAGGTGGAGGCGGGTGGTGTCGTCGACAGGGAAGTGTTCGAGCCGATCGGCGACGAGTTCGTAGCGCTGGCGGCCGTCGTCGCCGAAGCTGGTCACGCGGGTGAATTCGGCGGCGAAGTCCGGACCGGTCTGCTCGGCCCAGACGACCGGTTCGTCCGTGCGGGTGGCGCGCTCGAGCCAGATCGAGCCGCCCGCAAGCGCCGCGAGTGCAATGACGGGATAAAGGCGCCAGGCGTCGACGAGCATGATTCAGATGACCTTGGCCTGCATCAGGTCGTGCGTCGTAAGCGCGCCTGCGAGCCCTCCGTGCGGGTCGAGCACCAGCAGCTGGCTGATGCGGTGGCGCTCCATGAGTTCGGCGGCCTCGACTGCAAGCGCGGCAGGGCCGATGCTGCGTGGATTGCGTGTCATCACGTCCGCAAGGTTTGCGCTGCGCACGTCGATGCCCTTCTCCAGTGCGCGGCGCAGATCGCCGTCGGTGAAGATGCCTTCGGGACGCCCCTGGGGGCCGACGATTGCAGTCATCCCCATGCCGCCCGCGGTCATTGCCAGCAGGGCCTGAGCGAGTGGCACATCGGCACCGACCTGTGGCACCGCGCTGGCCGGGCGCATCACGTCTGAGACGTGGGTGAGCAGACGTCGCCCGAGTGCTCCGCCCGGGTGCGAACGTGCAAAATCCTCAGCTGCGAAGCCACGTGCATCGAGCAGCGCCACGGCCAGCGCGTCGCCAAGCGCCAGCGCAGCGGTGGTGCTCGCGGTAGGAGCGAGGTTGAGCGGGCAGGCCTCTTCCGCCACGGCGGCCTCGAGGTGCGCGTCGGCCTCGCGCGCAAGCGGCGAATCGGCCTTTCCGGTCATCGCGATCAGGCGCGCGCCCTGGCGCTTGACCAGCGGCACGATGGTGAGCACTTCCTCGCTAGACCCCGAGTTCGACAGCGCAATGACGACATCCTGTGCGGTGATCATGCCGAGATCGCCGTGCGCCGCTTCGGCCGCGTGCACGAAGTAGGCCGGCGTGCCGGTGCTGGCGAGCGTGGCCGCGATCTTGCGTGCGATGTGGCCTGATTTACCGATGCCGGTGACGATCACGCGCCCGTGGCGCTTGAGGATGATGTCCACCGCGCGTTCGAATTCGACGCCGATGCGTTCGGCGAGGGCGGCCACGGCCTCGGCCTCGATGCGCAGCACGCGGCGTGCCATTGCGACCGCGCGACTTTCGCTGGAAGCGGGAATTGGGTCCATGGAGTGGATGCGATCAGGTTCGCTGCAAGGCGTGGTCAAATGCGTTGCCGGACGCGGAGTCCCGGCGGCAGGCACGGTGAGGGTCGGCAAGATTGTATACCAAACCCCCGTTGCTGCCCCCAGACGCCAACACAGACGCCAACAGAGACGGTAACGGTGAGAGACGGCAGCCCGGTATGGCAGACACCGGGCCTTGTCTGCCGGGCTGCTCTGCGCCCCTGTCTTGCTCCCGCTCCCCAGGGATGGAGAGCTGGGCTCAGAGGCTTGCGCACACGGTGTACAGGCTTGCATCGACGAGGGGGTTCGCGCTGGAGACCGGGATGATCCCGCTCGTACCCTGCGTCCCGGTGCGAAGCGATCCCGTGCTGGGCTCGCCGTCGTCGAGTGCAATGTCGAGTGCGCGTGCCATGGAGCCGGGAATTGCGCCGGAGCACACTGCTAGGGTGCCGGGCAGTCCGAGTATGCCGCCGCGCTGCACGCCCAGGCGCCCGCCGAGTGCGTTGCGCGGCAGATACCCCGGGGATGAGAGATCGGTGCTGCCGGTGGTGATTCCGGCCAGGCGCAGGTGCTGCCAGAAGCGCACGGATTCCAGATCGGTGCTTGCGTCCCAGTCCCCATCCACGGAGCCGTTGCCATTGCCGGCGCGGGTGCACGCCGGTGTGCTGCCGCACAGGTGGAGCACGGCGCCGGGGTCGTCTCCCGGCAGGGCGCGGTATGTGTCCTGGTAGGCATGGGCCAGCGCGGGGACGGTGCGCAGATCCTGGGCGAGATTCTTCACCCGCGCGCTGTCGATCAAGGCCTGTCCTTTCAGTACGCCACCCAGCAGCAGGCCGATGACGAGGAGCACGATGGAAAGTTCGACCAGGGTGAAGCCATGTTGGGTGCGCATGATGGGTGTCTCCTCTGCGAGTGGGTCATGGGGCGGCGGCTCAAAGACGACCGGCTTGGGCGAGGCGTGCGATCAGCAGCGGGCGACCGATCCACACCAGCTGGTCGTCGAAGTCGGGGGTCGGTTCACCGGCCTGATAGGACGGGGCACCAGGCGAGAAGCTCGCATTGCGCCCGTCGGCGCGCCGGTTCGGCCCAGTCGAGTGCACCAGGGCGATCGCCTGCGAATCGAGTGTGGTGATGCGGCTGCCGTCGTGGGCATGGATCTGCAGGTTTGCCGCAGGAACCGTGTCGGCGCGGATGGGGCCGCTCGCGAATGCTGGGTCGACGCGATAGTGCCAGTACCCTGCCCAGCTATCGCCTACATGCGTGCGGGGGCGGCCCCAGGCGTCCGTCGCCGACAGTGCCAGCGAGCGCCACGGCAGCCGCCCGGCGATGCCGTGACGGCAGGGGGGTGGATCCTCGATGCCGTATTGCGGGCTCGCCGGGTCGGCTTCGGTACTGGGGCAGGGCAGACGGCCATGAATGATCGCGAAGCCGGTCAGCGCATGATCGATCTCGCGCAACTGCGTCAGCGTGGCCGTGCGCTCGCGTGCTTCGATACGGACTCTCAGGGGCATGAGCAGGCTACCGCCGAGCAGGGTGAGGATCACCAGTACCATGGCCACTTCGACCAGGGTGAAGCCGCGCGCGCGGGCGCTGGTGACGCTGGGCGTACGAAGCTCTTGCATTGGGCCGGGGGATGCCTGCAGGCCAGGCATGCGGAGATTCATGGCAGGCACAGGATGACGTCGTCTGTGCCGGGGTGATTGTCGCGGCGGTGGGGGACGGTCGCCACGCCCTCGAACGCGGGAATGCCCTGCGCGAAGCCGGGTGCGTTGACGCCCTCGAAGTACTGCGCAGGATCGGCCCGTTGCGTTGCGGTGCTGCGCCGCTGGGCGGCGGGTCCGCTGGGCACGCGTTCGCCCGCGAATCCGAGGACAGCGCTGCAGGGTTCGGTACCGTGAGTGCGCGTGACGGTGATGCAGGTGTCGCCCGCCGGGCAGGCGGCGAAGTGCATCTGGTCGCGCCATTGATCGACCTCGCCGCGCTCGGGAGCGGGAAGTCCCAGTGCGGCGGCGGGGGGCAGCGGTGCGGCGTGGAGCATGCCGATGCGTGTTGCGTGCGCATCGAGCCAGGCGTCCCGGTCAGCGCGAGCGAGCCGAGCGGTCAGCGCGCCGGCAGCGCGGGTGAGGAGGTTGTCGAGGTAGGCCGCGTGATCGCTGCGCCGCCGCCAGGCTGCGAAGATCTCGTCGACACCGATCCACGCCAGGAGGTCGTTCGAGTCTCCCGCCGCGTCTGCGGGTTCTCCCCCCTGCATGACCGTGAATGGCGTTGCGCCGCCAAGTGGGTACGGGTGGTCCAGGTACTGGGGCAGATCGGAGGCGTCGGTGCCGCTGCACGTGCCTGGGCGGCGTCCGGCGCGAGCCTGTCCTCGGCGCGCCGGACCGGGGGCGAAGAGCACGGCGACTGCACGCCCGTCGGCGGTCTGCAGGCGCAGGGGCTCCCGGTTTGCGCCCTGTGGTTCGAACTGCCCGGGGCTGTCCCAATTCAGACTGAGCGGCTTGGGGTTGTGCTTGATGCTGCCCGCGACCGCGTACCACAGGCATTCGCCCCATCCGTCGCGGAGTTCGGGCAGGCCGAGTGTGCGCCAGGGCAGGCGTCCGAGGGTGAAGTGGCCTCGCGCGCCACAGGCGCCGAGGTCGGTGGAGCCGTCGTTGTCCCTGTCCGGACAGGGCAGGAATCCATACCCTGCGTCGGGGTGGCGCTCGGCATAGCTGATCGCGTAGCCGATCAGGGCGCTGCGCGCTTCGGCGAGCGCGGCGATGGATCGGGCATGCGCCTGAGCCTCGGCGCGTGCGCGCAGGGCACCGCTCGCGAGCAGGCTGCCGGTGCCCAGCACCAGCCCGAGAAGCAGGAGGGTGAGGAGGACCTGGCCTCCCTGACGTCGCGGTTTCATTGGGCTCCACCCTCGTGGAGGGGGGGCTCCCCGGGACGATCTTCGGGCGGTGGCGGCGGGAGTGGCCACGTGTCGCCCACGCGCAGCCGGATCCGTGGTTGCTCGAGCGGTGACAGCATGGTCGGACTGAGGGTGCGCAGCCCGGCGCTGTCGGCTTCGAGCAGGCGGTCATCCGCCCAGATCCGGGTGCGCCCGCCGTGATGATGGATGATGCCCTCGATCGTTCTTGGGACCCGCTGCGGAGGGGCGGTCGTTGGTGGCGACTCGGTCGCTTCCTTGGGCTGCGGTGGCGCTTCGGGATGTGCGGCAGGCTCGGAAATGGCGGCTTCGTCACCGTGGGCGGGGAGGTCGGGCGGCAGGGTGGCCAGGGAGGCAGGTTCAATCACGGGAGTCGGTGCGGCGGTTCCGTGCGCGAACCAGGCTCCGCCCGTGATGCTTGCGGCGGCAAAAAGCCCGCCGACGGCCAGCCGGGTGCGTGAGAGCCTGAGCGGGGCCGTCGCTCCGCCGGTGCTGCGGGCTGGCCAGCCCTCCGCGGCTCGCACCCGGATGAGCGCGGTGAGAAGCAGCGTGTCGAAGTCTTCCAGTGCTGCGCGGCCGCTGTCGGCGTGCGGCGGCGAGGGTTGAGGGGGCGCCACCGCGACTTGACGACCGGGTGGCGCGGGGGCGAGGACCCAGCGCGGTCCCGTGGTACCCGAGTGCCCTTCGGGCGCGGCCTGCCGTGCGAGTGTGGCCGGCGCGGCGAGAAGATGCACGCACAGGGGCGTGTCGGCCGCCAGCAGCGGTTGCGCCTGGAGGTAGGCACAGGTGCGCTCGATCTCTTCCTCCCATGACGGACTCCCGGGCGTGAACTGCACGGTGCAGTGGGGGATCAGCCGAGAGAAGAGCAGCTTCTGGCCACGTATCAGACTCAGACGCAGCCCGCTACGGGTGAAGCCTGCAACCAGGGCCGCACTGGCGTCGGGGGCCGTGCCGGTATCGGGCTTGTTGCGGCGATGGGGATGGAGTGAGGGTAGCGTTGGAACGAGACTGGCAGCCGGGATCAGGTGGCTGACCCGGACCTGGCTGCGCTGCAGCACCGCAAGCCACGCCTGGAGCGGTGCGGGGCGCTCGAGACCGGCGAAAACGAAGCGTTCCGCACCGCTGCGCAGGTTTGGCGCGGGGCCGGCGGCCCAGGCATGGACGAAAGGCGTGTGCGGAAACCATGCGGCGCAGCGGCGCGCGATCAGGGCGCGGCGGTCACGACCACGGGTGCGCGGCAGATCCTCGTATTCATAGTCTTCGTCCGGCAGGTTGACCAGCACGCGGCAGGAAGGCCGCTGCTGCAGCCCTGCGAGCCAGTTCGAGAAGGCCTCGTGCCCGTGGGCGTCGAAGCCGGCGCGCGCTTGCAGCAGGCCGTCGGTGTGCTGCCACACTTCCAGTCCGTGCGGGTCGATCAGGAGCAGGAGCGGTTTGCGGAGCATGGGGTCAGAGCGGGAGACGGGTGATGAGTGCATGAATCGGGTCGAGCACTGCGCTTGCGATCCACAGCAGCAGACCACCCATCAGTACCGTGAGCGCAGGCTCGATGGCCGCCTGCAGGCGGGCAATCGCATCGCCGGCCTCGTGGCTGTAGAGCGTGGCGATCCTGTCCAGGGTCTGGTCGATTGCCCCCGTTTGTTCGCCTAGGCGGAGCATGCGCACCACGAGCGGGGGAAAGTCACCTGCCGTTTCGAAGGCGCTGGAGATGGGTTGCCCTTGCTCGATACCTTGCCGCGCGGAGCGCAGGCTGGCTCGAAGAGAGAGGTTTGCGCAGGCTGCCTCGCTTGTGCGCAGTGCTTCGACGATGCTGATTCCGGCGCTGTAGAGGGCGCCGAACAGCGAGGCGAAGCGTGCGAGGGCGAGCTTGTGCAGGATCGGACCGAGCAGCGGCAGGCGTAGCTGCAGGGCGTGCATTCGGGTGCGCAGGGCCTTGAAGCGGGCCAGCGCAGCGACGGTTGCAGCTACGAGCAGTGCCGAACCCAGCGCGAGTGCCAGTCCCCAGTCACGCACCGCCTGCGACAGGCTGAGCAGCATGCGCGTCGGCAGGGGGAGTGCCTGTCCGGTGCTGCGCAGCAGCTTTTCGAGCTCGGGCACGACGTGGGTGAGTGCGACCACCGCCGCGACCAGCAGGATGCTGGCGACGATGGCGGGGTAGATCGCGATACGGCGGGCGTGCGCGGCGATCGCCTCCTCCTGTGCAAGCACGGTGCCGATGTCGTGAATCGCCATCGGCAGCCGGCCGGCTTGCTCGCCGGCACGCAGCAGGCTGGTCGCGACCGGCGAGAAGGCCTCGGGGCGAGACGCCGCAGCATCCGAAAGCGGCCGTCCCCGCTCCACGGCGGCGAGCAGCGCGGAGGCTGTTTCGCGCAGGCGCGTGCCCGTGCTGCTCTCGTGCAGGGTGGCGAGGCTCTCGTGCGGCGGAATGCCCGCGCCGAGCAGGTGCTCGAGTTGGAAGAGGAAGGGGATCAACTCGCGGCGCGGGATGCGTCGCGCGGGGAACCAGTGCTGCCGGGTTTCGCGCGCGCTGATGAGGAGCAACGCCTGCGCGCGCAGCGCACGCTCGAGCTCGTCGATGCCGGAGGCCTCCAGGGTGCCGCGTTTGCGGCGGCCGTCCGCATCGAGGGCGCGGTAGCGGAACCTGCTCATGCGGTGTGCCCGGAGGCGCGACTGCGCAGGTTCTCGAGGTTCACGACACGACCGAGTTCTTCCAGGCTGGTGCTTCCGTCGATGACGCGGCGCAGGCCATCATCGGCGAGCGTCGGTAGGCCCATGCGGCGCACCGCTCGGTGCAACTCGATGATTCCGCTGCTGCGCGCGAGCATGTCATGGAGCTCGGTGTCGAAAGGCAGGATCTCCATGATCGCGAAGCGGCCGCGGTAGCCGCGGAAGTCGCAGGCGGGGCAGCCTCGGGCCCGATGCACCACCGTGCCAGGAGGAAGGGGCGCAAGGGTGCCTTGCCAGGGTGCCGGATCTGCGGGTCCGGACGCCTTGCAGGCCGGACACAGTCTGCGCACCAGTCGCTGCGAGACGATGCCGGCGAGATTCTCGGCGAGCAGTTCCGTGTTCAGGCCGAGCTCGAGCAGGCGCGGGATCGCTCCGAGCACGGAGTTTGCGTGGAGTGTGGCGAACACCCGGTGGCCGGTGAGGGCGGCGCGCAGCGCCATGGTCGCGGTGTCCGCGTCGCGGATTTCCCCCACCAGGAGGATGTCCGGGTCCTGGCGAAGGAGGGCACGAACGCCATCGGCGAAACCGAGGCGCGAGGCTTCGCCTACCTGCGTCTGGCGGATCATCGACAGCGGGTATTCGACCGGGTCCTCGAGGGTCATGATGTTGACCGCTTCGGAGCTCAGATGCTGGAGCATCGAGTACAGCGTGGTGGTCTTGCCGCTGCCCGTGGGGCCGACGACGAGGATCAGCCCCTCGGGGCGCGCGAGGATGCGCTGTAGTGCGCGCGCTTGGCCGTCACCGAGCGCCAGTGCTGCGAGTGGCACGATGCCCTTGTCGCGATCGAGGATGCGCAGGACCAGATTTTCGCCATGCAGGGTGGGCTGCGTGGCGGCACGGAAGTCGATCGGTCGTCCGCCGATCGCAAGGCTGATGCGGCCGTCCTGCGGGGCACGTGATTCGGCGATGTCCATGCCGGCGAGCACCTTGAGCCGCACCGCGAGCTCGGGCCAGCACACGCGGTGCAGGGCGCGCGTCTGGTGCAGGATGCCGTCGATGCGGTGACGGATGCGCAGGAAGCCTGCCTCCGGCTCGAAATGCAGGTCGGAGGCGCCGCAGGACACCGCCTCGGCGAGCAGGGCGTCGACCAGTCGCACGACCAGCTGCGGGTCGTGGCCGTGGGTTTCGTCGCGGGCGTGTCGGCGCTCCAGCGCCTGCACCAGGTCTTCGATCGAGGCGCTTGCACCATAGTGCTGGGCGATTGCGCGCCCGAGCTCGGCATCCCCCGCGAGGCGGACCTCGATGTGTGCGTCGGGGCCGAGCTCCGCCCGCAGGCGATCGAGCGCCACGATGTCGTGCGCTTCCGCCATGGCGACCGTTAGCGCAGGACCGGTCGGGTCGTAGCGCAAGGGAAGCAGGCGGTGACGGCGTGCCAGCGTGTCCGGGATGCGACGGATGGCGGCCGGGTCGGGCAGCGTGGTGTCCAGGTCGACCTCACGCATGCCATTGCTGTTCGCAATGGATTCGCGCAGCGCTTGCTCGCTCACGAAGCCAAGCTCCACGAGAACATGCCCGAGCGGGCGCTGAAGCACGGACTGTTCGTGCAGGGCGATACGTAGCTGGTCGGAGCCGATCAATCCGGCGCGGAGCAGTCTCTGGCCTAGCGGGGGCGGCGTGTTCATGGCGGGGTCAGAGGGCTTTCGGTGGCGCTTGCGCTAGCCGGCGCGAGCAGTGGTCGCAGCGGCATGTGCGGAAAGTTGCGCTCCCCTGGGGAAGGGGTGTTGGTGAGGAAGCCTGCGTCGGGTAGCTGCGCAGCCCAGGGCGCGTAGCCGCCCTCGAGCCCGGGGTCGTCGATCAGGACCGGGCGCAGGAAGATCAGCAGTTCGGTTCGGCGCACGTTGTTGTCGCGCCGGGTGAAGATCTCGCCGATCAGCGGCAGGTCGCCGAGCAGCGGTATGCGACCGGTGTCGTGATCGATGCGGTCTTCCATCAGGCCGCCGAGCACCGCGATCTCGCCGCTGCGGAGGCGCAGCATGGATTCGATCTCGCGGGTGCGGATCTGCGGGACGCGGTTGGGGATGTTGCCGAGCGACGGGTTGGGATCGTCCTTGAAGCCGGAAATGCCGGAGATGGTCGGTCGCACGTTGAGCGTGATCTCGCCCCCGGCGCTGATCTGCGGCGTGACCGACATCACCATCCCCACCGAAACCGATTGCGGCGTGGTGGTGGCGGTGATGCGTGCCTGCTTGCGGTCGTCGTACTCGGTGGTGGTGCTGTCTACGAGGAAGTACACGACCTCTTCGACGACCTTGAGCATGGCGGTCTGGTTGTTGAGCACCGACAGGCGTGGGCTGGAGAGCACCTTCACGGTGCCGAAGGTTTCCAGCAGTTCGAGGCGCACGTCGCTGCGCGCGGAAAGATAGCTCACCGTGGGCTGGCCCGGCAGTGCGTCGCCGCTGCCGCGCGGTCGTACGCTCCATCCCGGGATGCCGATGCGGGTCCAGTCGATGCCCTGGCGATAACCGTCCGCGAGGGTGACCTCCACGATGGTGGCCTCGATCATGACCTGGCGGCGCGCGGCGTCCTGGATGCCCGTCAGGAAGGCATGAAGCTGCTCGTGCTGGCGCGCGGTGGCACGGATCATGAGGAGGCCGGCCTCGCGGTTGACCGTGAGGTCAGGATGGCGGCAGGGTTCGGCTGTACTTCCACAGGCGTGAGCCGGACCGCCCAGGAGCAGGGCGAGGCTGCCCTCGAGTGCGCCCCAGAAGTCGTTCGCCGCGCGTGTCTCGATCTGCGTGACCGAGGTGTTGCCGTGTTCCGTGCCGCGGCTCTGGCTGCCGCTGCTGGTGGCGATCTGGGTGCTGGTGGCGACCGTGCCGCGCATGTCGCGGCTCATGTTTACGTAGTCCACGGTGTAGCTGCGCAGCACCGGCAGGTCGGGGCGGACGATGAGGTGACGGCCGTCGAGCCGGTAGCGGATGTCCGCCTGCGTTGCGATGCGCGCCAGCAGTTCGTGCAGCGGCCGATTGCGTGCTTGCAGGGTGACGCTGCCTTCGATGCCGGGGTGCAGATCGAGGTCGAGTGCAGTGTCGCGTGCGAGGGCGAGGAGC
Organism: Thauera sp. WH-2; assembly: GCF_048321015.1. Lineage (NCBI taxonomy): Bacteria > Pseudomonadati > Pseudomonadota > Betaproteobacteria > Rhodocyclales > Zoogloeaceae > Thauera > Thauera sp. WH-2. Next base: position 73,205 of record NZ_JBLWFG010000009.1, on the reverse strand, counting down.
AACTGCGTCACCGGCATGTCCTGCACGTCCAGGGAATAGGTGAGCCTGTCCGCTGTCCATGAGGCCGATGTTGCAGGGGTTGGCAGGGCAGGTGCAGCGTGCAGCGGGGGCGCGCCCGGGCGCGCTTCCGCGGCGTGTGGTGGACTGGTCGGCTCCGGGGGCGGCGGCGCGGGCGCACGCGTGTCTGCTGCGGAGAGATGGCCAATCGGATCGCGGGCTGGCTGGAGGGGCGCACAGCCCGTTGCGAGCGCCAGGGCGGTCAGGAGGGCGAGGCTCAGGCTTTGGCGAGCGTTCTCATTCGGCATGCGGCAATGCTAATGACATTATGCGTGGATGTGAACAGGCTTCTGGCATAATCTTGCGTCGGCTGCGAGGCGCCGATGTGATGTCTGCGTGCTGTTGCGTTGCAGCAACTGCCGGCCTGTGATGCATCGCTCTGATACACTTGCCGATTTTTCTGCCTCTCTCCTACCGTGTCGGCACCTACCGGACAATCTTCCCCGCTGGTCACTTTGCGCGACGTGCGCTTCGCCTATGGCGCGCGCGAGGTCCTGCGCGGCATCGATCTGAGCGTGCATCGCGGTCAGGTCGTCGCGATCATGGGTGGCAGTGGTTGCGGCAAGACCACCTTGCTGCGACTCATCGGCGGTCAGTTGCGCGCTACTGCAGGTACGGTCGAGGTCGAAGGGCGCAATGTGGCGCACCTGTCGGGCAGTGCGCTCTATGCGCTGCGCCGGCGCATGGGCATGCTGTTTCAGTTCGGTGCGCTGTTCACCGACATGAGCGTGTTCGACAACGTCGCCTTTCCACTGCGAGAACATACGAGCCTGCCGGCAGACATGGTCGAGGATCTGGTGCTGATGAAGCTGCAGGCGGTTGGCCTGCGCGGCGCGGCGCGACTGCAGCCGAGCGAGCTCTCCGGCGGCATGGCACGGCGCGTGGCGCTGGCGCGCGCAGTGGCGCTCGACCCCATGCTGATCCTGTACGACGAGCCTTTCGCCGGCCTCGATCCGATCTCGCTCGGCATCATCGGCCAGCTCATCCGCAAGCTCAACGACGCGCTCGGCGCGAGCTCGGTGATGGTCACGCATGACGTGCACGAGTCCCTCGAGATCGTCGACTACATCTATTTCGTCTCGGATGGACGTATCGTGGCCAAGGGGACGCCGGACGAGATCCGCGCCTCCACCGATCCCTTCGTGCATCAGTTCGTCAATGCCGAGGCAGACGGACCGGTGCCCTTCCATTATCCGGCGGAGCCGATCGACAGCCTGCTCGGCGGGGAGGGCGCATGAACGCCATTACAGCCGCACTGCGGCGCATCGGCGCGCTGACCATCGACGGCGTCTGGCGGCTGGGCTTTGCTACCCGCTTCCTGATTGCCGTGCTGATGCACTCCGGGCAGTCGTTGCGCCGCATCCATCTTACCATCCGTGAGCTCTACTTCAGCGGCGTGCTGTCCCTGCTGATCATCGTGGTGTCCGGCCTGTTTGTCGGCCTGGTGCTCGGTCTGCAGGGCTACGACATCCTGCAGCGCTATGGTTCGGCCGATGCGGTCGGGGTGATGGTGGCGCTGTCGCTGCTGCGCGAGCTCGGGCCGGTGATCGCCGCGCTGCTCTTCGCCAGTCGTGCGGGTTCGGCCATCACCGCCGAAATCGGACTGATGAAGACCACCGAGCAGCTGAAGGCGATGGACATGATGGCGGTGAATCCGATCGCGCGCGTGGTCGCGCCGCGCTTCTGGGGGGGCGTGCTGTCGATGCCGCTGCTGGCGGCGCTATTCTCCGCCATGGGTATCTTCGGTGGCTGGTTGATCACGGTGGTGGTCATCGGCGTCGACGACGGCGCGTTCTGGTCGCAGATGCAGGCGGCCGTAGAATTCGAGTACGACGTGATGAACGGTGTGATCAAGTCTGCGGTCTTCGGTACGGTGGTGTCGCTGATCGCGGTGTTCGAAGGCTACGATTGCCATCCGACTGCCGAAGGCGTGTCGCGCGCGATCACCCGCACTGTCGTCACATCCGCGCTGGCCATCCTGGCGCTGGATTTCGTGCTTACCTCTTTCATGTTCCGGGGTTGATGATGAGTCGTACCGCGCTCGACCTGTGGGTCGGCATTTTTGTTGCGATCGGTTTCGCCGCGCTCGTGTTTCTGGCGATGAAGGTCGGCAATTTCTCTGGGCTGAACGGCAGCGAGACGTACCGTGTGGAAGCGCCCTTCGACAACATCGGGGGGCTGAAGGTGCGCGCGCCGGTCAAGAGCTCGGGGGTGCTCGTCGGTCGTGTCGCCAGCATCCGCTTCGATGCGGAGATCTACCGCGCGGTGGTCGAACTCGAGATCGACAGGCGCTACGCGTTTCCTGCCGACACGACGGCCTCCATCCTGACCTCGGGCCTGCTCGGAGAGCAGTACGTGGGACTGGAGGCCGGCGCCGACATCGAGATGCTGCAGGGCGGCGACCGCGTGTTGATTACGCAGTCTGCCGTGGTGCTCGAGAAGCTCATCGGGCAGTTCATGTTCGACCGTGCCGCGGATGCGCCGGCGCAGTAAGGGGCGCACTGGATTTCCGGAGAAAACAACAATGCGAAACGTTTTCCGCTCTTCCCGCAAGGGGGTCGCCGTGGTCGTGCTTTCGGCAACGCTGGCGGCGGGCTGTGCCAGCACCGGCAACCCGAGCGACCCGCTCGAGGGCTACAACCGCGCGATGTTCAGCTTCAACGAGCAACTGGACAAGGCCGTCGTGAAGCCCGTCGCCCAGGTGTATGAGGCAGTCCTGCCACAGCCGGCACGCACCGGCGTGGGGAATGTCCTCAGCAACCTCGCCGACCCGTGGATTGCGCTCAACAACTTGCTCCAGGGAAAGGTCGCCGAGGGCATGAGCGACCTGATGCGCTTCGCGCTCAACTCCACGTGGGGGCTGCTCGGTCTGCTCGACATCGCGAGCGAAGCCGGGTTGGCCAAGCACGACGAGGATCTCGGCCAGACGCTTGGCCGCTGGGGCGTGGGTGAAGGCGCCTACATCGTCCTGCCCTTCTTCGGTCCGCGCACGGTGCGCGACGCGGTGGCGCTGCCCGCGGACATGATGGGCAACACGCCCTTCGGTATCGACCATGTGCCCACGCGTAACACCGTCACCGCAACGCGTATCGTGCATACCCGCTCGATGTTGCTGGGGGCCGATCGCACCCTGGAAGAGGCAGCACTCGACCGCTACGCTTTCGTGCGCGACTTCTATCTTGAACAACGTCGTTACAAGATCAACGACGGCCAGCAGGAGCGCGTGTACGAAGATTTCGACGAACAGCCCGCCGTACAGCCGGGGGCAGGGGTGGATGCTGCCGCGAGCGCTGCGGTGGAGCGTCTCGAACTCGTCGATGCCGGGCAATGGGCACCCAGCGCCGGGCGTGCATCGTCAAACCGCTGAAACTGAACCAAGACCATGAAAAGAATCCTAAATCGCCTGTTCCTGCCCCTGCTCTGCCTGACCCTGGTCGGCACCCTGCCCGCTTCCGCAAGCACGGACGCCAGGGCGCCGGACGTGCTGGTCCGCGATGTCACCAACGAGGTGCTCGAGATCGTGCGTGCCGACAAGGCCATTCAGTCGGGTGACACCAAGCGTGTCATCGAGCTCGTCGACGCCAAGGTCCTGCCGCATTTCGACTTTCGCCGCATGACGATGCTGGCCGTCGGCCGTGACTGGCGTCAGGCTTCGCCCGAGCAGCAGACAAGGCTCGTCGATGCCTTCCGTACCCTGCTGGTGCGCACCTACTCCAATGCGCTGACCCAGTACCGAGACCAGCGCATCGAGTTTCGCCCCTCGCGTTTCGGATCGGCGGATACACGCGTGCAGGTCCGTACTGAAGTCATTCAGGCCGGCGCGCAGCCGGTTGGCATCGACTACATGCTCGAGAAGAGCGAGCAGGGCTGGAAGGTGTTCGACGTCATCGTCGCGGGCGTGAGCCTGGTGACCAATTATCGCAGCAGCTTCGGTCAGGAGATCAGCCGGGGTGGCATCGATGGACTGATCCGGTCGCTGGAGGAGCGCAACCGCAGCCTTGCCGATCAGCACGGGCTGCAGCATGAAGCAGGCGGTCCGAGCGCATGAGCGTGCCTGCTCCCGTCACCGTGTTCGCCCCCGAGGGCGACCTGACCATGGCTTCGGCGCCCGAGGTGCTCGAGCAGGGGCGGCGGCTGGCGCGTGCAGGCAGTCTCGTGGTCGATTTCAAGGCCGTCGAGGCGGCTGATTCGGCTGCGCTGGCGCTGCTGCTCGACTGGATGCGCTGCGCGCGTGCCGCCGGCAACCGCCTCACCGTGCGCGGCCTGCCTGCGGGCATGGTGAGCCTTTCCGCGCTCTACGACATCGACACGCTGCTGCCGCTGGAACCGGCTGAATGACGCTGCCTGCGATCAGCATCCAGGGCGTCAGCAAGCGTTATGGTTCGCTGCAGGCGCTGGGCGGGGTTGACCTCGAGATTTCACAGGGGGAGTTCTTCGGACTGCTTGGCCCCAACGGCGCAGGCAAGACGACGCTCATCTCGGCGCTGTCCGGGCTGGTTCGGGCCGACGCCGGCACGCTCGCTATCATGGGACACGACGTTGTCGCCGACTATCGCAACGCCCGCCGCAAGCTTGGCGTGGTGCCGCAGGAGTTGGTGTTCGATCCCTTCTTTTCGGTGCGTGAGCTTCTTCGCATTCAGTCCGGATACTTCGGCATACGCCATAACGACGCCTGGATCGACGAGATCCTCGCCAGCCTGGATCTCACGCACAAGGCCAATGCCAACATGCGGATGCTCTCGGGCGGGATGAAGCGGCGCGTACTGGTGGCGCAGGCGCTGGTGCATCGGCCGCCGGTGATCGTGCTCGACGAGCCCACTGCGGGGGTGGATGTCGAACTCCGCCAGGGGCTCTGGCAGTTCATACGCAAGCTCAACCGGGACGGCCATACCATCGTGCTCACGACCCACTATCTGGAAGAGGCAGAAACCTTGTGCGGACGCATCGCCATGCTCAAGGCCGGAAAGGTCGTGGCGCTCGATACCACCGAGAACCTGTTGCGCCGCTTCGCGACCCACAGCCTGCGCGTGCGGCTCGACCATCCGGAGCGGGCAGTCGTGCTCGGTGGTGTTTCGGGTGAAGGTGGCTGGGTCGAGTTCGGTTTCGACAGTTTTGCCGATGTCGAGGCGTTGCTGGCCCGCCTGCGTGAGGCCCAGGCCGGCCTCACCGAGATGCAACTTGGCGAGCCGGATCTCGAGCGCGTATTCGTCGAGGTGATGCACCGTGCCTGACCGCTCAACCGGGACCGAGCTCATGGCTTCGCCGCGTATCGAGCCCATGGCCGCCGAATCGCCGCTTACAGGTTTTCGCACCTTGCTGTACAAGGAAACCTTGCGTTTCTGGAAGGTCAGCTTTCAAACTGTCGCCGCGCCGGTGCTCAATGCGCTCCTGTTCCTGCTCATCTTCTCGCATGTGCTCGACCGCCACGTCACGGTCTATGGGGAGGTCGCCTACATCAGCTTCCTGGTGCCCGGGCTGGTGATGATGTCGGTGCTGCAGAACGCCTTCGCCAACAGCTCGTCCTCGCTGATCCAGAGCAAGATCACCGGTAACATCATCTTCGTGCTGTTGCCGCCCTTGTCCTACCGCGAGTTCTATGCTGCCTACGTGATCGCCTCCACGCTGCGCGGCCTGATGGTCGGCGCTGGCGTTCTGGCGGTGTCAGCGGCGTTCGTCGAGGTGCCGATGGCCAATCCGCTGTGGGTGCTGAGCTTCGCGGTCCTGGGTGGGGTGATTCTCGGATCCTTCGGGGTCATCGCCGGGATCTGGGCGGACAAGTTCGACCAGCTTGCCGCCTTCCAGAACTTCCTGATCCTGCCGCTCACGATGCTGTCGGGGGTCTTTTACTCCATCCACTCGTTGCCGCAGTTCTGGCAGGATGTATCGCATTTCAACCCGTTCTTCTTCATGATCGACGGGTTCCGCTACGGCTTTTTCGGTCAATCGGACACTTCGCCCTGGCTTTCGCTTGGCGTGGTGGGCCTTTGTTTCGTGGTACTCGCGGCGCTCACCCTGGGGATGCTCGCGCGGGGCTACAAGCTGCGTTCGTAAAGGATTACAGATGTTTGAAGCAAGCGAGATCAAGCGCCTGATCGAGCAGGGTCTGCCCTGCGAGATGGTGTTCATCGAGGGCGAGGATGGCGTGCATTTTCGCGGCATCGTGGTCAGCTCGACCTTCGAGGGCAAGATGAAGGTTCGTCAGCACCAGGCCGTCTACGCCACCCTCGGCAGGCTGATGGGCAACGAGATCCACGCCCTGCAACTGCAGACCTTCACGCCCGCGCAGTGGGAGGAAGGGCGCGGCGAGTTGGGTATGTGAGGCGGCAATGGATAAGCTGCTGATCGAAGGCGGCGCCCGCCTGTCGGGCGAGGTCGCCATTTCTGGTGCCAAGAATGCAGCGCTGCCCATCCTGTGTGCGGCGCTGCTGACCTCCGAGCCGGTCACGTTCACCAACGTGCCGCAGCTGAAGGACATCGGCACTCTGCTCGCCCTGCTCGGGCAGATGGGGGTGAAGGTCGAGCGCAGCGGTGACACCGTGATGGTGGACGCCTCGGGCCTGAACAACCCCGTGGCGCCCTACGAGATGGTCAAGACCATGCGCGCCTCCATCCTCGTGCTTGGGCCGTTGGTGGCGCGCTGCGGCGAGGCAAGGGTGTCGCTGCCCGGTGGCTGCGCGATCGGTGCGCGTCCGGTCGATCAGCACATCAAGGGGCTGCAGGCGATGGGTGCGGAGGTACGGGTCGAGCATGGCTACGTCCATGCCACCGTGCCGCGTCTCAAGGGCGCGCGCCTGTTCACCGACATGGTAACGGTGACGGGAACGGAGAATCTGATGATGGCGGCCACCCTCGCCGACGGCGAGACGGTGATCGAGAATGCTGCACGCGAGCCCGAGGTGGTCGATCTCGCTCGCTGCCTGGTGGAGATGGGGGCGCAGATCTCCGGTGCTGGAACCGACGTGATCCGTATCCGCGGTGTCGAGCGTCTGCACGGCGCGACGCACCGGATCATGCCTGACCGCATCGAGACCGGCACCTACCTGTGCGCGGCTGCGGCCAGCGGCGGTTCGATACGCCTGACGGGCACCAGTTCGAGCTATCTGGATGCGGTGATCGACAAGCTGATGGACGCAGGTTGCGAGATCGTCTGCGAGCGTGATGCGATTCGCCTGGCTGCACCGCCCCGGCTCCATGCGGTGAGCCTGCGTACCGCGCCCTATCCTGCGTTTCCGACCGACATGCAGGCGCAGTTCATGGCGATCAACAGTGTCGCCAGCGGTGTGGCGATGATTCGCGAAACCATTTTCGAGAACCGCTTCATGCACGCGGTCGAACTCCAGCGCCTGGGGGCCGACATTCGCATCGACGGCAACACTGCTGTGGTTCAGGGCGTGGAGAGGCTGGAGGGGGCTACCGTGATGGCGACTGACCTGCGCGCTTCGGCGTCGCTCGTGGTGGCGGGTCTGGTGGCCGAGGGCGAAACGGTGATCGAGCGCATCTATCACCTTGACCGGGGCTATGAGCGCCTCGAGGAAAAGCTCGCCGCGCTTGGTGCGAAGGTCAGGCGACTGGCCTGAAGGCGGGCGAACCGCAAGTAGGCGGGCCCTGACGACGCGATGTTGTCCGCTTCGTCAGGGCCTTGCCTTCGTCACGCGTGGTGCCGAATGCGCGCAGCGCAGTGCGTAGATCTCAGAGGCCGCTCAGAGGCCGCTCAGAGGCCGCTCAGAGGTCGAATTGTCCGTGGGCTTCCGGCTGCCAGGTGACTTCGATCACTTTCAGATGGATCTCTTTCCCGTCGGCCGCCTTCCAGTCGATCGACTGTCCGGCCGACAGACCCAGCAGGGCGCTGCCCGCAGGCGAGAAGATCGATACCCGGTGTGCTTCGGCGTTGGCGTCCTTGGGATAGGCAAGGGTCAGTTCATACTCGCGTCCGGTGCCTTCCTCGACGAAGCGTGCGCGGCTGTTCATGGTGATGACGTCGGACGGCATGTCCTCGGGTTCGCGAACGTCCGCACGCTCGAGCTCCTCGCGCAGGCCGTCCAGGTCGCTGCGGCTGCGGAAGGCGGGGAGGGTCAGCAGGCCCTCGAGGCGCTCGAGGTCGCTGCTGGAGACGATGATCGACGGTTTCATGGTGCGGGTTTCCTGCCTGAAGTGCGCGCCGACGCAGCGGCAAAACAAAAGAAAAGGCCGAACCGCCACCTGCGGTTCAGCCAGTTGCGCGAAGGTTAACAGAAGCGGCGCCGGGTTACAATGCGCCGTCCGTCAGATCAAGGTCTTCCACGTGTCCAGCATCACGCTCGCCCTGTCCAAGGGGCGCATCTTCGAAGAAACCCTGCCGCTGCTCGCCGCCGCGGGCATCGTGCCCACCGACAATCCCGAATCCTCGCGCAAGCTCATCATCGGCACCAACCGGCCCGATGTGCGCTTGGTGATCGTGCGTGCGACCGATACGCCCACCTACGTCCAGTATGGCGCGGCGGATCTGGGCATTGCCGGCAAGGACGTGCTGATCGAGCATGGTGGAGCGGGCCTGTATCAGCCGCTTGACCTCAACATCGCGAAGTGTCGGTTGTGCGTCGCGGTGCAGAAGGGTTTCGACTACGCCGCTGCGACCCGCCCTGGCGGAAGGATCCGCATCGCGACCAAGTACATCAACGCCGCCAAGGCGCATTTCGCCGGCAAGGGCATGCATGCGGACCTTATCAAACTCTACGGCTCGATGGAGCTCGCCCCGCTGGTCGGACTGGCCGATGCCATCGTCGACCTGGTCTCCACCGGCGGTACGCTGCGTGCGAACAACCTCGAGGAGGTCGAGGACATCATGCCCATCAGTTCGCGGCTGATCGTCAACCAGGCCTCGCTCAAGCTCAAGCGCGAACTCATCCAGCCGCTGCTCGACGCCTTCGCCGGCGCGATCAAACCGTAAGGACTGCTTCATGAGCCAGACGCCCATCCGCCGCCTTGCCGCGCGCGAACCCGAGTTTCTGTCCACGCTGGATGCGTTGCTCGCCTTCGAGTCCGAAGCAGACGAGCGTATCGACACCGCCGTCACCGAGATCCTGCGCGCGGTGCGCACCACTGGAGACGCCGCGGTGGTGGGGTACACCCGCCGCTTCGATGGCCTGGACGTGGATTCGATGGCGGCGCTGGAACTGCCGAAGTCCGAGCTGCATGCGGCGCTCAGTAGTTTGTCATCCGCGCAGCGCGAGGCGCTGACGATCGCCGCTGACCGTGTGCGCGTCTATCATGAGCGCCAGAAGGGCGAGTCGTGGGAATTCGCCGAGGCCGACGGCACCCGCCTGGGGCAGAAGGTCACGCCGCTCGACCGCGTCGGCCTCTACGTGCCGGGCGGACGCGCATCCTATCCGAGCTCGGTACTGATGAACGCGATCCCGGCCAAGGTCGCCGGCGTCGGCGAGCTGATCATGGTCGTGCCCACGCCACGCGGCGACAAGAATCCGCTCGTGCTGGCGGCCGCCGCGATCACCGGCGTCGACCGCGTGTTCACCATCGGCGGCGCGCAGGCGGTGGCGGCGCTGGCCTACGGCACGCAGACCATCCCGCAGGTGGACAAGATCGTCGGCCCGGGCAACGCCTATGTGGCCGAGGCCAAGCGCCGGGTGTTCGGCACAGTAGGCATCGACATGGTCGCCGGTCCTTCCGAGGTGCTGATCATCTCCGACGGTTCCGGTCACGCCGACTGGGTGGCGATGGATCTTTTCGCCCAGGCCGAGCACGACGAGCTTGCGCAGTCCATCCTGCTGTGCACTGACGTGGCCTTCATCGACGCGGTGCACGAGGCGATCGACCGCCTGCTGCCCACCATGCCGCGCCGCGACACGATCGCCAGGTCGCTCGCCAACCGCGGTGCGCTGATCCATGTCGACAGTCTGGAGCAGGCCTGCGCGATCGCCAACCGCATCGCGCCCGAGCACCTCGAGCTGTCGATGGACGATGCCGAGGCCTGGATCGATCATATCCGCCACGCCGGCGCGATCTTCGTCGGCCACTGGGCGGTGGAGGCGCTCGGCGACTACTGCGCCGGCCCCAACCACGTGCTGCCGACCATGCGCAGCGCGCGCTTCTCGTCGCCGCTCGGCACCTACGACTTCCAGAAGCGCACCAGCATCGTGAACATCTCGCAGGCCGGCGCGCAGCACTTGGGCAGGGTGGCGTCCATCCTTGCCCATGGCGAAGGCCTGCAGGCGCACGCGCGCTCGGCGGAAATGCGGCTGAAGGGTTGAGCCGGCGCAGCGTTGGCGGAGTGCGGCCACCCGCCGGCCGCGCCCCAGCGCTGCTTCAGCGGTTGAGAATGTCCTTCAGCGCATCGACCAGCGTGGCGCACTGTTCATCCGTCCCCACCGTGATGCGCATGAACTGGTCGATGCGTGGTGCCTTGAAGTGGCGGACGATGATCGCGCGTTTGCGCAGTTCGGAGGTGAGCTCGGCGCCGTCGCGTGCCGGATGGCGGGCGAAGATGAAGTTGGCTGCCGAGGGCAGTACCTCGAAGCCGAGCGCCTGCATGGCGGCGGTGAGGTTTTCGCGTGTCGCGACCACGCGTGCGCAATTGGCGCGGAAGTGTTCGCCGTCATCGACCGAGGCTACGGCGCCGGCAAGCGCGAGGCGATCCAGCGGGTAGGAGTTGAAGCTGTTCTTCACCCGCTCCAGGCCCTCGATCAGCTCGGCATGGCCCACCGCGTAGCCCACGCGCAGGCCGGCCAGCGAGCGGCTCTTGGAGAAGGTGTGGGTGACGAGCAGGTTGGGGTGGCGGTCGACCAGCGCGACTGCGCTCTCGCCCCCGAAATCGACATAGGCTTCGTCCACCAGCACCACCGCCTCCGGGTTTGCGGCGACGATGTGCTCGACGTCCATGAGGTCGAGCAGGCGGCCGGTGGGGGCGTTGGGGTTCGGGAAGATGATCGCGCCGGCGTAGTCGTCGCCTTTCGGCAGATAGTCCTCTACCCGGATCGAGTAGTCGTCGGCGAGAGGGACCGTGCGGTAGTCGATGCCGTACAACTCGCAATACACCGGGTAGAAGCTGTAGGTGATGTCGGGAAACCACAGCGGGCGCTCGTGCTTGAGCAGCCCCATGAAGGCGTGAGCAAGCACCTCGTCCGAACCGTTGCCAACGAAGACCTGCTGTGGCTGCACGCCATGGTGGCGTGCGAGCGCGGCCTTCAGCGCATCGGCGTTGGGGTCGGGATAGAGGCGCAGACCGTCGCCGGCTGCGGCACGGATCGCCTCGAGTACCCGCGGCGAAGGCCCGTAGGGGTGCTCGTTGGTGTTGAGCTTGACCAGGTTGTCGAGCTTGGGTTGCTCGCCCGGCACATAGGGGGTCAGGCCGTGGGTCACGGCGCTCCAGAAGCGGCTCATGCGGATGTCTGCGGTTCGAGGTGGGACGGGATCGGCGCGCAAGCACGTAAATGCCCGCGGGGCATCGCGATAGCCGGCGCCATTGTGGACAATAGCCCGCACTTTGCTGCGGGTTTGCCGCGCGATGGTATCATGGCCCCGACCTTAACCCTTTGGCCAGAAGCCCCCATGCGGCAAGCAGAAGTCACACGTAACACCCTCGAAACGAAGATCACCGTGCGCATCGACCTGGACGGCTGCGGCCAGGGCAAGCTGGATACCGGCGTGCCGTTCTTCGATCACATGCTCGATCAGATCGTGCGCCACGGCCTGATCGACCTGGACATCCATTGCGAGGGCGACACGCACATCGACGATCATCACACCGTCGAGGACGTGGGAATCACGCTCGGCCAGGCATTCGCCAAGGCGCTTGGCGACAAGAAGGGCCTGCGCCGCTACGGTCACGCCTATGTGCCGCTCGACGAGGCCTTGTCGCGCGTGGTGGTCGATTTCTCCGGCCGCCCTGGGCTGCACTACTTCGTGAACTACACCCGCGCACGCATCGGCAATTTCGACGTGGATCTGGCGCGCGAGTTTTTCCAGGGCTTCGTCAATCACGCGGGCGTCACGCTGCATATCGACAACCTGCGCGGCGAGAACGCTCACCATCAGTGCGAAACCGTGTTCAAGGCCTTTGCCCGTGCGCTACGCATGGCGGCTGAGCATGACGAGCGGGCCGCGGGCACCATTCCCTCGACCAAGGGCGCGCTCTGATTCTTCCCATCCCGCGGCGGCCGGGTGCCGCCGCCGTTTCGTCCAATAGCGAGTCAAGCCGATGACCACCGTGGCCATCATCGATTACGGCATGGGCAACCTGCGCTCGGTCGCCAAGGCGATCGAGCACGTCGCGCCCGGGCACGATGTCTTCATCACCTCGGATCCGGCCCGCGTCACCGCGGCCGAGCGCGTCGTATTCCCCGGTCAGGGCGCCATGCCCGACTGCATGCGCGAACTGGATGCGCGCGGTCTGCGCCCGGCTGTACTCGCCGCGGCGGCCGAGAAGCCCTTTCTCGGTATTTGCATCGGCCAGCAGATGCTGTTCGAGCATAGCGCCGAGGGTGATGTGCCGGGGCTGGGCGTACTGCCGGGTGAGGTGGTGCGCTTTCCTGATGCGAAGATGCTCGCGGCGGACGGTAGCCGGCTTAAGGTGCCGCACATGGGCTGGAACGAGGTCCGGCAGTGCGGCCCGCATCCGCTGTGGGAAGGCATTCCCGACGGCGAGCGCTTCTACTTCGTGCATAGCTACTACGTGGTGCCTGCCGCGCCCGGCCTGGCCGCGGCGGAGACCGACTATGGTGTTCGCTTTACCAGTGCGGTAGCGCGGGCTAATATCTTCGCGGCCCAGTTCCACCCCGAAAAGAGTGCTGCGGCTGGCTTGCGCCTGCTGGGCAATTTCATTCGCTGGCAGCCCTGAGCGGCCAGCGCCCTTCATCCGATCCATCATTGCTGACCCCCCGTATGCTGCTCATTCCCGCCATCGACCTCAAGGACGGTCAATGTGTTCGCCTGAAACAGGGCGAGATGGACGACGCCACGGTGTTCTCCGAAGATCCCGGTGCCATGGCTCGCCACTGGCTCGATGCCGGGGCGCGGCGCCTGCATCTGGTAGACCTCAACGGCGCCTTCGCCGGCAAGCCCAAGAATGGCGCTGCGATCCGCGCGATCACCGACGAGGTGGGCGACGACATTCCGGTCCAGCTTGGCGGCGGGATCCGCGACCTCGACACGATCGAGCACTATCTCGACAACGGCATCACCTACGTCATCATCGGCACCGCCGCGGTGAAGAACCCCGGCTTTCTGCATGATGCCTGCACTGCCTTCCCCGGCCACATCATCGTGGGCCTGGATGCCAAGGACGGCAAGGTGGCGGTGGACGGCTGGTCCAAACTCACCGGCCACGACGTCGTTGACCTGGCGAAGAAGTTCGAGGACTACGGCGTGGAGTCGGTGATCTATACCGACATCGGCCGCGACGGCATGCTCTCGGGAGTCAATGTCGAGGCCACTGTGCGCTTGGCACGCGCGCTGCGTATTCCCGTCATCGCCAGCGGGGGCATCACCGACCTGCGCGACATCGACGCGCTGTGCGCGGTAGAGGACGAAGGCATCATGGGCGCGATCACCGGCCGTGCGATCTACGAAGGCTCGCTCGATTTCGCCGCCGCACAGGCGCGCGCCGACGAGCTGCGCGGTGCCGCCGAATGACCTTCTCCGCTGAGTGCCGCTGATGCTCGCCAAACGCATCATTCCCTGCCTGGACGTGAAGTCCGGGCGTGTGGTCAAGGGCGTCAATTTCGTCGAGCTACGCGACGCCGGTGATCCGGTCGAGATCGCCCGCCGTTACGACGAGCAGGGCGCTGACGAGATCACCTTCCTCGACATCACCGCGAGTTCGGACGACCGCGACATCATCCTGCATGTGGTCGAGCAGGTCGCCGAGCAGGTCTTCATTCCGCTCACCGTCGGTGGCGGCGTGCGTGTGGTCGAGGATGTGCGCCGCCTGCTCAATGCCGGCGCCGACAAGGTCAGCATGAACACCGCGGCGGTCAACAACCCGCAACTGGTGAATGACGCCTCGAGCAAGGTCGGCAGCCAGTGCATCGTGGTGGCGATCGACGCCAAGCAGACCGCACCCGGCAAGTGGGAGGTGTTCACCCACGGCGGGCGCAACAACACCGGCCTGGACGCCATCGAGTGGGCGCGCAAGGTCGAGTCGCTGGGCGCGGGCGAGATCCTGCTCACCAGCATGGACCGCGATGGCACCAAGAGCGGCTTCGATCTCGCGCTCACGCGCGCGGTTTCCGATGCGGTCCGCATCCCGGTGATCGCCAGCGGCGGTGTCGGTACTCTGGAGCACCTCGCCGAGGGCGTCTCGGAAGGCCGTGCAGACGCGGTGCTGGCGGCGAGCATCTTTCATTTCGGACAGCACACCGTGCGCGAGGCCAAGGAGTTGATGCGCGCGCGAGGGATCGAGGTACGGCTGTGAGCGAGAACACGCGCTGGTTGAACGAGGTCAAGTGGGATGAGCATGGCCTGGTGCCGGTGATCGCGCAGGAGGCTTCCACCGGCGACGTGCTGATGTTCGCCTGGATGAACCGCGAGGCCCTGCAGCGCACCGCCGAGACCGGCGAAGCCATCTACTGGTCACGTTCGCGCCGTAAGCTGTGGCACAAGGGTGAAGAGTCCGGTCATGTGCAGAAGGTGCTCGATATCCGCATCGACTGTGACAACGACGTGGTGTTGCTGAAGATCGAGCAGGTTGGCGGCATCGCTTGCCACACCGGGCGCCATAGCTGTTTCTTCCAGAAGTATTTCGATGACGGTCACTGGCAGGCCGTCGAACCGGTTTTGAAAGACCCGCAGGAGATCTACAAATGATCGATATCGAAGTGCTGCATCGCGTGGCCGAAACCCTGGCTGCGCGCAAGAAGGCCGATCCGGATTCCTCCTACGTCTCCAGCCTTTACCAGAAGGGCACCGACACGATCTGCAAGAAGGTCGCGGAGGAAGCCGCCGAGACCATCATGGCCGCCAAGGACAAGGACATGTTGCACCTGGTGTGGGAGGTCACCGACCTCTGGTTCCACTCCATGGTGCTGCTCGCCCATCACGGCCTTTCGGTGGACGACGTACTCGCCGAGTTCCGTCGCCGCGAGGGCGTGTCGGGTATCGATGAGAAGAAGTCGCGTACCGCGCAGGGGGCGGGTGCATGAGCGACTGTATCTTTTGTCGCATCGTGCGCGGCGAGATTCCGTCGAAGAAGGTCTATGAGGACGAGCACGTCTACGCCTTCCACGACATCAATCCGGTCGCGCCGGTACATGTGCTGGTCGTGCCGAAAGTGCACGTCGACTCGATGGCGCACCTGTCCGAGGAACACGAGGCGGCAATGGGGCGTCTGATGGTTGCAGCCGGGCGCATCGCGCGCGAGCAGGGCTGCACCGAGGGCTTCCGCACCATCGTCAATACCGGAAGAGTCGGTTTGCAGGAGGTGTATCATCTGCACCTCCACATTCTGGGCGGGCCGAATCCCCTGCCGCCCATGTTGAAGCGTTAAGGAGAGCGGTATGGGTTCTTTCAGCATCTGGCACTGGCTCATCGTGCTGGTCATTGTCCTGCTGGTGTTCGGTACCAAGAAGCTGCGCAACATCGGCTCCGATCTCGGTGGGGCGGTGAAGGGCTTCAAGGAAGGCATGAAGGAGGGCGATGCGAATGCCTCCGGCACGCAGCAGAAGATTGCCGAGGACCAGACCATCGAGGGCGAGGCGCGCGAAAAGGTAGACCAGAACCGGTCCTGAGCGACGCGTCTCGCAATCCGAGGGGCGCCCTGAACGGAGCGCCCCTTCGTTTTCCTGCGGACCCGCTCGGGTCCGTGTCTCGAGCGAGCACACATGTTCGACTTCGGCTTTTCGGAACTCATGGTGATCGGCGTCGTGATGCTGATCGTGGTCGGGCCCGAGCGCCTGCCCAAGGTCGCGCGCACGGCGGGGCATCTGCTCGGGCGCGTGCAGCGCTACGTAACGGACGTGAAATCCGACATCCAGCGTGAGATGCAGCTCGAAGAGCTCAAGAAGCTTCAGGAGCAGGTCAAGCAGCAGGCGCAAGAGCTCGAGTCCACCGTGCGTCAGGGTGTGGCGAGCGTCGAGTCCGAAGTGGGG
Organism: Thauera sp. WH-2; assembly: GCF_048321015.1. Lineage (NCBI taxonomy): Bacteria > Pseudomonadati > Pseudomonadota > Betaproteobacteria > Rhodocyclales > Zoogloeaceae > Thauera > Thauera sp. WH-2. Next base: position 57,072 of record NZ_JBLWFG010000009.1, on the reverse strand, counting down.
CAGGCCGCGGAAGAGGTGCGCTCGATCCTGCCCAACGGCGCGCGCGCCAGCGAGACTGCGCCGGTCAAGGGCGAGGGCGGCAGTGCGGAAGCGGCCGCAGACCCCGGACCGGTCCGGGGCGGTGCGCTGCTTGCGAGCGGTACGGAACACCGGCCACAGCTCGAGCTCGGTCTTGACGGGGCCGCCCCGGCTTCGGCTCCCACCCCGGACAAGGGCAAGGCATGAGCACACAACAGGAAACCTTCATCTCGCACCTCGTTGAACTGCGAGACCGGCTGATCCGCGCGCTGCTTGCGGTTGTCATCGTCTTCGTGGTGCTGATGCCCTGGGCGGGAGACATTTACGACATCCTCGCCAAGCCGATGATGGACACCTTGCCCGCGGGCACTAACATGATCGCCACCGGGGTGGTCACGCCCTTTTTCGTGCCGGTGAAGGTAACCATGATGGTCGCCTTCGTGTTTGCGCTGCCCTGGGTGCTCTATCAGGCTTGGGCCTTCATCGCGCCCGGGCTTTATGCACATGAGAAGCGCATGGCGCTGCCCCTGGTACTCGGCAGTACCCTGCTGTTCCTGATCGGCATGGCGTTCTGCTACTTCTTCGTGTTCGGCATGGTATTCAGCTTCATCGCCGAGTTCGCCCCCAAGAGCATCGTGCCTGCGCCGGACATCGAGCAGTACTTGTCCTTCGTGATGTCGATGTTCATCGCCTTCGGGATCACCTTCGAGGTTCCGGTGGCCGTGATCTTGATGGTCAAGGCTGGCATCGTCGATGTGGCCAAGCTCAAGGAGATGCGCCCCTACGTGATCGTGGGGGCGTTCGTGATCGCCGCGATCGTCACCCCGCCCGACGTGGTCTCGCAGTTCATGCTCGCCGTGCCGATGTGTCTGCTCTATGAGTTGGGCATCGTGCTCGCACGCATGATTACGAAACCCTCGCCGCAGAAAGAGGCTGCTGCCGGTTATGAGCCGCCCTCGATCGAAGACATGGATCGCGAGCTCGATCGTATCGAGGCCGAAGAGGGCAAGGGCGGGAAGTCCTGACAACTCTCCGGGCCGCGCGCCGGAATGCGCTCGGTTCTGACCTAGCGCCGTGTGCTGGCGGGTGTTGGCCGGCGTCCGACTTCGACCGTGAGCTCGAGTTGCTCGCCGTTCCTTTTCACCGTGAAGCCGGACTTTCTGCCGGGAGGGAGGGCGGCGACCATGTCCAGCATCGCCCTCGGGTCGCGAACGCTGCGCCCGTCGACCGCGATCAGGATGTCTCCCGGGCGGACGCCGCCGCGATCCGCGGGGCTGCCGCGCAGCACGCCCGCGATCAGCGCGCCGTTGGCGTCCGGGTGGCCGAACGAGGCCGCCAGTTCGGCGGTCAGGTCCTGTATCTCCACGCCGACCCAGCCGCGCACCACCTCGCCGCTGGCGACGATCTGCTGCAGCACGTCGCGCACGATCGATACCGGGATCGCGAAACCAATGCCAAGCGAACCGCCAGAGCGAGAGTAGATCGCGGTGTTGATGCCTACCAGATCGCCGCGGCTGTCGACGAGGGCGCCACCCGAGTTGCCGGGGTTGATGGCGGCGTCGGTCTGGATGTAGTTCTCGAAGGTGTTGATGCCGAGCTGGCTGCGCCCAAGCGCAGACACGATGCCCATGGTCACGGTCTGGCCCACCCCGAAAGGGTTGCCGATGGCGAGCACGACGTCGCCCACCGTCAGGCTGTCGGTACCGGAGAAAGTGATCACCGGCAGCGGTTCATCCGTCTCGATGCGAAGGATGGCCAGGTCGGTTTCCGGGTCGCGGCCGATCAGGCGGGCGGAGAACTTGCGTCCGTCGTTCAGTGCAACCTCGATCGCATCGGCGGTTTCGATGACGTGGTTGTTGGTGAGGACATAGCCCTCAGGGCTGACGATGACGCCCGAGCCCAGGCCGGCTTCGCGCTGGCCTCGCTCCTGTTGTGGGCGGTCGCCAAAGAAATGACGGAACAGCGGATCGTCGAACAGCGGGTGGCGCTGGCCACGGCCGGCGCTGGTGGTGAAGATGTGCACCACCGCCGGCATCGAGCGTTGCGCGGCGTCGGCGTAGGAGCTTGTCGCCTGGGCGCGCGCTTCGCCGTTGTCCGGCGCTTCGAGAATCGCGACAACCGATGCCGGGGTGGCTGTGCGCAGCCACTCCGGCTTAAGCGTGTTGAGCACGAACAGCACGGCCACGCTGACGGTGACGGCCTGCGCGAAGATGAGCCACAAGCGGCGCATAATGTGGGCCTGATGGTGTCGGGTGGGGCGCAGAGGAAGCGCAAGCCCGTCCATGGAATGGAGAGGATCGAATGCAACTTGCCGAGCTTGGGGCGCAACTGGACGCGCTCCTGGATACCCCGCGGCTCAAGGATTATTGCCCAAACGGTCTGCAAGTGGAAGGTCGTGCCGAGGTTGCACGTGTGCTGTGTGGTGTCACCGCCAGCCAGGCCTTGATCGACCACGCCGTTGGCGGCGACTACGATGCGGTGTTCGTCCACCACGGCCTGTTCTGGCGTGGCGACGATGGACGGGTGACCGGCTACCGGCGTCGTCGCCTGCGTGCCCTGCTTGCCAACGACATCAGCCTGTTCGCTTACCATCTGCCGCTCGACATGCACCCGGAACTCGGCAACAACGCGCAGCTCGGGGCGCTGATGGGCTGGCAGGTCGAAGGTCGCTTCGCCGATCAGGACCTGGGCTGGATCGGTCGTCCCGCCCGGGCGGACATGACGGCAGGCGACCTTGCTGTCACGATCGGCGCGAGCCTGCGGCGCGATCCGATGCTGGTGGGCGACGCCGGGCGTGTGGTGCGAAGGGTGGCCTGGTGCACCGGTGCCGCGCAGGGGTATTTCGAGCAGGCGATCCTCGCCGGCGCGGATCTGTATGTGTCAGGCGAGATCTCGGAACAGACGGTGCACCTCGCGCGCGAGTCCGGAGTGCCTTACCTTGCTGCGGGTCACCACGCGACCGAACGCTACGGCGCTCGCGCCGTGGCAGAGCATCTCGCGCGGCAATTCGGATTGCAGGCCGACTTTGTCGATCTCGACAACCCGGTGTAGCCCCTAGCGCTGCAAGGTGGAGGCCGGCGGAGCGACCTGCTCCATCACGGACTTGTACGGTCCGAGCTGGTCGTCGAGGATTGCCGCCAGGGTAAGGATTTCGTCCACCACGGGGAACGGGAAGCCTGCGCGGGTGCCGTCCCGGTTGTCGCGCAACAGGTGCTGCAAGTAGCGTTGGCAAACGGTGGTGCCCCAACTGTGCTGCAGGTTCTCGGAAACGTGCGAGAGGTCTTCGAGGCTTGCCGAAATGTTGCGCAGGGTGTCGTAATTGTCCCAAGTGACGGTGTTGACGTTGAAGGTCTTGTTGAGCTCGCGTGCGACGGCATCGAATTCCTCGCGCAGGCCGCCCGCGCGATAGGCCTCCAGCAGCTTCAACCACGGCGTGACGGCTTCGCGCGGGTTGCTGCGGATGAACTCGGCGAGCGTGTCCGCAGCGCCGCGCACGCGGCCGAAACTCATCATGATCTCGGCGAGCTCGACCGCGGACTTGTGCTCCTCCATGGATTCGGTGTCGACCACTTCCGGCGGCGGCGCAAGGGAGAAGGCCTCGGCCCGGGCTTCTGCCGGCGTGGGGGGGCGGGTGACTGTGGACGTGGAAACCGTGGTTGGGCTTGCGAACAGGGTATCCTCCGCACGCGCGACGCCACGTCGCACGTTCTCGCGTGCGTCCTCATCCGTCGGCCGTTTCGCTACGGGGGGCGGTTCGTTGCGCCGGCCGCGCAGCCACAGCGCCAGCAGCAGGGCGACAGCCCCCAAGCCGGCGAACAGGTAAACGTCGTTCTGTATCGTATCGGTCGCAGTCGGCGCTTGCGCTGCGGGCGCTGCAGCGACGGGCGCGCTTGCTGCAGGGATGGACGGAATGGCAGGCGCTGCTGCCGGCGCGCTCGCGACTGCCGCTCGCAGCCGAGCCTCCAGTCGGGCCTGGATCTCTTCCAATTCCTTGATGCGCGCGAGTAGTTCCATCTCGGCAATGATGCTGCGGTCGATGGCGGCCGCGAGTTCGCGCTCGCGGGTCAGCAGATCGGCCGAGGGCTCTGCGGGCGTGCGTTCGCCCCGTGTGTTCGCACCGACCGGGGGCTCCGCCTTGTCGACGACGAGGCGATCGCTGGACGATTCTCCTCCTGCGGGACGGCCTTTGGATGCAGTGCGCGCGGGAGGCTCACCTTTGGCGGGGGCGGTTGCTGGTTTCTTCGGCGTCGTGGCCGGAGGCGCTCCCGCGCCTGGGCGCGATGCAGGACGGGGGCGCGCTTGCGGCCTGGGCTGCGGAGCTGCGGTATCGGCCGCCGAGGTGAAAGGGAGCAGGAGGGTGAACTCCTTGTGCAGGCGCGATTCGCAGATGTTTTCGACCGCGATGCGGACGATGGGGTCGTGTACGCGGGCGCTGCTACGGATCACAAGTCGGGCCTGTGTGCCACGCCCCTCAATAGTGATCTGCCCGCTGCCGATGGCAGGAATCCCGTCTTCTTCGGCCCGAACGCTGGCCACCCGGAAGCAACCGACTTCAGTGCCGGCGCCGATGAGTGCAATCTCTGCGCGGAAGGCCTCTCCCAGCGCCGAGGTTCCCTGGATTTCGCCCAGCGAAGCCGCGTGCACCGCCGGCGTCTGCGTCAGCAGGGCGGCTGCAATGGCAAGGGAAAGCGGTATGAGTTTGGTGTTCATCGTCCGCGCGTCCGGCGCTGGGTTGTTCGAGTGGGACTTTTTTTATCAGGCCTGCAAGGTCCGCTCCAGGAACTCTGTCGCATGATCGTGCATGAAATTGTACTCGCTTCGACGGTGTGCGCACCGCATCACGCCTTGTTTGCGACGCTTTCGGGCGCTTGGTTGGTCGTGCTGCTCCATGACGGCGGCGAGAGGGGTGGGCCCGGAATTGTGCTCCCGTCCAGCCTGTATCGCGCAATTGCAGTGCACCAGTGCGCCGTCCAAAGCGGGTTATAATTATGGAGTCTTGCACCGGGGCATTTGTGCGCCCGGCTTGCGGGTCGGGTCGGGGGGGTCCCGATTCAATACGACGGGCGGCGGCCGAGGGAGACGACGCCCGTGGCGGAGCGCGTGCTCCGAGTCGTGCCATCAACCTGTTCGTGACGGTCAGTGCCGTCACGGCTTCGATCGAAGGGCAACCATGAAGATTCATGAGTATCAGGCAAAAGAACTGTTGAGAAAATACGGCGTCGTTACGCCGCGCGGCTTCCACTGCGTGTCGGTCGACGGAGCGGTCAAGGCGGCCGAGGAACTCGGCGGCAAGATCTGGGTGGTCAAGGCCCAGATCCACGCGGGTGGCCGCGGCAAGGGCGGCGGCGTAAAGCTCGCCCGTTCGCTCGACGAAGTGCGCCAGCACGCCAATGACATCCTCGGCATGCAGCTCGTGACCCACCAGACCGGCCCCGAGGGCCAGAAGGTGCGCAACCTGCTGATCGAGGAAGGCGCCGACATCAAGCACGAATACTACGTCGCCGCGCTGACCGACCGTGCCACGCAGAAGGTTGCGATGATGGCCTCCTCGGAAGGCGGCATGGACATCGAGGAAGTCGCCCACAGTACCCCCGAGAAGATCCTCAAGGAGTTCGTCGATCCGCTCGTCGGTCTGACCGACGCTCAGGCCGAGAACCTGGCCCGCGGCATCGGGGTGCCCGACGCTTCCGTGGCCAAGGCGGTCGACACGCTCAAGCGCCTTTACACCTGCTACATGGAAACCGATGCCTCGCTCGCGGAAATCAACCCGCTGATCCTCGAGGGCAACGGCAACATCAAGGCGCTCGACGCGAAGTTCAACTTCGACTCCAACGCCCTCTACCGTCACCCGGAAATCGTCGATTTCCGTGACTTCGACGAAGAGGACGCTGACGAGCTCGAAGCATCCAAATTCGACCTTGCCTACATCAGCCTCGACGGCAACATCGGTTGCCTGGTGAATGGCGCCGGTCTGGCCATGGCTACCATGGATACGATCAAGCTGTTCGGCGCCGAGCCGGCCAACTTCCTCGACGTCGGCGGCGGCGCGACCACCGAGAAGGTCACCGAAGCCTTCAAGATCATGCTCAAGAACCCCAAGGTCAAGGGCATTCTGGTCAACATCTTCGGCGGCATCATGCGGTGCGACACCATCGCCACCGGCGTGGTCGCTGCAGCCAAGGAAGTTCACCTCTCCGTCCCGCTCGTGGTGCGCATGAAGGGCACCAACGAAGACCTCGGCAAGAAGATCCTCGCCGAGTCGGGTTTGCCGATCATCACCGCCGACACCATGGCGGATGCCGCGACCAAGATCGTCGCTGCGGTCAAGTAAGGAGAGCTTCGAATGTCCATCCTGATCAACAAAGACACCAAGGTCATCACCCAGGGCATCACCGGCAAGACCGGTCAGTTCCACACCGAGAAGTGCCAGGAATACGCCAACGGCAAGAACTGCTTCGTCGCCGGCGTGAACCCGAAGAAGGCGGGCGAGAAGATCTTCGACATCCCCATCTACGCCTCGGTCAAGGAAGCCGCTGCCGAGACCGGCGCCACCGTGTCGGTCATCTACGTGCCGCCCGCGGGTGCTGCCGATGCCATCTGGGAAGCCTGCGAGGCCGACCTCGACCTGGCGATCTGCATCACCGAAGGCATCCCGGTCCGTGACATGCTGATGGTGCGCAACAAGATGAAGCAGAAGGTTGCCGCTGGCGGCAAGGAAACCCTGCTGCTCGGCCCCAACTGCCCCGGCCTGATCACGCCCGACGAGATCAAGATCGGCATCATGCCCGGCCACATCCACCGCAAGGGCCGCATCGGCGTCGTGTCGCGCTCCGGCACGCTGACCTATGAAGCCGTGGCTCAGCTCACCGAGATCGGTCTCGGCCAGTCCTCGGCGGTCGGTATCGGCGGCGACCCGATCAACGGCCTCAAGCACATCGACGTGATGCGCATGTTCAACGACGATCCGGACACCGACGCGGTGATCATGATCGGCGAGATCGGCGGTCCGGACGAAGCCGAAGCCGCGATGTGGTGCAAGGCCAACATGAAGAAGCCGATCGTCGGCTTCATCGCCGGCGTTACCGCCCCGGCCGGCAAGCGCATGGGCCACGCTGGCGCGCTGATCTCCGGCGGTGCCGACACCGCCGACGCCAAGCTCGCCATCATGGAAGAGTGCGGCTTCAAGGTCACGCGTGACCCCTCCGAAATGGGCAAGCTGCTCAAGGCGATGCTCTGATCGTTCTTGCATGACGCAGACAAGAGGCGCCGGCGAGTCCGGCGCCTTTTTTGTTAACGCGTTGCGGTCGCGCTGTAGAATGCGCTCGTGCGTTGTTTCCGCTGCGACTTGCGGTGCGCGCAGGGACTGCAACAGGAACTCTTCGACGGGTAGGGTCATGCCGAAACTGGTTCTCAGCATGGACGGTCTGGTGCTCAAGGAGCTGCCGATCGTCAAGGAGCGCACCACCATCGGGCGCAAGCCGGACAACGACATCCAGATCGACAACCTGGCGATCAGCGGGCACCACGCGGTGATCACCTGCATCACCAACGATGCCTTTCTCGAAGACCAGAACAGTACCAACGGCACCTATCTGAACGGCCAGCAGGTCAAGAAGAATGTCCTGCGCAACAACGACGTGATCGAGCTGGGCAAGTACCGCATCAAGTACATCGTCGACGACGCCAAGCCCGGACTGGCGGCATCCGAGATGATCGACTCGGTTGCCCTCAAGCCGTTCCAGATGCCCGGTACCATGGTCGATGCCGAGGTTGCAACCGATGTCGGGCTGTCCGGTACCCAGGCTGCACCGGCGGCGGGCGCTGTCACTGGCGTGATCCAGGTCCTCAGCGGCGGCAATGCAGGGCGTGAACTGGAACTCACCAAGTCGCTGACGACGCTCGGGAAGCCCGGGCGTCAGGTTGCGGTCATCACGCGGCGACCGCACGGCTTCTTCATCACCCATGTCGAAGGCGCGAGCTTTCCGCTCGTCAACGGCAAGGCAATCGATGCCCAGGCGCGCCCGTTGCGCGACCACGACATCATCGAGCTGGCTGGCGTGAAGATGGAGTTCTTCCTGCGCGCCTGAGCGCGCGACGAGCCGTGATTTTGTGCCGCGGCAGCCGGAGCCCGAAGTGTTAACTTTGATCGCATCATGAGGATTCTGCGCTGACCTCAGGTCGGGCGCGCGATGGGTGGTCGGAGAGATGAGGCTCGAGGTTCTGGGGTGCAGTGGTGGAATCGGTGGCTCGCAGTCGCGCACCACCTCCTTCCTTGTTGACGACGACATCCTGATCGACTGCGGCACGGGTGTGGGTGACCTGCCGCTGGAGGTGCTTCGCCGCATCGATCACGTTTTCCTCACCCATGTCCACCTCGATCACATAGCAGCCCTGCCTCTGCTGGTGGATACGGTGGGCGAGCTGAGGGCCTCGCCGCTCGTGGTGCATGCGCTCGGCGAGTCCATCGCAGCCCTGCAGGCGCACATCTTCAACTGGCAGATCTGGCCGGATTTCACCGCGATTCCCGACCGTGAGCGGCCCTTCATGCGCTTCAGCCCCCTGCAGGTGGGGGACTCCGTCGAGCTCGATGGAAGGTGCATTACCGCGCTGCCTGCGCGGCACACCATCCCCTCGGTGGCGTATGGGCTTGACAGCGGGCATGGGCAACTGGTCTTCTCTGGCGACACTGCGTACTGTGAAGAACTGATCGATGCGATCAATGCCTGCCCGCAACTGCGCCACCTCATCCTCGAGACCGCCTTCGCCGAAGACCAGCAAGCGCTGGCGAGCGCGTCCCGGCATCTGTGCCCGAGCTCCGCACATGCCATGCTCGACCGCATCGGAGGAGCGCCCCGGGTGCACGTCAGTCACCTCAAGCCAGGCGCGAGCCTGCGCATCATGGAAGAACTGCACGAGGGAGGGCGGATCCTGCGTCGGCTCGGCCAGGGCGACGTGCTCGAATTCTGAGCGAGCGGGTGCGGGGGCGCCGCAGCGACGGGCAGGTAGCGCCTGCCTGATCCAGAACGAAGAGCAAGCGAGGAGAGAATGACCGAGAATGCGCCCCCCGTCAGCGCCGTGACGCGCCGCCTGGCCTTTTTCAAGGGATTGCAGACGCTCACGAACCGGATCCACGCGAGCCGGAATGTCGACGAGCTCCTCCTTGAGCTTGCGCCCGAGTTCTGTGCCCTGTTCGAGGCCGAGCGCTTCAGCATCTACACTGTGGACGAGAGCGGGCACTCCATCATCACCCGGGTGAAGACCGGGCTGAGCGGCGTGCAGAGCATTCGCCTGCCGATCGCCGAGAACAGCATCGCAGGCTTCGTCGCGCTCAGTGGGCAACTCGTTAACATCCGGGACGCCTACGACGACTCCGAACTGCAGCAGATCTCGCCTGGGCTCAAGCTCAGGCGCGAGGTCGATGCCAGTACCGGCTTCCACTCCCGCCAGATGCTCGTCGCCCCGATCCGCGATCCGGAGAGCGGCAAGCTACTTGGTGTGTTGCAGCTGATCAACACGCTGAGCGGGGCGCCTTTTTCCCAGATTGCGGAGGAGGGCGTGCAGGGGCTTGCGCAGACGCTGGCCGTCGCTTTTCTGCGCCATGCGAGCCAGCCCGCAAGGCTGCGCTCCCGCTTTGACGCCTTGGTCATGGACGGGCGGATCACGGCCGAGGAGTTCGCCGATGCCACGCGCGATGCACGCGAGAATGGCAACGGCACCGAATCCGTTCTGATCGACCAGTTCGGCCTGGGGACTGCAGAGCTGGGCGAAGCGGCGGCACGCTTCTTCGGCGTGCCGTACCAGCCCTTCGTGGCCAACCACGTCAAACCGCTGGACCTGCTGCGCAACATCAAGCGCGAGTATGTCGAGCAGAGCCTCTGGCTACCCTATGAGGAAACCACCGAAGGCGTGGTGATCCTGTGCATCGATCCCGAGCAGGTGAGGAGTTCGGGTGTCGCGCAGAACGTGTTTCTGAAGAAGCGCCTCAGCTACCGCGTCACGACCGAGCGTGATTTCGAGCAGACCATCGAACAGTTCTTCGGCGTCGACCTGGGCGATGCCTCGGTCAACGACCTGCTCTCCGGGCTCGACGAGCACGAGGAGGAAAGCGTTGCGCGTAAGGACGATGTCACCGCTGCAGCGGACAACGAACTGGTCAAGCTGGTCAACAAGGTCATCATCGACGCCTACAAGCAGGGTGCCTCCGACATCCACATCGAGCCGCGCCCCGGGCGGGAGAAGACCCTGATCCGGTTCCGCAAGGACGGCTCCCTCGTACCTTACATCGAGGTGCCGGCGAGCTACCGCAATCCGCTCGTGACCCGCATCAAGATCATGTGTGATCTCGACATCGCCGAGCGCCGCAAGCCGCAGGACGGCAAGATCCGCTTCCGCAAGTTCGCGCCCATCGATCTCGAGCTGCGCGTGGCCACCCTGCCCACCCAAGGGGGTATGGAGGATGTGGTCATGCGCCTGCTCGCGAGCAGCGAGCCGATCCAGATCGACAAGCTCGGGCTGCTGCCCTTCAATCTCGAACGGCTCAAGGGGGCGATCGCCAAGCCCTACGGCATCTTCTTCGTGTGCGGTCCCACCGGCTCGGGCAAGACCACCACGCTGCACTCCATCCTCAACTACATCAACACGCCCGACACCAAGATCTGGACGGTCGAGGACCCCGTGGAGATCACCCAGAAGGGTTTGCGCCAGGTTCAGGTCAACCGCAAGGCCGGCATCGACTTTGCCACCATGATGCGTGCCTTCCTGCGTGCCGATCCGGACGTGATCATGGTGGGCGAGATGCGTGACCACGAGACCGTTACCGTGGGTATCGAGGCCTCGCTCACCGGCCACCTTGTGTTCTCGACCCTGCACACGAACAGCGCGCCCGAGTCGGTGGTTCGCCTGCTCGACATGGGTATGGACCCGTTCAACTTCGCCGACGCCCTGCTCGGCGTACTCGCCCAGCGCCTCGCCAAGCGCCTGTGTCTGAAGTGCCGGGCGGCCTATCACCCGGACGAGGACGAGATGCATCGCATGCTGGAGGAGTACTGCGAGGACATGCACCTCGTAGACGAGTTCCGGGCCGACCCGGAAGGCGCGCGGGGAAGGGTGCTTGCGCGCTGGAAGGAGGCATTCGCCGACAAGGCGGGGCGCTTCACGCTCTATGCCCCGGTGGGGTGCGAGCATTGCAACCACGGCTACAAGGGGCGGGTGGGCCTGCATGAGCTCATGCAGGGTTCGGAAGCGATCAAGCGTCTGATCCAGGAGCGTGGCCGCGTAGACCAGGTACTTGGCCAGGCGCTGCACGAGGGCATGCGCACCCTGCGCCAGGACGGCATGGAGAAGGTGTTGGCGGGCATCACCGACATGAAACAGGTGCGCAAGGTCTGCGTGCGCTGAGCGCACAGTTGCTGCGTTTGTGGCTGCTGGCGGCCACAAGCGCGTGTCTGCTGCGGTTAGAATCCGGACTGACCCCCTGCCTCCGGAGACCGCCATGTACCGCATCGCCCCCAGCCTGCTGTCCGCCGACTTCGCCCGCCTCGGCGAGGAAGTGCGCAACGTGATCGCCTCCGGCGCCGACTGGATCCACTTCGACGTGATGGACAACCATTACGTCCCCAACCTCACCATCGGCCCGCTGGTGTGCGAGGCGATCCGTCCCCACACCACCGCGCCGATCGATGTGCACCTGATGGTGAAGCCGGTTGACCGCATCATTCCCGATTTCGCCAAGGCCGGTGCCAGCATCATCACCTTCCACCCCGAGGCCTCCGAGCACATCGACCGCTCGCTCGGCCTGATCCGCGACTCGGGCTGCCAGGCCGGGCTGGTGTTCAATCCCGCCACGCCGCTGGCCTGGATGGACCACGTCATGGACAAGATCGACGTGGTGCTGCTGATGAGCGTCAACCCCGGTTTTGGCGGCCAGAAGTTCATTCCCGAGACCCTGGTCAAGCTGCAAGCGGCGCGAGCGAGGCTCGATGCCTACGAGGCACGTACCGGGCGCCGCATCCTGCTCGAGATCGACGGCGGGGTGAAGACCGAGAACATCGCCGACATCGCGCGTGCGGGCGCCGACACCTTCGTCGCCGGCTCCGCGGTATTCGGCGCGGGCAAGGAGGGCGACCCCCACCGCTACGACTCGATCATCGGTGCCTTGCGCAGCGAGCTTGCCCGGGTGGCTGCATGAGCGCACGCTTTGCCCCGCAGGCCGTGCTGTTCGACCTCGATGGCACCCTGCTCGACACTATCGCCGATCTCACCGATGCCGCCAACCGGATGCTGGTTGAGCTCGGTCGCCCGGTCCGTAGTCAGGACGAAATCCACAGCTTCGTCGGCAAGGGTATTCCCAACCTCGTGCATCGCTGCATGACGGAGGGCAGTCATGCGCGCGAGGAGGAGATCGCGACTGCAGTGACGGTGTTCCGCCGCCATTACGCCCTCGTCAATGGTGCTCGCACCCGTATCTACCCGGGCGTCGTCGAGTTGCTGGGCGCCTTGCGCACACGAGGCCTGCCGCTGGCGGTGGTGACCAACAAGGCGGAGGCTTTCACGCTGCCGCTGCTCGCACGCATGGAGATCGCGCATTTCTTCGATACCGTGGTGAGCGGTGACACGCTTGCGGTGAAGAAGCCCGATCCGGCTGTACTGCATCTGGCCTGCGAGCGGATGCGGGTGGAGGCACCGCGCGCACTGATGATCGGCGACTCGGCCAATGACGCATTCGCCGCCCGCAGCGCGGGCATGCCGGTGCTGCTGGTGCGCTACGGATACAGCGAGGGCATGCCGGTGGACACCATAGAATGCGATGGGCTACTATCGAACGCACTCGAAGTGTTGGATCATATCGCCTGTGCATAGCGAACCAACGCTCTGCAGTCGTCGGCCGGACTCTCGCGCGGATCTTTCGCGCGGTTTTCCAACGCAGTTCTCTCGCGCAATCGTTCATATCCACTCAAGATCGACATCGTGATGCTCGCAACCCGGGATCGCTTCATCGCCGCCTCGCCCTCCGTCCAGCCGGTCTGGAACGGTGGCTGGCGTTGGCCTCTGGGCCACTGAACGCGACCTCCCACCGCGGGGTCTGCGGCGCATCCGCCGCATCCCTGCCCCGCCTGCTGCAAGCCCTTCCGATTCAAACGATCCACGTGGAGCCCCCATGCTCGAACACGAGTTCAACGCCCTCGCCGCCGAGGGCTACAACCGCATTCCGCTCACCCTCGAGACCTTCGCCGATCTCGATACCCCGCTCTCCATCTACCTGAAGCTCGCCAACGAGCCCTACACCTACCTGCTCGAGTCGGTGCAGGGAGGGGAGCGTTTCGGCCGTTACTCCTTCATCGGGCTCTCGTCGCCCACGCGCATCGAGGTCTATGGCCGCTCGGCGCTGCTGCTCACCGGCAACCGCCTGGTCGAGCGCCGCGACTACGGCGATCCGCTCAACTTCGTCGCCGAGTTCATGAACCGCATCAAGGTGCCGCCACGCGAGCATTTGCCGCGCTTCGCCGGCGGGCTCGTGGGCTGCTTCGGCTACGACACGGTGCGCTACATCGAGCCCAAGCTGGCGAAGACCGAGAAGACCGATACGCTGGGCACTCCCGACATCCTGCTGCTGCTGTCCGAGGAGGTCGCCATCGTCGACAACCTCAGCGGCAAGCTCACGCTCGTCGTGTACGCAGAGCCGGAGGTGCCCGGTGCGTACAAGCGCGCCCAGAAGCGTCTGCGCGAGTTGCTCGCCCGGTTGCGGGCGCCGGTGCAGATTCCCGAGGAGATCCGAGCCGAGTCCGCGCCCGCGGTGTCGAGCTTCGGCGAAGAAGGCTTCAAGGACGCGGTGCGCCGCGCCAAGCAGTACATCGTCGACGGCGACGTGATGCAGGTCGTGTTGTCGCAGCGCATGAGCAAGCCCTACGCCGCCAGTCCGATGGCGCTGTACCGCGCCATCCGCTCGCTCAATCCTTCGCCCTACATGTTCTATTTCAACTTCGAGGACTTCCACGTCGTCGGCGCCTCGCCCGAGATCCTGACCCGGCTTGAGGACGACGTCGTCACCGTGCGCCCGATCGCCGGCACGCGCAAGCGCGGCGCCACGGTGGCCGAGGATCTCGCGCTGGAAAAGGAGTTGCTCGCCGACCAGAAGGAAATTGCCGAGCACGTGCAGTTGCTCGACCTTGGCCGCAACGACGCCGGGCGCGTATCCGAGATCGGCTCGGTCAAGGTCACCGAGCGCTTCACCATCGAGCGCTACTCGCACGTGATGCACATCGTCTCCAATGTCGAGGGCAAGCTCAAGGAGGGGCTCGATGCGCTCGCCGTGCTGCGCGCTACCTTCCCCGCCGGGACCGTGTCGGGCGCGCCGAAGGTGCGGGCGATGGAGATCATCGATGAACTGGAGCCGGTCAAGCGCGGCATCTATGCGGGTTCGGTTGGCTATCTCGGCTTTCATGGCGACATGGACATCGCGATCGCGATCCGTACCGCGGTCGTCAAGGACGGGCAGATCCACGTCCAGGCCGGCGCGGGCATCGTCGCCGACTCCGACCCCGAAGCCGAATGGCAGGAAACGCAGAGCAAGGCGCGTGCAATGCTGCGCGCCGCCGAGATGGCCGAAGGCGGGCTGGACACCCGGGCCTGAGTGCTCTGGCGCGCCCCGCGCCTGTGTAACCTGAATGCTTACGAAGCCGGCCCACTCCGCCGGCCTTCGCGAAGGGAAGACCATGCTGCTGATGATCGACAACTACGACAGCTTCACCTACAACCTCGTGCAGTATTTCGGCGAACTGGGCGCCAGGGTGAAGGTGTTCCGCAACGACGAGATCACCCTTGAACAGATCGAGCGCCTCGCGCCGGATCACCTCGTCATTTCGCCCGGGCCATGCTCGCCGGCCGAGGCCGGCATCTCGGTTCCGGCCATCAAGGCCTTCGCCGGCAAGCTCCCCATCCTTGGCGTGTGCCTTGGCCACCAGAGCATCGGTGCCGCCTTCGGCGGGCGCATCGTGCACGCGCAGAAGCTGATGCACGGCAAGACCTCACCCGTGCATCACAAGGATGCCGGCGTGTTCCGCGGTCTGCCCAATCCGCTGACCTGCACGCGCTATCACTCCCTTGCGATTGAACGCTCGACGCTGCCCGACTGTCTGGAAGTGACCGCCTGGACCGACGACGATGAGATCATGGGTGTGCGCCACAGGACACTCGACATCGAGGGTGTGCAGTTCCACCCCGAATCCATCCTCACCGAGTGCGGACACGCGCTGCTGAAGAACTTCCTCGACCGCGGCGCACGCCTGCCGGCCGCCGCCTGAGACCTCGCTGCGAGACCATCATGACCACGATTACTGCCCAGCAAGCCCTGCAACGCACGATCGAGCACCGCGAGATTTTCTACGACGAGATGCTGTCGCTGATGCGACAGATCATGGCCGGCGAGATCTCGCCGCTGATGACCGCGGCCATCCTCACCGGGCTGCGGGTCAAGAAGGAAACCATCGGCGAGATCACCGCCGCAGCCACCGTGATGCGCGAGCTGTCGACCAAGGTCGTCGTGCAGCCGCCGCACGATCACTTCCTGGACGTGGTCGGGACGGGGGGGGATGGCGCACACACCTTCAACATCTCCACGGCCACCATCTTCGTTGCTGCCGCGGCCGGTGCGCGTGTGGCCAAACACGGCGGGCGCAGCGTTTCGTCCAAATCGGGCGCGGCCGACGTGCTCGAGGCGCTCGGCGTCAACCTGGACCTCACGCCGCAGCAGATCGCCGAGTGCATCGAGGCGACCGGCATCGGCTTCATGTATGCCCCGGCGCATCACGCGGCGATGAAGAACGTCGCTCCGGTGCGGCGCGAGATGGGCGTGCGCACGATCTTCAACATCCTGGGCCCGCTAACCAATCCGGCCAGTGCCCCCAATACCTTGATGGGTGTGTTCCACCCCGACCTCGTCGGCATCCAGGCGCGCGTCATGCAGCGCCTTGGCGCCAACCACGTATTGGTGGTGCATGGCCTGGACGGCATGGACGAGGTCAGCCTCGGCGGTACCACGCTGGTCGGCGAGCTCAAGGACAACAAGGTCACCGAGTACGAGATTCACCCCGAGGATTTCGGCCTCGCCATGGCGGGCAGCCGCAACCTGCGCGTCGAGGACGCCGCAGAGTCGCGCGCGGTGCTGCTGGGCGTGCTCGACAACCAGACCGGGCCTGCACGCGAGATCGTCGTCTTCAACGCCGGCGTGGCGCTGTACACCGCCAACCTGGTGGATACCATCGGCGCCGGCATCCTGCGTGCTCGCGAGACCATCGAGAGCGGCGCCGCGCGGGCCAGGCTCGACGCGTTCGTGCGCTTCACCCAGCAGTTCCGGAGCGGCAAATGAGCGACATCCTGCAGAAGATCTGTGCCGTCAAGGAGCAGGAGGTCGCCGCCGCGCGCGCCGAGCTGCCCCAGCCCGCGCTGCGTGCGCAGGCGGAGGCGGCGGCGTCGGCGCGCGATTTCGTCGCCGCCATCCGCGCGAAGCATGCGGCCGGCCGCCCTGCGGTCATCGCCGAGATCAAGAAGGCCAGTCCGTCCAAGGGTGTCATCCGCGCCGACTTCCACCCCGCCGAGATCGCCGCCGCGTACGAGCGCGCTGGCGCCGCCTGCCTGTCGGTGCTTACCGACCGCCAGTTCTTCCAGGGTGACCCCGCCTACTTGCAGCAAGCCCGCGCTGCGTGCAGGCTGCCCGTGCTGCGCAAGGACTTCATGATCGATCCCTACCAGGTGTTCGAGGCCCGGGCGATGGGTGCCGACGCCATCCTGCTCATCGCGGCCTGCCTCGATCTCGCGCAGATGCGCGACATGGAGCAGCTCGCGATCGCGCTCGGCATGGCGGTGCTGGTCGAGGTGCATGATGGCGCCGAGCTCGACCAGGCCCTGCAGCTGCAGACGCCGCTGATCGGTATCAACAACCGCAACCTGCGCAGCTTCGAGGTCTCGCTGCAGGCCACGCTCGACCTGCTGCCGCGCATCGCCAGCGGCCCAGGCGGGCGCGTCGTGGTCACCGAGTCGGGCATCCTGCAGCCGCAGGACGTCGCGTTGATGCGCAGCCACGACGTGCATACATTCCTCGTCGGCGAAGCCTTCATGCGCGCGCCCGACCCGGGTCTGGAGTTGCAGGCCTTGTTCGGCGGCTGACGGACGCCCATGGGCGACGACGCAGCGAATCCCGCACAGCCCGCGACCAGCCCGAGCCCGGTGCGGTCGCGTGGCCGTGGCGTGCTGAAGGCGCTGGGCTGGGCTGTGGCGCTGCCGGTCGCGCTCGTGATCGGTGCTGCGGCGTGGCTGCTGGGTACGCAGTCGGGCCTGGACGCAGCGATCGCGCTGGCGCAGCGCGTCACCGCTGGCGCGCTGCAGGTGCAGGGCGCGCGCGGCCGTGTGCTCGGCCGCCTGGACATCGAGCGGCTCGACTATCGCTCGCCGGCGCTTGAGCTCGGGCTGAGGGACTTTACGCTCGCCTGGCAGCCCTCGGCGCTGTTGTCGCGCCGGCTGCAGGTCGACGTGCTGAGCGTCGCGCGCGTTGATCTGGGCCAGGTCGTCGCCGAAGATGAGCCTGCGTCTCCGCCGCCGCCGCAGCCGCCGGGCTCGCTCGAGATCCCGCTCGCGGTCGAGATCGCGCGCCTCGCCATCGGCGCGTTCGCGATGCACGAGTTGCCCGCGCCCGGCGCGCCTGAGGGTGTGCTCGAGCAGGCCGCCGAAACCCTGGAACGCGCCGCCGACGCGGCCTCCGACCCCGCCCAGGCTGCGGAGGCGACCACCGAGGTGGCGGCCGAGCAGGGGCTGATCTTCACCGGGCTCGAGGCTGCGCTCGACAGCGATGGCAGGCTGCACCACCTGCGCGAGCTCGTCGTCGATGTGCCGCAGGGCAGGGCGAGGCTGGCGCTGGCATTGGCCGGCGCCTCGCCTTTCAAGCTGGAAGGCGAGGGTGGCTTCGAGGGCGTCATCGAGTCGCGACCGCTGTCGGTGTCGGTCACGCTCGGCAACTCCTTGCTCGAGCCGCAACTGCGCGCCGAAGCGAGCTCCGACGGCCTGCAGGTGCGACTCGAGGCTGCGGCCGAGAGCTTCGCGCCGAATCCCCTGCGCCGCCTGCACCTCGAAGCGGGCGAACTCGACCCGGCCGCCTTCGTCGACGGTGCCCCCACGGCTGCCTTGAGGCTCGTGGCCGAGCTCGCGGCGCCCGCCGACGGCGAAGGCCTGCTTACCGGCCCGCTTCGCCTCGACAACCGCCTCCCGGCGGCGGCCGACGCGGGGGGCATTCCGCTGCAGCACTTCGAAGGTGTGCTCGACTGGCGCGTCGGTCGGATCGCGCTCGACGCGCTCGCCATCCGCCTGCCCGGCGAGGGGCGTATCGACGGCAGCCTCGCCTGGGCGCCGCCGAGCGATGGGGATGATCCGAACGGTTTTGGCCGGGTGGTCGCGGCGCTGGCCCTGGCCGGCATCGACACGCAGGCGCTTGATACCCGGCTGCCGCGCCAGATCGTCGCCGGCCGCGTCGATGCCGAGGCCGATGCTGACCGCCAGAGCGCGCGGATCGGACTCGACGTGGGCGCCGCGCGCATCGACGCCGAGGCCGCGCTCGAGGCGCTCGCGGCAAGCGGGCCGTCAGCCGGGCAGACGAACGACGAGGCCGCGGAGACTGGCCAGACGCCGGGCCAGGCGGCGACGCTCCCGGCGCTGCGCGTCGCCCGGGTGGACGCCCGTATCCGTGGCTTTGATCCGCGCGCCGTTCTACCCGAGGCGCCCAGGGCGCGCCTCGATCTCGATCTCGTGGCCGAGGCCGAGCTGCCCGCCGAAGGCCTGCCGAAGGTCGCCGCGCTCGATTTCACGATCCCGGACAGCGTGCTCGAGGGCTTGCCGCTGAGCGGCGAGGGCCGGGTGCGGCTGCAGGGCGAGCGCTTGCCCGAACTGCGCGTGCGTCTCGACGCGGCGGGCAACACGCTGGCCGCCCAAGGGGCACTCGGGGGGGCGGCGGACACGCTCTCGCTGCGCCTCGATGCGCCGGCGCTGTCCCGGCTCGGCAAGGCGCTCGGCCTCGAGCTCGCCGGCAGGCTGGGAGCCGAAGGGCAGGTGGGCGGGACGGTCGAGGCGCCCAACGGCCAGCTGCAGTTCTTCGGCGAGAAGCTGGTGTTGCCCGGCGACGTGGCGCTGGACGGCGTCAACGGCAGCGTCCGCCTCGAGCGCGGCATCGACGGACCCTTCGCGCTCGCGCTGGGCCTGTCCGGGTTCGGCCCCGCGAGCCCCGGCGCGAACGGCAAGGCGCAGCCCGACTGGCTGGCGGGCGCGCAAGTCGCGGCCGAGGGCTCGCGTGCGCAGCACAGGTTCGAACTCAGCGCGCAGACCCCGGAGCAGGACGAGGTCGCCGACACCCTGCGCCTCGTGCTCCAGGGAGGCGTGCTCGAGGGCGATGCGCCGCGCTGGCGCGGAGAGCTGGCCGCGCTCGAGACCGCCGGGCGCTTTGCGGCCAGGCTGCTCGCCCCGGCACCGTTGTCCCTGGCTGCCGACCGCGTCAGCCTCGGTGCAGCGAATATCGACGCGGGGCAGAAGGGCCGCATCCGCCTTCAGGAAACCACCTGGTCGCCCACGCGCAGCGTGCTGCGTGGCGAGCTGGCCGGGCTGGCGCTCGACCTGCGCCCGCCGCGCGCGGACGGCCGCCCGCGCCGCAACGCCGACCCGCTCACGCTCGGCGCGAAGTGGGATCTGGCGGTCGGGAAGACGCTCGAAGGCGAGGCGCGCGTGTTCCGCGAGTCCGGCGATCTCAGCGTCGAAGGCGAGATCCGCACCCGGCTCGGGCTGGAGGGGCTCGAGGCCGTGTTGCGTGCGCAAGGCGACCGGCTGCGCGTGACGCTCGATGCACGGGGGCGCGAGTTCGGCAGCGTGCAGGCCGAGGCCGGTTTGCGTGCACGACGCGACGCCGACGGCATGTGGAGCGTGCCGCCCGCGACCGCGCTGAGCGGTGCTGCCCGGCTGGATATGCCCTCGATCACCTGGCTCGGCCGCCTGGCGCGTGAGAATGTCGAGACCGCCGGCCGCATCGCCGGTGAGTTCACCCTTGGGGGCACGCTCGAGGCGCCGAGCGCGAGCGGGCGCGTCGAGGGCCGCGAGCTCGCCTTCACCCTCATCGATCAGGGCCTGATCCTCGCCGGCGGCGAGCTCGATCTCGACTTCGACGACGAGCGCGTGCGCCTGGAGCGGCTCGAGTTCGTCTCCGACAACCGTGTGCGCCCGCCGGAGAACCGCATTCCCTTCGAGCGGCTCACCGCCACGCCGGGACGCTTCACCGCGCGCGGTGAGGTGGCGCTTGCCAGTGGCGCAGGCAACTTCCGCTTCGATGCCGACCGTCTGCCGCTGCTGCAGCGCGATGATCGCTGGATGCTGGTCTCGGGTGAGGGCAGCGCGCGCAGCACCTGGACCTCGCTGGTGCTCGACGCGGGCTTCCGTGCGGACGCCGGCTACATCGAGTTCGCCGAATCGCTGCCGCCCAGCCTGTCGGATGACGTGATCGTGCTCAAGGGCGAAGCCCCGGCCGAGGGCGGCGGTGCCTTCACGGTGGATGCCGACGTGCGCGTGGGGTTGGGCGATGCGCTCTACCTGTCGGCAATGGGACTGGAGACCCGGCTTGCGGGTGACCTGCGCATCCGCCTGCAACCGGGGCGGCCGCTGTCGGCGGTGGGCACGATCTCTACGGTAGGCGGCGGCTTTCGAGGTTACGGGCAGAACCTTACCATCGAGCGCGGCCTGATCAACTTTCAGGGACCGCTGGATGCGCCGGGTCTCAACATCGTTGCGCTGCGCAAGGGCCTGGAGGTGGAGGCGGGCGTGTCTGTCACCGGCAGCGCAAAGCGCCCGCAGATCCGCCTCGTGTCCGAGCCCAACGTGCCCGACCCCGCCAAGCTGTCGTGGATCGTGCTCGGGCGCGCACCGGACGCCGGCTCGGGCGCCGATCTCGGCCTGCTGCTGCCGGCGGCGGCCGGCTTACTCGGCGGTCCGGGCGGTGGCATGACCGAGGAACTGTCGCGCAGCCTCGGCTTCGATTCCTTTTCCTTCGGCCAGGGCGAGCTCAACAGCACCAGCCGTGCTGCCTCGAGCCGGGTGGTCGGGAGCGGGTCGACGGTGGCCAGCGGCCCCTCGGTGGCGGGGCAGGTGCTCAGCCTGGGCAAGCGCCTCGGCCCGGACCTGTTCCTGTCCTTCGAGCAGAGCCTGGGCGGTGCGGCGACCCTGGTGAAGCTCACCTACCAGCTTTCGCGCCGCATGTCGGTGATCGCGCGCGGTGGCACTGACACGGCCCTCGACCTGCAGTACGGCTTCTCGTTCCGCTGAAGGCCCGTCGGCTCGCTCCGCATGGAGCCGCGCGAGGTGCAGTCGGGCGGGAACATTCGTGCGTTGGCCGGCTCCCAAGGGGCAACACGATCAAGGAGAACCCGATGAGCCTGCAAACATCACACGCAGCAACGGAATCCGCCATCCTTGGCGGTGGCTGCTTCTGGTGCCTCGAAGCCGTCTTCGACCTCGTCGATGGCGTGGAGGAAGTGGTGCCCGGCTACTGTGGCGGCCACGTCGATGATCCCGGCTATCGCCAGGTGTGCACCGGCACCACCGGCCACGCCGAAGTGGTGAAGATCGACTTCGATCCGTCGGTGGTGAGCTACAGGCGCCTGCTCGAGATCTTCTTCACCATCCACGACCCCACCACGCCCGACCGCCAGGGCAATGACGTCGGTCCGCAGTACCGCTCGGTGATCTTCACCACCCGCGATGCGCAGCGCGACAGCGCGCTTGCCCTGATCGATGAGCTGACCCGCGAGCGCGCGTTTCCCGCGCCCATCGTCACGCAGGTGCTGCCCGCGCCGATGTTCTGGGCGGCGGAGCCCGAGCATCACGACTACTACGCCAACAACAGTCATCAGCCCTACTGCCAGTATGTCGTCGCGCCCAAGGTTGCCAAGTACCGCATGCGCTTCGCCGGCTGATCGCCGCCGCTGCGGCTGTGGTACAGCGGGTAGAATGCGCGCTTCCACCCAAGACAGGAGAACGGTATGACCCAGCAGACGGCCCCCAGCGGCCTCGTCATCGAAGAACTTGAAGTCGGCACCGGCGACACTGCCGTTGCGGGCCGCATGGTCTCGGTGCATTACACCGGCTGGCTCACGGATGGGCGCAAGTTCGACTCGAGCAAGGACCGCAACGACCCGTTCGCCTTTCCGCTCGGTGCCGGCCATGTGATCCGCGGCTGGGACGAGGGCGTGCAGGGCATGCAGGAAGGCGGCAAGCGCAAGCTCACCATCCCGCCCGAGCTCGGCTATGGCGCGCGCGGCGCCGGCGGCGTCATCCCGCCCAACGCCACCCTGGTGTTCGAGGTCGAACTGCTCAAGGTGCTCTGAGCCCGCCATGAAACTTGACCCGGCGCAGCGCCACATCCTGACCTTGCTGCAGAAGGATTCCACGCTGAGCACCCAGGCGCTGGCCGACAAGGTCGGCATGTCTCCCACCCCGTGCTGGCGGCGGGTGCGCGACATGGAGGAGGCGGGTGTGATCCGCGGCTACGTCGCGCTCGTCGACCGGCAGAAGGTGGGCTTGGGCACTTGCGTCTGGGTCAGGGTCAAGCTGAAGCAGCACAGTGCCGACGTGCTCGAACGCTTCGAGAAGGTGGTGAAGGCCTGCGAAGAGGTGGTCGAGTGCTACGAACTGCTCGGCGAGACCGACTGCCTGCTCAAGCTCTACCTGCCGAATCTGGAGGCGCTTTCGGTCTTCATGCACGACTTCCTGCTCAAGATCCCCGAGATCGACGTCACCCACTCGGCGGTGGCGCTGCGCGAGATCAAGAACGAAACGGCCCTGCCGCTGTGAGGCGGGCAGGGCCGTTTCCTTCGATCGCGCCGTGAGGCGCGAGGTCTTACAGGTTGTTCCAGAACACGTAGAGCACGCCCAGCGGCGCTACGTAGCGCGCCAGCACCGTCCACAACGCGAAACCTGTGTCACCGAGGCGCAGTTCGCGCTTCACGCTCGCCTGCTCGAGTTTCCACGCCGCGAACACGATCGCGCCCAGGCCCGCCAGCGGCAGCATGAACTTGCTGGTGACGTAGTCGAGCAGGTCGAAGATGTTGAGCCCGAACAGCTTGACGTCACCCCAGATGTTGAACGACAGCAGCGCGGCGATGCCCAGCGCCCAGATCGTCACGCCGGCCACTACGGTGGCGGTGACGCGATTCATTGGCGTGCGCTCTTCGAGCAGTTCGACCACCGGCTCCAGTAGCGAGATCGACGAGGTCAGCGCGGCGAAGGTCAGCAGCAGGAAGAACAGGCTGCCCAGCACCAGGCCACCGCCCATGTTGCCGAAGGCCAGCGGCAGTGTGACGAACACCAGGCCGGGGCCGGCCGCGGGGTCCAGGCCATTGGCGAACACGATCGGGAAGATCGCCAGGCCGGCGCAGAGCGCGAACACGGTGTCCATGATCACCACGGTGCGCGCGGTACGCAGCAGATTCACGTCCTCGCCTAGGTAGGAGCCGTAGGCCATCATGATCCCCATGCCCAGCGAAAGGGTGAAGAAGGCGTGTCCGAGCGCGGCGAGCAGCACCGAGCCGTCAAGCCTGCTCCAGTCGGGGTTGAACAGATAGGCGACGGCCTGGCCGAACGCGCCAGTCGTCATGCCGTAACCGACCATAACAACCAGGATCAGCGCCAGCGCCGGCATCAGGATCTTGCTGCCCCGCTCCAGGCCGGACGACACGCCCATCGCCACGATGATCACGGTGAGCAGCATGAACACGGTGTGCCAGCTCAGCAGCTCGGCGGGGCTGGCCAGGAAGCCTTCGAAGATCGCGCCAACGCTACCCTTGTCCAGGCCGGTGAAGCTACCGGTGGCGGCGTCGCGGATGTAGGCCAACGCCCAGCCGCCGATCACCGAGTAGAAGGACAGGATCAGGAAGGCCGCAAGCACGCCGACGATGCCGACCACCGCCCAGTTGCGCGTATGCCCGTGCTGCTGCGCGAGCTGCGCCATGGTGTTGATCGGGTTCTTCTGGCCGCGGCGGCCGATCATCCATTCCGACACCAGGATGGGCACGCCGATCAGTGCAATGCACAGCAGGTAAACGAGGACGAAGGCGGCGCCGCCGCTCTGCCCGACCATGTAGGGAAATTTCCAGATGTTGCCGAGGCCGACGGCGGAACCGGTGGCGGCGAGCACGAAGCCCATCCGCGACGACCATTGGGCGTGCGTGGTGGCGCTCATGTCAGCACTCCTTGCGTGCGGTCGGCGCAGGGCGCACCAAGGGGCGTGCGGGGTGGCGCACGTGGCCGGAAGTGGCGGATTGGATCACGGTAGTCTCCTCATTCATGTCGGCGCTCGTGGCGCGGAGGGCAAAAAAGGCCGCAGTGTAGACGCGCCCTTGCCGTTTGTGCGGTGCAGACGTGAGCTGGTTGCGAACCAGATGGCCCTTGTACTTTTTTTCATGCCCGCTGGCGGGGTGGCCGTAGTCGGACGCGGCGAATAGTAAGTGTGATGGGTGGAATAGTTTTTCTTATCTCGGTGCTGCGCAGCCGAAAACAGGAAAATTATTTCCTCCGCGCTCCGTAGCATGCGATGCGTTGTCCGCGGAAACCGGACGAACCACAGAACTCACTACCCAAGGAGACAACGCCTGCCTGTGATCGCTGCGCGCCACCCGCGTGCAGGTGTTCTCCGGCGGCGGTTCACACCACCATGTCGAACACCGTGCCCCCCGTCAGCCTCGACGATAAATACACCCTCAAGTCCGGCCGCGCCTGGATGACCGGCATCCAGGCCCTGGTGCGCCTGCCGATGATGCAGAAGATGCGTGACGAAGCCGCCGGACTCAACACGGCCGGCTTCGTCACCGGCTATCGCGGCTCGCCGCTCGGCAACGTCGACCAGGAGTTCTGGAAGGCGAAGAAATTCCTCGAGCCGATGCAGATCCGCTTTCAGGCCGGGCTGAACGAAGACCTCGCCGCGACCTCGGTGTGGGGCACGCAACAGGTCAACCTGGACCCGAATGCCAAGTACGACGGCGTATTCTCGATCTGGTACGGCAAGGGGCCGGGCGTGGATCGCACCGGCGACGTGTTTCGCCACGCCAACGCCGCAGGGACGTCGAAGCACGGCGGCGTGCTGGTGATCGCCGGCGACGACCACGCCGCAAAGTCCTCGACGCTGCCGCACCAGACCGAGCACGTGTTCAAGGCGCTGATGATGCCGGTGCTCGCGCCTGCCGGTATCCAGGAGTATCTGGAGTACGGCCTGCACGGCTTCGCGCTCTCGCGCTACTCGGGCTGCTGGGTGGCCTTCAAGGCGCTGACTGACACGGTGGAGACGTCCTCGTCGGTGGATATCGACCCCTTCAAGGTGCAGACGCTGATCCCGAGCGTGCAGGACTTCCCGCTGCCTGAGGATGGACTCAATCTCCGCTGGCCCGACCCACCGCTGGTGCAGGAAAAGCGCCTGCTGCACCACAAGCTCTACGCCGCGCTCGCATACTGCCGCCTGAACAATCTCAACCGCACCATCATCGACAGCCCAAATGCCAGGCTGGGCATCATCACCAGCGGCAAGAGTTACCTCGACGTGCGCCAGGCGCTGGACGACCTCGGCATCGACGAGACGAAGGCGGCCGCTATCGGCCTGCGCCTGTACAAGGTCGGCATGGTGTGGCCGCTGGAAGCGGAAGGCGTGCGCAAGTTCGCCGAAGGGCTGGATGAGATTCTGGTGATCGAGGAGAAGCGCCAGTTCCTCGAGTACCAGCTCAAGGAGGAACTCTACAACTGGAAGGACGAGGTGCGCCCGCGTGTCATTGGCAAGTTCGACGAGAAGGGGGAGTGGAGCCTGCCGCACGCGGAGTGGCTGCTGCCCGCCGCGGGTGAGCTCACGCCCGCGATGATCGCCCGCGCCATCGCCGGCCGCATCGCCCGCTTCTACACCTCCGACCGCATCAAGGCGCGGCTCGCCTTCATCGAAGCCAAGGAGGACGCGCTTGCCAAGCCGCGGCTGTCCATCCAGCGCGTGCCGCACTACTGCTCGGGCTGTCCGCACAACACCTCGACCAAGGTGCCCGAGGGCTCACGCGCGATTGCCGGCATCGGCTGTCACTACATGGCGACCTGGCTGTCGCCCGAGCACACCCAGACCTTCTGCCAGATGGGCGGCGAGGGCGTGCCCTGGATTGGCCAGGCGCCGTTTACCAGCACGCCGCATGTGTTCGCCAACCTCGGCGACGGCACCTACATGCACTCGGGCATCCTCGCCATCCGCGCGGCGGTGGCGGCGAAGGTGAACATCACCTACAAGATTCTCTACAACGACGCGGTGGCGATGACGGGCGGCCAGCCGCACGACGGCACGCTGTCGGTGCCGATCATCGCCCGCCAGCTGCTTGCCGAGGGCGTGGGCACCGTGGTGGTGGTCAATGACGGCACGCCGCGCGCCTATGGTCCGGCCGACCTGCCGCACGGCGTCGGCGTGCGCCACCGCGACGAACTCGATGCCGTGCAGCGTGAACTGCGCACGGTGCCGGCGGTGACCGCAATCATCTACGACCAGACCTGCGCCGCCGAGAAGCGCCGCCGCCGCAAGCGCGGCAAGTTCCCCGACCCGGCCAAGCGCGTGGTCATCAACGACCATGTGTGCGAAGGCTGCGGCGACTGCAGCGACAAGTCGAACTGCATGTCGGTGGGCGCGGTGGAGACCGAATTCGGCCGCAAGCGCTTCATCGACCAGAGCTCGTGCAACAAGGACTATTCCTGCGTGAAGGGCTTTTGCCCGAGCTTCGTCACCATAGAGGGCGGCAAGCTGAGAAAGGGCAAAGCCAGCGGCGCGCGCGCACTCGGCGGCCGTCTTGCGGGCGAACTCCCCGAGCCGCAGCTGCCGTCCACCTCCGCGCCCTGGGGCATCCTGATCACCGGCGTTGGCGGCACCGGCGTGGTGACGATCGGCGCGCTGCTGGGCATGGCCGCCCACCTCGAAGGCAAGGGCATCTCGGTGCTCGACATGGCGGGCCTGGCGCAGAAGGGTGGCGCAGTGTGGTCGCATGTGCGCATCGCCGACCGCCAGGAATTGCTCCATGCCGCGCGCGTCGCCGCCGGCGAGGCCAACGCGGTGATCGGCTGCGACCTGGTGGTGGCGGCCAGCGACGAGTCGCTCGCCAAGATGCAGCACGGCCTCACCCGCGTCGTCATCAACCGCGACCAGACCAACACCAGCGAGTTCGTGCGCGGTTTCGCCGCCCAGGCGCGCAGCGGCAACGTCAGCGCCAACCCGGACCCGCAGTTCCCGGCGGCCTCGATGGAAGCGCAGATCGTCGATGCGGTCGGTGCGGACAAGGCCGAGTTCCTCGACGCCACCCGCATCGCCACCGACCTGCTCGGCGACTCGATCGCCACCAACCTGTTCATGCTCGGCTATGCCTGGCAGCGCGGCCTGGTGCCGTTGTCGCGGCAGGCGATCGAGCGTGCGATCGAGATCAACGGCGCCGCGGTCGAGGCCAACAAGGCCGCCTTCCTGTGGGGCCGGCGCGCGGCGTTGGATCTGAAGGCGGTGATTGAGGCGGCCAAGCCGCAGTTCGGCACGCCGGAACACCACAAGCTCTCGACCAGCGTCGACGAGGTGATCGCCCGCCGCAAGGCCCAGCTCACGGACTACCAGAACGCCGCCTACGCCAAGCGCTACGCGAAGCTGGTCGAGCGCGTGCGTGCCGCGGAAGCGAAGCTCGCGCCCGGCATCACCCTGCTGACCGAGGCGGTCGCGCGGGGCTACCACAAGCTGCTTGCCTACAAGGATGAGTACGAGGTCGCGCGCCTGTACACCGACACCGACTTCCTCAAGCGTGTCGAGGAGCAGTTCGAGGGCGACTACACGCTCGTCTTCCACCTCGCCCCGCCCACCCTGGCGGACAAGGACCCGCAGACCGGCGAATTGAAGAAGAAGGCCTACGGCCCCTGGATGCTCAAAGCGATGGGAACGCTGGCGAAGTTCCGTCACCTGCGTGGCTCGATGCTCGACCCCTTCGCCCGCAGCCACGATCGTAGGCTCGACCGCGAGCTGATTGCCGACTACGAGCGCGTGGTTGAGGAGATCATCACGAACCTCGATCACAGTAACCACGAAGCGGCGATCGAGCTGGCTGCCATCCCCGACCAGATCCGTGGCTATGGCCACGTGCGCGAGCGCTACCTCGCCAGCGCCCGCAAGCGCCAGGCTGCCCTGCTCGAGGATTTCCGCCACCGCCGCCCGCCCAGCGCCCCGCTCGCAACCAAGGCGCGCAAGACCATCGCCATCATCCCCGGCTGAAGATCAATGGGGTCTGACCCCATTGATCCGACCCGTCGATTCAGAGCACCGCGTTTCACGCCCTGCCTGCCTGCCCCGGCCTGCCACGAGCAGCGCCGGGCGGGACGGCGCATACCCACGTTCCCACAAGGAAGGAGACACAGCATGGCCGTATTTTCCCTGAGCGACTTCGCCGACCACGAGCAGGTGGTCTTCGTCAGCGACGACAAGAGTGGACTGAAGGCGATCATCGCCGTCCACAATTCCAACCTCGGCCCCGCGCTCGGCGGTTGCCGTATGTGGCCGTATGCCAGCGAGGACGAGGCGATCCGCGACGTGCTGCGCCTGTCGCGCGGCATGACCTACAAGTCGGCGATGGCCAACCTCAAGCTCGGCGGCGGCAAGTCGGTGATCATCGGCAACCCGCGCACGCACAAGACGCCCGAGCTTCTGGCCGCCTTCGCACGCGCGCTCGAGCAGTTGAACGGCCGCTACATCGCCGCCGAGGACTCCGGCACCAGCGTCGCCGACATGAAGTACATGACGCAATTCACCCAGCACGTCGCCGGCATCCACGACAAGCCCTCGGACGAGGGCACGCGCAGCGGTGACCCGTCGCCCGCCACCGCCTACGGCACCTTCATCGGCATCCAGGCTGCGGTGAGGGAGCGCCTCGGCCGCGATTCGCTCGACGGCCTGCGCGTCGCCGTGCAGGGCGTGGGCAACGTCGGCTTCGATCTCGTCCGCCAGCTCAAGGAGGCCGGCGCCCAGCTGTGGGTTACCGACATCCATCGCGAGCCGCTCGTGCAGGCCGGCCGCGAGCTTGGCGCCACGGTGGTCGCGCCGGAGGAGATCTTCAGCCTCGACGTCGATGTCTTTGCCCCCTGCGCGCTCGGTGCCATCCTCAACGACAGCACCATCCCGCAGCTGAAGGCGAAGATCGTCGCCGGCGCCGCCAACAACCAGCTCGCCGAAGCCCGCCACGGCCTCGAGCTGATGAAGCGCGGCATCCTGTATGCGCCCGACTATGTCATCAATGCCGGCGGCATCATCGACGTCTATCACGAGCGCATCGGCTTCGACCGCAGCGCGCTGCTCAAGCATATCGAGGGCATCCATGACAATCTGATGGAGGTCTTCGAGCGCGCGCGCAAGGAAGAGCGGCCAACCGGCGAGGTGGCGGACGCCATCGCCGAGGAGCGCTTCAAGCGCTGAGCGGGGCAGGGGCGCCGTGCATCGGGCGCCCCTGTGTCGACCGACTCTCGGTCCGCCGGACCTGCCGTGGACTCGGCGCTTGGCCCGGCGGCCGGCAGGATCAGTCGGAAGCGCTAATGCGAATGGCTTGCGCGTTCGTTCGCATCCTTCCTTGCCTTTCTGGTTCTGCTGCTTATAGTGAATCTAAAGTCCCGGTCGCCTTGGCCGGGTCGTCAAGGTGGCGAGCGGCGGGCAGTCACACCCCAACACGGTCCCCGCGCCAGATCTCACACACGTACTCAGGGAGCCCGCAGACCTTCATTTGCGCTTTTCCGGCGGCATCACACCCATAACGATAAGAGGGGGTCGGCAGTGAGACACCATTCATCCGGGTTGAGGCAAGCAAGGACGTATCTGAACCATCCCACGGCCGCAGCCACGCTGCTCGCGGCCAGTTTCCCGGCGGGCGCGCAGGAAGCCCGCTTCAACATGACGCGCGGCGCCACAGAGATCAGCCAGCAGGTCTTCGACCTGCACATGACGATCTTCTACATCTGCGTCGCCATCGCGCTGGTCGTATTCAGCCTGATGTTCTGGTCCATCGTGCATCACCGCAAGTCCAAGGGGGCGGTGCCGGCACAGTTCCACGGCAGCATGAAGATCGAGATCCTGTGGACCGCAATCCCGGTGCTGATCCTGGTGGCGATGGCGGTGCCGGCCACGCGCACGCTGGTCGCAATGGAGGACGTCTCGGCTGCCGAACTCACCGTGCTGGTCACCGGCTCGCAGTGGAAGTGGCACTACAAGTACCTCGACTACCCGATCGAGTACTACTCGGTTCTCGCCACCCCGCGCGCGCAGATCGCCAATGAGGCTGACAAGGCCCCCGACTACCTGATGGCGGTGGACAAGCCGCTGGTGCTGCCCACCGGCAAGAAGGTGCGCTTCCTGCTCACCGCCGACGACGTGATCCATTCGTGGTGGGTGCCCGACTTCGCAATCAAGAAGGACGCCGTGCCCGGCTTCATCAACGAGACCTGGACGCGGGTCGACAAGCCGGGCCTGTATTACGGCAAGTGTGCCGAGCTGTGCGGCCGCGACCACGGCTTCATGCCGGTGGCGGTCGATGTGAAGACCCCCGAGGACTTCGAGGCCTGGGCGGCGCAGCAGGTCGCGGCCGCCGAGCAGGCGAAGGCCGAGGCCGCGACCGCCGGCCCGATGGCGATGGACGAGCTGATGGCGCTCGGCCAGGAGGTCTACGACCGCGCCTGCGTGGCCTGTCACCAGCCCAACGGCGAGGGCCTGGCCGGCGTGTTTCCAGGCCTGAAGGGCAGCGCGATCGCTACCGGCGACCCCGCCGCGCACATCCACATCGTGCTGTTCGGCAAGGCTGGCACCGCGATGCAGGCCTTCGGCAAGCAGCTGAGCGCGAAGGAACTCGCCGCCGTGATCACCTACGAGCGCAACGCCTGGGGCAACGCCAAGGGCGACATGGTGCAGCCAGCCGATGTTGCGGCCGCGATCGAGAAGGGGGAGTAAGCGATGAGCACCCAGATCACAGGCACCCTGGACGCGCACGGCGCTGCAGGTCACGCGCATGACCACGACCACAAGCCGCGCGGTCTCGCGCGCTGGCTGTTCAGCACCAACCACAAGGACATCGGCACGCTCTACCTGCTGTTCTCGCTGACCATGCTGTTCATCGGCGGCAGCCTGGCGATGGTGATCCGCGCCGAGCTGTTCCAGCCCGGGCTTCAGTTCGTCGATCCGCACTTCTTCAACCAGATGACCACGGTGCACGGCCTGGTGATGGTGTTCGGCGCGGTGATGCCGGCCTTCGTCGGCCTGGCCAACTGGATGATTCCGCTGATGATCGGCGCGCCCGACATGGCGCTGCCGCGGGTGAATAACTGGAGCTTCTGGATCCTGCCGTGCGCGTTCACGATCCTGCTTTCCACGCTGTTCATGGAGGGCGGCGCGCCGGCGGCGGGGTGGACCTTCTACGCGCCGCTGTCGACCACCTACAGCGGCGACTCCACCGCCTTCTTCGTGCTCGCGGTGCACCTGATGGGCGTGTCCTCGATCACGGGTGCGATCAACGTCATCGTCACCATCTGGAACATGCGCGCGCCTGGCATGGGCTGGATGAAGCTGCCGCTCTTCGTGTGGACCTGGCTGATCACCGCCTTCCTGCTCATCGCGGTGATGCCGGTGCTGGCCGGCGTGGTCACCATGGTGCTCACCGACAAGTACTTCGGAACCAGCTTCTTCGATGCCGCGGGCGGCGGCGACCCGGTGATGTTCCAGCATATCTTCTGGTTCTTCGGCCACCCGGAGGTGTACATCATGATCCTCCCGGCCTTCGGCATCGTATCCAGCATCATTCCCACCTTCGCCCGCAAGCCGCTGTTCGGCTACGAGTCGATGGTGGTGGCCACCGCAAGCATCGCCTTCTTGTCCTTCATCGTCTGGGGCCACCACATGTTCACCACCGGCATGCCGGTGGTGGCCGAGCTGTTCTTCATGTACGCCACCATGCTGATCGCCGTGCCCACCGGGGTGAAGGTGTTCAACTGGGTGGCGACGATGTGGCGCGGCTCGATGAGCTTCGAGGTGCCGATGATGTTCTCGCTCGCCTTCATCGTGCTGTTCACGATCGGCGGCTTCTCCGGCCTGATGCTGGCCATCATCCCGGCCGACTTCCAGTACCAGGACACCTACTTCGTCGTCGCCCACTTCCACTACGTGCTGGTGACCGGCGCGGTGTTCGGCATCATCGCCGCGGTGTACTACTGGATTCCGAAGTGGACCGGCGTGATGTACAACGAGCGCCTCGCCCAGGTGCATTTCTGGTGCTCGCTGGTTTCGGTGAACATGCTGTTCTTCCCGATGCACTTCGTCGGCCTGGCCGGCATGCCGCGCCGCATCCCCGACTACGCGCTGCAGTTCGCCGACCTCAACGCCTTCATGAGCATCGGTGGCTTCCTTTTCGGCCTGTCGCAGTTGCTGTTCGTGTGGGGCGTGGTGCGCTGCATGCGCGGCATCGGCGACAAGGCGACCGACCAGGTGTGGGAAGGCGCGCAGGGGCTGGAGTGGGAAGTGCCGTCGCCCGCGCCGTACCACACCTTCGACACCCCGCCGGTCGTGAAGTAAGCGCACGGCGGCGCAGGGAGGACGTGCAATGTCTGCCCACCGTAGCCTGATCAACAAGCTGCTGTTTGCCTGCGTGGCGATGTTCGCCTTCGGCTTTGCACTCGTGCCGCTGTACGACGTGTTCTGCGACATCACCGGCATCAACGGCAAGACCGACAAGGTTGCCGCCGCGGCCCCGGACCGCATCGACCGCGGGCGCGAGATCACGGTCGAGTTCCTCGCCACCCATGATCCGGCCGTGGCGGTGGACTTCGCGCCGCAGACCGCGCGCATCCAGCTCAATCCGGGCGACCTGCAGGTGGTCGAGTTCATGGTCGAGAACCGCAGCGACCAGCCGATCGTCACCACCGCCGTGCCTTCCGTGTCGCCCGGCGAGGCGGCCCGCCACTTCATGAAGATCGAATGCTTCTGCTTTCAGGAGCAGCCGCTGGCGCCGGGCGAGCGCAAGTCCATGCCGGTGCAGTTCTACGTCGATCCGGCGCTACCTGCGCGCTTCAAGACAATGACTTTGTCTTACCGCCTGTATCGCAGCGTGGGCCAGGCCGCGAGTCGCTGAAGTCATGCGGCCCGGGCGCAGGCTGCGCTCGGGCCCGCAGCAAGGGAGGGGCAACATGACCACGACCACGCATGAGAAGTACTACGTGCCGCACGACAGCGCCTGGCCGATCGTCGGCGCGCTCGCGCTGCTGCTGATCGGCTATGGCGCGGCGCTGTGGCTCAGCCAGCTCGACCAGCCCGACGCGCGCAGCGGCCCCTGGGTGCTCGCCGCGGGCGTGGCCCTGCTGGTGGTGACGCTGTTCGGCTGGTTCGGCAAGGTCATCGACGAATCCCAGCGCGGGCTGTATTCCGCCCAGCTCGACCGCTCGTTCCGCCAGTGCATGAGCTGGTTCATCTTCTCCGAGGTCATGTTCTTCCTCGCCTTCTTCGGTGCGCTGTTCTATGCGCGCATGGTGTCGGTGCCCTGGCTCGATGGCGCCAGCAACAACGCCATGACCGCAGAGATCCTGTGGCCGGATTTCGAGGCCGCGTGGCCGCTGTTGAAGAGCCCCGGCGGCACCGAGACCCAGGCCATGCCGTGGTCGGGCCTGCCGCTGTGGAACACGCTGATCCTGCTCGCCTCGTCGGTGACGCTGCAGGTGGCCCACGTGGCGATCGAGCAGGGCAATCGGCTGCGCCTGAAGCTCTTCCTGGCGATCACCGTGCTGCTCGGGGTGAGCTTCCTGTTCCTGCAGGGCTACGAGTACATGCACGCCTACGACGACCTGGGCCTGCGCCTGGACTCGGGCGTGTATGGCAACACCTTCTACCTGCTCACCGGCTTCCATGGCCTGCACGTCACCATCGGCGCGCTGATCCTGCTGGTGATGCTGCTGCGGATCGTGATCAAGGACCACTTCACCGCCGAGCACCACTTCGGCTTCCAGGCTGCGGCCTGGTACTGGCACTTCGTGGATGTGGTGTGGTTGAACCTGTTCATCTTCGTCTATGTGCTGTGAGGCTGGAGCGATGCGGGCAGGCGATCGAGATGGGCGGGTTCAGTACGGGCGGGCTCAGTACGGTCGGGCGTTGGGCGTGATCACCCCGGTGGCGAGCAGCGCCAGCAGCAGCGCCATCACCGCGACCGAGAACGCGAGGCGGCGGCCGAGGTGTTTCGACATCCGGGTGCTGCTGTCGCCGCCCTTCAGCATCACGAACAGCGCCCGGAACAGGCTGATGACGACCAGCGCGAGCAGCGCCACGATCACGAGCTTGAGGGCGAGCGAGCTGGTCATGAAAATTCTCCGGCGGGTGGCGAGGTATGGCGATGAAGGTTAGCGCGTTCGGCCACTGCTGGGTGCTGCGCTGGCCGTGGGTGCTCGCGGTGCTGGCGGTCGCCGCGGTGCCCGTGGGGCTATCAGTGTGGCAGTGGCAGCGTGGCGAGGACAAGCTGGCGACGCTGGCCCGCATCGCGCAGTGGGAGCGCGAGGGCGCGGTGGGCCTGGCGCGGCTGGCGGAACTGCATGCGCCTGTGGGACGCGAGGCGGCCGGTGTGGCCACCGCGCGCACCACCCCAGCGCAGAGCGGCGATTCGACCCGCACGCTGGTCGAAGACCGGGCGGCGCAGGGCGTGCCGGTCACGCTCGATGGCATGCAGCTCGACTTTGAAGCGCGCTGGATCGCGCCCATGGTATGGCTGGTGGATAACCGCATCGTCGAACGCCAGCCCGGTTACGACGTGGTGATCGCGGTCGAAGACGTCGCCGATGCGCGCGCCGCGGGCAGCAGCGGCGCGGCGCCGCGTGCGGCGCTGGTCAATCTGGGCTGGATCGCGGCCGAGGGCGGGCGTGATGCGCTGCCGCTGCCGGCGATCCCGTCGCAGCTGCGCGTGCAGGGCATCTTCCGCACCGACGTCACCGGCCTCTTGCTCGGTGCCAACGTCGAGGACCACGGGCGCTGGCCGATGCGCATCCAGCAGGCTGGCCCGGCGCAACTCGCGGGCTGGCTGGCGGTGCCGCTGGCGCCCGGGCTGATCTACCAGCAGCAGGGCTCGCCCTTCCACGTCCATTACCGGCCGGTGGTGCTGCCACCCGAGCGCCACCGCGGCTACGCGCTGCAGTGGGGTCTGATCGCGCTGGCGGTGATCGGCGTCGCGCTCGCCGCCAGCGCGCGCCGGTTGC
Organism: Thauera sp. WH-2; assembly: GCF_048321015.1. Taxonomy (NCBI): domain Bacteria; kingdom Pseudomonadati; phylum Pseudomonadota; class Betaproteobacteria; order Rhodocyclales; family Zoogloeaceae; genus Thauera; species Thauera sp. WH-2. The sequence continues at coordinate 21,750 of NZ_JBLWFG010000009.1, read as the reverse complement.
CCGCCGCCTCTCGGGAGATCGCTCATGAGCAGTCGTAAGTTTCTCAGCCTGTTCCTGCTCTGCGCCTTGGTGCCGCTGGCGGCGGCATGGGCAAGTTTGCGCTTTGGTTGGTTTGCCGCCGCGCCGACCGTCAATCATGGCGAGTGGCTGACGCAGGAGCTGCGGCTGCTGCCCGCGCCTGCGCAAGGGGGCGGGCAGTGGCATCTGGTCTATGTGCCCGCGGGTGAGAGCGAGCGGGCGTGTTCCGACGGGCGCGAGGCGCCCAGCCAGCTAGCTGTCGACGGTGCCCCGACGACCCCGGCGGTCGCGCCGGCCACGCGCTGCGAGCAGGCGCTGCTGATCCTGCAGCAACTCCACGCCGGCCTCGGCCGCAAGCAGGCGCGGGTGCAGGCGCTGGTGCTGGCGACCTCTGACCCTGCGGCGCGGGCGCGGTATCCGCATGTCGAATGGCAAGCCGCGCAGGTCAACGATGCCGCGCTCCAGGGGCGCATCGTGCTGGTCGATCCGCGCGGCCTGGCGCTGCTGCGCTATGCGGTCGAGCTGGGGGTGGAGCAGGCGCAGCGGGTGGTGGGCGACATTCGCAGCGACCTGCTGCGGCTTATGAACTACGACCGCAGCGGGGTATGACAACGTGGATATGAGACGCGCGCGCTGGCTGGTGAATGCGACCCTGCTGTTGGCGCTGGCGGTGATCGCGCTCGGTGCCTATACCCGGCTCACCGATGCCGGGCTCGGCTGCCCGGACTGGCCGGGCTGCTACGGCCGGCTGACGCCACCGGTGCACGACACCCACATCGCCGCCGCGCAGGCGCGCTTTCCCGATGCCCAGGTCGACCCCTTCAAGGCGCGCAACGAGATGGTGCATCGTTACCTCGCCGGCCTGCTCGGCCTGTGCGTGCTGGCGGTCTTCGTGGTCTCGCGCCGCCTGCCGCGCGGGCGCGGCTTGGCCGCGGCCTTGCTGGCGCTGGTGGTGTTCCAGGCCGCGCTCGGCATGTGGACGGTGACCATGAACCTGATGCCCGTGGTGGTGGTGGCGCATCTGTTCGGCGGCTTCGGGGTGCTGGCGCTGCTTGCCTTGCTGCGCTTCGAGCTTAGGCGTGATCGACCGGGTCCCCCGGAATGCCTGCCGCCGGCCGGGCCTCGTCTCGCCCGCCTGCTCCCGCTGGCCTGGCTGGCCTTGGCCGTGCTGCTGGCGCAGATCGCGCTTGGCGGCTGGACCTCGGCCAACTACGCGGCCGCGGTGTGTTACCAGTTGCCCTTCTGCGAGAGCGGCTGGAGCGCCCAGTTCTCGCTGCGTGCGGCCTTCAGCCTGCCGCTGGGGCACGAGACCTATGAATTCGGCGTGCTGCCCTACGAGGCGCGCATGAGCATCCACGTCTTGCACCGCATGGGCGCGCTGGTCGCCACCGGCGTGGTCGGCAGCCTGGTGCTGCTGTGCTGGCGCCACGCGGCAGACGCGCGATTGCGCCAGTTGGCGGCCGGTGTCGGGGGGCTGCTCGCGCTGCAGGTGACGCTCGGTCTGATCAACGTCATTGGCCAGGTACCACTCCTGAACGCAGTCGCGCACAACCTCACCGCCGCCTGCCTGCTTGCCACCCTGGTCCTGCTGATCCGGCAGTTGCACGTGCAGGCGGGGCGGAACGCAGCTTCCTGCAGGCAGTCGCCGGTCGGGCGCTCGTGTGCGATGGTGGTTGAAAGCCCGGTGAAGGCCCGGTAGCTGATGTCAAGGGGCGCCAAGTAAAGCGCGCGGCGCCATGCCGCGAACCGGGCCCAGCAGTGAGATGAAGGGGAGACGAACATGGACGGCTACAAGCGTATTCCGACGGTGGCGGTCAGCCTGGGCGAGGCGCTCGCGCTCGGTCGCGCCTTCTGGCAGCTCACCAAGCCGCGGGTGGTGGCGCTGCTGGTGCTGACCGCCTGGGTGGGCATGATGCTCTCCAGCGAGGGCCTGCCCGATCCCGCGCTGATGGCGGTGGCGAGCCTGGGCATCGCGATGGTGTCGGGTGCGGCGGCCGCCTTCAATCACGTGCTCGACCAAAAGATCGATGCCCGCATGGCCCGTACGCGCATGCGACCGCTTCCCTCCGGTCGGCTCAGCAACGCGCAGGCGGTGAGCTTCGCCTTCGCACTGGCCGCGGCGGGATTTACGCTGCTGCTGGTCACGGTCAACGCGCTCACCGCATGGCTGACGTTGGCCGGCCTGTTCGGCTACGCGGTGATCTACACCGTGTTCCTCAAGCGCGCCACGCCGCAGAACATCGTCATCGGCGGGGTGGCGGGGGCGCTGCCGCCGGTGCTGGGGTGGACGGCGATCGCCGGCAGCGTCGGTGCCGAGGCCCTGTTGCTGATGATGATCATCTTCACATGGACCCCGCCGCACTTCTGGGCGCTTGCCATCCACCGGGTCGAGGATTACCGCCGCGCCGGTCTGCCGATGCTGCCGGTCACCCACGGCATCGAGTTCACCCGCACCCTGGTGCTGCTGTACACCGTGCTCCTGCTGGCGGTGTGCCTGCTGCCGTATCTGGTGGGGATGAGCGGGTTGCTCTACCTCGCCGGCAGCCTGGCGCTGAACCTGCAGTTCCTGCGCCACGCCTGGCGGCTCAAGTTCGCCCCGCGTGCCGACACCGCGATCCGCACCTTCCGCTTCTCGATCACCCACCTGATGCTGCTGTTCCTCGTGCTGCTGGTGGATCACTATCTGTGATCGAGGGGAAGCCCTCTTTGGCGAGCAACTTCGGGATCGCCGCCCAATAGTGCTCCAGCCCGCAGTCGCCGACGCCGCTGATGCCGGACAGCTTCGCCTGTGTCTGCGGGCGGGGCTTCGGTCAGGCGGGGTACGGTGCGGCGCCCGCCGGCAGGCTGCGGGCGGCGGATAGGGGCAATGGGGTTCGGTTCGATCGCGCCCAGGGCGCCTTGCGAGGGCGTCTGCTCGTTTCCGACATTCTGTCGGCTCTTCGGAGTGCAGCCGGGGGCTTCTGCGTGTGGAGCAGCGTTCGGTGCTGTCGGAAGAATTTACACATCAAATCTGGGATGGAGCGTGCGTTTTCGTAACTGCATGAAATATAACTGTAAATTATTTTGGCATCATTCCTGCTTGTATTGTCCGTGCCGTCGTTTTTCGGATACTTTGCGGAGAAGCCAACATGAAGCTACGTAAATGCTTTGCCGGGGTGGTCATTGCCCTCGGCGTGGGAGTGGGGCCGGCGCAGGCAGCTTTGATCGACCTGGGTTTTGCGCTGGATCGTTCCGGCAGCGTCGGAGGGACGAACTGGAGCACAGTCGTCAATGGGCTGGCCAACGCGCTGTCCTTGATCCCGACTTCGGGGACCAACCAGTACCGCATCGCAGTTTCCTCCTTTGCGAGCACGGCGACGCTGGATCTGGCGCCGACGATCGTCACCTCCGGGAATCTGGTGTCCCTGCAAGACATCATTCGCGGCCTCGCCTACACGGGCGGAGGCACCAACATCTCGACCGCGACCACGGCGCTTACGACAGCCTACACGGGCTTGGGGTTCGGAGACTTGAGTCTTCTGAACATCAGTACCGATGGTTCGAGCTCCGGGCCTGCAGCGTTGGATCTGCGAAACTCACTCGTCGCCGCCGGTTGGGATAGCATCAGCGCCGAGGCGATCGGCTCGTTCAATCTGACCTACCTTCAAGCCCTCGTGTCGCCGAATCCTGGTGTCACGACCAGCGACCCGAGCGCCCTGCCGAATCCGCTGCAGCAGGGTTTCGTGCTGACGGTGAACAGTTTTGAGGGTTACGAAGGGGCGCTGGCCGCCAAGGTCCGCCGTGTGGTGGATGATACGGGTGGCGGCACGGTGCCTGAGCCCACCAGCCTCGCCTTGCTTGGTCTTGGCATGTTCGGCCTGGCCGCCATGCGCCGTCGTCGCGACGAAGGTATGCTGCAGACTGCCGCCTGAGGCACTTCGGAAACTTCGATGTGAATCAAGAGGGTGCCCCCTTGGCCGCCCTCCAGATCCGGCCCTCTCCGCTGCGCGGGGCGGGCCGGTGTTCTTTGGAAGGCGGCGCGCGTCGACTCAGCGGGCCTCGCCCACGATCTCCAGGATCGCCGCGCCGTAGTGTTCCAGCTTGCGATCGCCCACACCGCTGATGCCGGCGAGCTCGGCCAGCGACTGCGGGCGGCGGTCGGTGGCGGATTGGGTCATCGGTGTGTTCCTCGAAGCTGCAGGCGCCGTGTGTGGCAAGAGAAAACCGCGAGTTATAAACCCTGGCCTCCTGGGGGCGGAACGGAGGCTATGGAGTTTGATAGCACCGATTTCCGTCGGTTTTTTTTACAGTTCTCCCGTGCGTTTTTGTTTCGTTCTGCTAACGCTTTGATTTTTATTGATCTATCGATCTGGCTTGGATCTTGCTGCACAAGGTAAGGCCGCTGGTGTGGCTGTGCGGAGTTGTAACCAGGACCAGGATTCAGGAGGAAAAAATGAAAATCAGGAAACTCGTTGCCGCTACCGCGGTGGCTGCGCTCTCGGTTGGTTTTGGTGCCGCAGCCAATGCGGCACTGATCAAGACCGACATCATCATGATCGTGGATGAGTCGGGGTCGATGGGGAATGTGCAGGCGAACTTGCGGAACAACATTGGTCAGTTCGCGTCGATTCTCTCTGCTGGGGGTATCGATGCTCGCTATGGCCTGGTCGGCTACGGCAGCTCGACTGTTGCTCCGCGCATGTTGACGGATCTGACGGACTCCGCTTCGTTCGCGATCGCAGCGCAGGGCTTGCTGATTAACGGTGGGACAGAGCCCGGCTACACCGCGACCGCCTTTGCGCTCAACGAACTGGACAACCAGGCCTCGCTGTTCAGCTATCGTGGCGATTCGGTCAAGAATCTCATCATTTTCACTGACGAACCACATAACGGCACTTCGCTGTCTTACGGCACGGTGGGTGGAGTCACGGTGAGCTATTCGATCATCGATGACTTGCTCACGGACAACAATGCGCTGTTCAATGCCGTTCTCAGGGGCACGAGTACGATCAATTCGTACGGGCCACTTGCGGCCGCCCATGGCGGTAACGTCTACGATCTCAATGGCCTGAACACGACCGACCAGCAAGTCGTTTCCGACTTCGTGGATGCTTTTGCGGCATCCAAGCTGCAGGAGATTCTCGATTTCTGCACCTTGAACCCGAACGATCCGGCTTGCCAGGGCGGCACGGTGCCTGAGCCCACCAGCCTCGCCTTGCTTGGTCTGGGCATGTTCGGCCTGGCCGCCATGCGCCGTCGTCGCGACGAAGGTATGCTGCAGACTGCCGCCTGAGGCACTTCGGAAACTTCGATGTGAATCAAGAGGGTGCCCCCTTGGACGCCCTCCAGATCCGGCCCTCTCCGATGCGCGGGGCGGGCCGGTGTTCTTTGGAAGGCGGCGCGCGTCGACTCAGCGGGCCTCGCCCACGATCTCCAGGATCGCCGCGCCGTAGTGTTCCAGCTTGCGATCGCCCACACCGCTGATGCCGGCGAGCTCGGCCAGCGACTGCGGGCGGTGGAGGGCGATCTCGCGCAGCGTGGCGTCGGGGAAGACGACGTAGGCGGGCACGTTGCGCTCCTTGGCCGTGGCGAAGCGCCAGGCGCGCAGGCGGTCGAAGAGGGTGGTGGGGATGCCCGCGGGGAGGTCGGCCGGGGGGCTGCTGCGGCGCTTGCCGCGGCTGCGGCTGCGTTCGCGCTCGAGGCGCAGGTGGAATTCGGCCTCGCCGCGCAGCAGCGGGCGCGCGGCGTCGGTAAGGCGCAGGGCGTTGTAGCGTTCGTGGTCCACCGCGACGAACTCGCGCGCGACGAGCTGGCGGAACACCATGCGCCAGCGCTTCTCGTCGAACTCGCTGCCGATGCCGAAAGTGGTGATGTCCTGATGGCCACGCTCGACGACCTTGTCGGTGCGTTCGCCGCGCAGCACGTCGATCAGGTGGCCGGCGCCATAGCGCTGTCCGGTGCGATACACGCAGCTCAACGCCTTGCGTGCGGCTTCGGTGGCGTCCCAGGTCTGCGGCGGGTGGAGGCAGTTGTCGCAGTTGCCGCAGGAGCTGGATTCCTCGCCGAAATAGGCGAGCAGGTGCTGGCGGCGGCAGGTGGTGGCTTCGACCAGGCCGACCAGCACGTCGAGCCGGTTGCGGGCCAGGCGCTTGAACTCCTCGCTCGCCTCGGATTCGTCGATCATGCGCCGCTGCTGCACCACGTCCTGCGCCCCCCACGCCATCCACGCCTGCGCCGGCAGGCCGTCTCGGCCGGCGCGGCCGGTTTCCTGGTAGTAGCCCTCGATCGAGCGCGGCAGGTCGAGGTGCGCGACGAAGCGCACGTCGGGCTTGTCGATGCCCATGCCGAAGGCGATGGTCGCCACCATGATCAGGCCGTCTTCGCGCAAAAAGCGCGTCTGGTGCTCGGCGCGCATCTCCTGTGCCATACCTGCGTGGTAGGGCAGGGCGTTGAGGCCCTGCTCCTGCAGCCAGGCAGCGGTCTCTTCCACCTTGCGCCGCGACAGGCAATACACGATGCCCGCCTGGCCGGGGCATTCCTCGCGGATGAAGTGCAGCAACTGGCGGCGCGCGTCGTCCTTGTCAACGATGGTGTAGCGGATGTTGGGGCGGTCGAAGCTGGAGACGAAGCGGCGCGCGCGGGTCAGGTTCAGCCGCTCGGCGATTTCTTCGCGGGTCTGGCGGTCGGCGGTGGCGGTGAGTGCGATGCGCGGGATGGCGGGGTAGCGTTCGGGCAGGATCGAGAGTTGCAGGTACTCGGGGCGGAAGTCGTGCCCCCACTGTGATACGCAGTGCGCCTCGTCGATCGCGAACAGTGCCAGCCGGCCGGTGTCGCGCAGGTGGTCGAGCTGGTCGAGGAAGCGTGGCGTCATCAGCCGTTCGGGGGCGACGTAGAGCAGGTCGAGCGTGCCGTCCCAGAGCGCGCGCTCCACACTGCGCGCGGCGTCCATGTCCAGGCTCGAGTTGAGGAAGGCGGCGTTGACGCCGGCTTCGACCAGCGCACTTACCTGGTCCTGCATCAGCGCGATCAGCGGTGAAACGACGATCGCGGTGCCTTCTCGCAGCAGCGCGGGAATCTGGTAGCACAGCGACTTGCCGCCGCCGGTGGGCATCAGCACCAGCGCGTCGCCGCCGCGGGCCACGTGCTCGACGATCTGCTGCTGCTCGCCGCGGAAGGCGGGATAGCCGAAGACGTGCTCGAGAATGCGGTGTGCCGACTCGGTGAGGGCCGCGTCACCGGCGACCGCGCAAGGCTCGCCCGCCACGGCGTGCGGAGGCGCCGGTTCGGCGGCGGAAGGGCGGTGGGTGTCGGTGTTGGGGAAGGGCTGGGCGTCGGGGTCGGCAAACATGCGCGCATTTTACCGCCGCAGCTCAAGGCTCGGGCTGGCGATCGAGGGGGGCGCGAATGAGCTGGACGGGATTGGTGGGACGGGCGGTTGCCCTGGCCGCCGATCAGGGGTGTCTCGTGCGCCAGTCCTGCAGGGCGGCCAGGGTGTCATCGAGGCCGCCTACCACCTGGATGCCCGGGAGTCGCTTCTGCTTGTCACGGACCGCCGCGCCACCAGCCCAGATGTCGAGTTCGGGCGGCAGCATCTCGCGCAGCGCGAGCAGGCCGTCGATCGCCTGGCGGGCGGGATAGGCGATGCTGAAGGACAGGCCGACGATGTCGAAGCCGCCACTCATGGCAGCGCTGCGGATGTCGGCGAGCGGGGTGCGGGTGCCGAGCGACAGGCAGCTGGCTCCTTCCGGCACGAGCATGGCTTCGGCCATCAGCAGGCCGAGCACGTGCTCCTCCTCGGGGAAGGTGGTCAGCAGCACCCGCGGTCGTCCGCCGTTGGCGGCATGGGTCCCAATTGCGCCGCGAAGCACGTTCTGCACCTGCTCGGTGAACAGATGCTCTTCGGCCACGTCGACCTCGCCGCGCATCCACGCCTCGCCCACCGCCGCGGCGAGCGGGGCGATGGTGTCGGCGACAAAGCGCTGCAGGCCCTGCTTCAACAGCGTCTGGCGCAGCGCGGCGGCGAGCTCGGCGCTGCGGTGAAGGCGCACCAGCTCGAGCAAGCCGTCGTCGCAACGGCCAGTGGCGCTCACGTTCGGGCACAGGCAGCCGTCGAGCATCTCGCTCAGCTCCTGGACGCTCGCGCCGACGATACCCGCCGGGCGCCGTCCGTGGTCGATCAGGCGTCGGATCAGGCGCAGCTTCTCGACCTGCTCGGTCGGATAGAGACGTTCTCCATTCGCATCGCGTGACGGGGCAGGAAAGCCGTACCGTCGTTCCCACACGCGCAGCGTGTCCTTGGCCAGGCCGGTGTCACGCTCGACGGCGGCGATACTGAAAGCGGCTTCGGGTTGGGTGGGGGCGTTCATCGAGGACGTGTTCAATTCGTTACAGGGAGCGATTGACCTGATCTTAGGCATCCGCCCCCAGTTTGTCCAGGACAAACTGGGTCAGGAAACGGGGCTGTCTCGCTGGGCGAAGGAGGGTGCCGGACTCATGCGCCTTCGTGCGCGGATTCCTGTTCCGCTGCGTCCTTGGCCTGCTGCGGGCTGAGATCGCCGTCCAGCACCGCCAGCATGCGTGCGGCCTTGGCCACCTGTTCGACGGCGCGCCGCTCCATGCTCGCCAGACGCAGCCAGTCCTGCATCGTGCCGATGTCGATGCGGGCATGCGCGCCGGCAAGCAGCAGTGCCTCCTTGAACGCCTGGTAGCGCGCTTCGGTTTCCTCCAGGCGCACCTCGACGGCCACCGCGCTGAAGTCGCCGCGTGCCGCGTCTGCGCCCGCGGCCAGGGTGGCGGTCGCCTGGCGGAAGGCGGCGGCAGCGTGCTCGAGTTCGGCATCGGGCGGCGCGCCCAGCGTGGTGGCCAGTGCGCAGGCCTGGCGCACGGCGAGCACTGCGCTCTCCTGGTACTGCAGTGCGCGCAGGCTGTGTGCGAGCCCCTCGACCAGTGCGGGCGGCAGGCGGCCTGCACTGAGCTTGCTCACGTAGCTCGAGATGGCTGGCGCAAGGGCATCGAGCGCACTCGCCTGGCGTTCGATCCAGGGCTCGTCCGGGGGCACGCGGGAGGCGGCGGTGAGCGCCGTCACGGCGAAGGACTGCGTGCGGCTGAGCTCGAGCCGCAGTGCGCGCAGGGCGAGGTCCGGCACCGCCAGCGAAGGGGCGTCGAGATGCCGGGGGCGGGCGATCTCTTCCTCGCGACTGCGGAAATGACCGGCAAGGAAGCGCTGCAGCGGGCGTGCCAGCGGCACCATCAGCAATACGCCCAGCAGGTTGAACGCGGAATGGAACATTGCCAACATCACCGCCGGCGTCGCCGGCTGCTCGAACCATTCCCGCAGCAGGCCGAGCAGGCTGATCAGCACCGGCAGCAGCGCGATCGCCACCGCGCCGGTAACGAGGTTGAAGATCACGTGGGTCGCGGCCAGGCGTCGTGCATTCGAGGTCGCGCCGAGCGCGGACAGGATGGCGGTGGAGGTTGTGCCGATGTTGGTGCCGATCACCATTGCGCAGGCGGCCTCGATCGACATCAGTCCGCCCTGTGCGGCGGTGATGATGATTGCGATCACGGCGCCCGAAGCCTGCATCAGCACCGTCAGCAAGGTACCGATGCCGACCAGCGTCAGCCAGCCGAGGACGCCCGGGCTGATGTGGTCCTGCAGGTTCATCTCCGCACCGAAGCCCGAGAACGTGTCCTTGAGCACGTCGATGCCCAGGAAGAGCACGCCGAAGCCCGCCAGGGCCTGGCCCAGCGCGCGCTGGCGCACGGTGCGCCCAGCCAGCATCGTCACTGCGCCGATGCCGACGAAGGGGAGGGCGAAGGCGTCGATCTTGAAGCTGAAGCCCAGCGCCGCCACCAGCCAGGCATTGAGGGTGGTACCCACGTTGGAGCCGAAGATCACCCACATCGCGTTCTGCAGCGACAGCAGACCGGTGTTGACGAAGCCGATGCTGGCCACCGTGACCGCGGTTGAGGACTGCACCAGCGCGGTCATCGTCATCCCCGCGCCCAGACCGCGAACAGGCGTGGCGGTGCCACGTTCGAGCAGGCCCTCGAGTGCACGGCCGGCCGCCAGCTTCAGGCCTTCGGTGAGCATGTGCATGCCAAGCAGGAACAGGCCGATGCCGCCGAGCAGGCCGGCAGAGATGGTGTAGGCGTCGATGTGGCTGGTGTCCAGGTTGGCCTCCGCTGGGCAATGATCGTTGTCACGGAAGCGTAATACCGCGGCGTCCGACCGGGGTGTGAATTATGCGCAACAGGGCGCAAACGCTTGTTTCATGTCTGGACAAAAAATCCAGTTTGTCCTGGACAAACGATTGACATGGAGAATGACTCGGTCTAAGGTGAGATCGTCATCAATTCTTGTCCAGGACATAGCTATGAGCGCAAATGTGTTGCGCCGGTGTGCAGGCTCCCTCGCCGCCGCCCTGCTCCTCGTGTCGGCCGCTTCGGCGTCCGCTCCGGTGGTCGAGCACGCGCCGCAGGCGGGCGCTGCGGTGGTGCAGGGCCCGACCGGTGCGGGGGCGTCCATGCCTGCCACGCTCGAACTGATGTTGCTGCTCCATCGTCCCGATCTGCCGCTCCGCCCCCATCCCGCCACGCAAGAGGTCAAACCATGAACGCCCCGGAAAAGTTCTTCCTGCCCGACGTCCAGTCCAGCGCCGACCATCGCGCGCTCGTCATCCAGCATGTGGGCGTGCGCGGCCTGCGCTACCCGATGTCGATTCGCGATGTAGACGCCAGCGTGCAGCACACCGTCGCCACGCTGGAGATGACCGTGGGGCTGCCGGCCGACGTGAAGGGTACGCACATGTCGCGTTTCGTCGAGTTGCTCGAGGCGGAGCGCGAAGCGCTCGACCTCGACGGCATGCGCACGCTGTTCGCCGGCATGCTGGAGCGGCTCGAGGCTTCCAGTGGCCGCATCGAGGCGCGCTTCCCCTGGTTCATGAAGAAGACCGCGCCGGTTTCGGGCGTGGACAGCCTGCTCGACATGGACGCCCGGATGGTGGTCGAGAAACCCGAAGGCGGCGAGGTGCGCACCACGCTCGAGGCGGTGGTGCCGGTCACCAGCCTGTGCCCGTGTTCGAAGAAGATCTCGGACTACGGTGCGCACAACCAGCGCTCGCACATCACGATCTCGGCCACGCTGCGTGGCGACCTTGGCCTGCGCGAACTGGTGCGCATGGCCGAGGAAGAAGCCTCGTGCGAGGTCTTTGGCTTGCTCAAGCGCCCGGACGAGAAGTGGGTCACCGAGCGTGCCTACGACAATCCCAAGTTCGTCGAGGATCTGGTGCGCGACATCGCGCTGCGCCTGCGTGGCGATGCCCGCGTGGCCTCGTGGCGGGTGCAGTCCGAGAACTTCGAGTCGATCCACAACCATTCCGCCTACGCCCTGATCGAGGGCGAGAACGCGCCGGAGTAAACGCCATGAAGATGGGCGAGATTGACCGCCTGCAAGCGGCGCAGCGGGGGGCACACGCCGGGGGGCGGCGGGTGGCGGTGATCGGCGGCGGCATCGCCGGGCTGTCCACGGCCTGGCTGCTCGCGTCGCACGAGCACGTCACCCTGTTCGAGGCGGGCAGCTACGTTGGCGGCCACACCAACACCATCGACGTGACGATCGACGGCCTCACCCATCCGGTCGACACCGGCTTCCTGGTGTTCAACCGCCGCACCTACCCCAACCTGTGTGCGCTGTTTGCGATGCTCGGCGTGGAGGCGGTCGAAACCGAGATGAGCTTCGGCGTCAGCCTCGCCGAGCCCGAGATCGAATGGGCCGGCACCGACCTCGCCAGCGTATTCGCCCAACGCGCCAACCTGGTGCGTCCGGCCTTTCTCTCCATGCTGCGCGACATCCTGCGCTTCAACCGCGAGACCACCCGCATGGCGACGGAGGGCACGATGCCGGCGCTGTCGCTGGGCGAATACCTCGATGCCGAGGCCTACTCGCAGGCCTTCCGCGACTGGTATCTGTTGCCCATGGCCGCAGCGATCTGGTCCTGCCCGACGCGCACCATGCTGGCGTACCCGCTCGCGACCTTCGTGCAGTTCTGCCATAACCATGGGCTGCTGCAGATCCTGGACCGCCCGACCTGGCGCACGGTGAAGGGCGGAGGGCGGACCTACGTGCGGCGCATGCTTGCCAATCTGCCCGACGTGCGCGTGAACGCGCCGGTGCGCAAGGTGGTGCGCGGCGCCGAAGGGGTGTGGGTGCACACTGCGGACGGCCCCGAACGTTTCGACGAGGTGGTGTTCGCGTGCCACAGCGACCAGGCGCTGGCCATTCTCGATGGTGAGGCGAGCGCGGACGAACGCCGCATCCTCGGCGCCGTGCGCTATCAGGCGAACGTCGCGTATCTGCATACCGACACCGCGCTGCTGCCGCGGCGCCCCAAGGTGTGGTCGGCGTGGAACTACCTCGCCGGCGCCGGCGCGCCCGATGCGCGCCCGGTCTCGGTGAGCTACCTGATCAACCGCCTGCAGCCGCTGCCTTTCGACACGCCGGTGGTGGTGTCGCTGAACCCCTTCACCGAGCCCGCGGCGGACAAGACCTTCCGCCGCATCGAATACGCGCATCCTGTCTTCGACCACGCCGCGATCGACGCTCAGGCTGCGCTGTCCGCGATCCAGGGGCGCGACCGCTGCTGGTTCGCCGGGGCCTGGACCGGCTACGGCTTCCACGAGGATGGCCTCAAGTCGGCCATCGCGGTGGTGGAGGCGATGGGCGTGGATGTGCCGTGGCGGCGTGGCCGCGTGCCGGCGCAGGGTTTGACGGGCGTGGCGTGCGAGGTGACTGCGTGATGGGGGGCACCCGTCCGCGGGACGCACTGCGGCCCGCGGTTTCCGCCCCCGACTGCGGCAATGTGGCGCTCGAGACGGCCTCTGCGCTGCGTCCCGTGGTCTGCTTCGGTGCGGTCATGCACGAACGCCACGTGCAGGCGCACAACCGCTTCGTCTACCCGACGGCCTTTCTGCGTCTTCCGCTTGGCCGCCTCGACGCCTTGCGTGTGCCGCTGTTGGGCATCGAGCGTGCCCGCCCGATCAGCTTCCGCCGTCGCGACCATGGCGCACGCGATGGCTCGCCCCTGCTGCCATGGATTCGCGCCTTGCTGAGCGAGCGCGGGCTGGACCGGGTGTGCGACGGCGAGATCGTGCTGCAGACCATGCCGCGGATCTTCGGCTTCGTCTTCAACCCGGTGAGCTTCTGGTTCTGCCACGACGGCGAGGGTGCGCTGCGCGCCGTGCTGGCCGAGGTGAACAACACCTTCGGCGAGCGTCACAACTACCTGGTGCATCACCCCGACTTGCACCCGATCGCCTCCGGCGACGAACTGCGCGCCAGCAAACGCTTTCATGTCTCGCCCTTCTTCCCGGTGCGCGGTGAATACCGCTTCCGTTTCGAACGGCTCGGCACGGTGCATGCGGTGTCGATCGAGCTCTGGGACGGCGGGCAGCGTCAGCTGTCCACCCGCCTGTCGGGCCGCGCCGAGGCCATCACCGGGCGCAGCATGGCGAAGTGGCTTGCGCGCCAGCCGTTCATGACCCTGGGCGTCGTCGCCCGCATCCACTGGCAGGCGTTGCGCCTGGCCCTGCGCCGGGTGAGCTTCTTCCGCAAGCCCGCGCCGCCGATCGAGGAGATCTCCTGATGAACGCACTCGACCACGCCCTGCAGCCGCTTGCCGGCCTGCGCCTTGCGCGCCTGCCGCGTGCGACCCGGCTGTGCCTGGAGATGCTCGACCGCCTCGACGGTGGCGCGCTCGCGGTGGAACTGCCCGACGGCGTGCGCGTGCGCGCAGGCCGTGGCCCGCTCGTGGCGCACCTGCGTGTGCGCGACCACGCGGTGTTCGACGAGGCGCTCGCGCGCGGCGACATCGGCTTCGGCGAGGCCTGGATGGACGGCCTGTGGGACACCGAGGACCTCACCGGCCTCTTGCGCCTGCTGTCGGCCAACCGCACCCGCCTGCAGGGCGCGATCTACGGCCGCATGTTCCGCCTGCTGAGCCACCGCCTGCAGCACCTGCTGCGCGCCAACACGCGCAGCGGCTCGCGGCGCAACATCGAGGCCCACTACGACCTCGGCAACGACTTCTACGCGCTCTGGCTCGACCCGACCATGACTTACTCGGCGGCGGTGTTCGCCTCGCCGGACGAGTCGCTGGCCGACGCGCAGCTGCGCAAGTACCGCCGCATCCTCGGCGAGCTCGGCGCCCGGCCCGGGCAGACGATTCTGGAAGTGGGCTGCGGCTGGGGCGGCTTCGCCGAGGTCGCCGCCACCGAGTTCGGCTGCAAGGTGCTCGGCATTACGCTGTCGCCCTCGCAGCTCGCGTTCGCACGCGCGCGCGCGGAGCGTGGCGGCTTTGCCGACAAGGTGGATTTCGAGCTCTGCGACTATCGCGACGTGCGCGGCAAGTATGACCACATCGTCTCCATCGAGATGATCGAGGCGGTGGGCGAGCGCTTCTGGCCCACCTACTTCGCCCAGCTCTCCGCGCTGTTGAAGCCGGGCGGGCGCTGCGTGGTGCAGGCGATCACCATCGACGATGCGCTGTTCACGCGCTACCGCCGCGGCACCGACTTCATCCAGCGCCACGTCTTCCCCGGCGGCATGCTACCCAGCCCGGGCGCGGTGGCGCAGCAGGCGCAGCGCGTGGGGCTGGACGTGGTGGGCGATTTCGCCTTCGGCCGCGACTACGCGCGCACGCTGGCGCACTGGCACCGCGCCTTCGAGGCGCAATCCACCGCGGTGCGCGCCCAGGGCTTTCCCGAGCGTTTCCTGCGCATGTGGCGCTTCTATCTGTCTTACTGCGAAGCGGGCTTCGAGACCGGCGACATCGACGTGCATCACTACGTGTTCGCGCACGCCGGACAAGGGCCGGGAGCGCGGTGATGCTGCGCGCACCGGCTGTGCTCGTTGCGCTGATGCTGGCACTGGGTGCAGCGGTTCCGGCCGCCGCGGTCGGCCTGCCTGCGGCGGTGCAGGCGGTCGCTGCGCCGCTGGAGCGCATCGGCGAGGGCGAGATGCGCTGGCTCGGCTTCAAGCTCTATGACGCCGCGCTGTGGGCGGGTGCGCGCGGCGAGGCGGCGGTCGAGGGCGAGCATGTGCTGTCGATCCGCTACGCGCGTGCGATCAGCGGCGAGCGGCTGGTGAGCGTCAGTGTTGACGAAATGCGCCGCCTCGGTTTCACCGACGAAGTCCGGCTCGCGCGCTGGCGCGAGGCGCTTGCCGACGCGCTGCCCTCGGTGGCCGCTGGCGACACCCTTGCAGCGCTGCACCGGCCGGGAGAGGGGGCTCGGTTCTGGCATCAGGGCCGGCCCAGCGGCGAGATCGACGACCCCGAACTGGCGCACGCCTTCTTCGCCATCTGGCTCGATCCGCGCACGCGTGAGCCGCAACTGCGCGCGCAGTTGCTCGGGCTGGCGAAAGCCGCGCGATGAACCCCCCGGCCGGGCGTGCCGCCGGAGGCGCGGTGCCGCGACAGTCCCTCGTTGCTTACGGCGCGCTCGGCCTGCCGCTTGCCTTCGCCGCGCTGCCGATCTACGTCCATGTACCCCGCCTGTATGCGGAGGGGGTAGGCCTGTCGCTCGCGCTGGTGGGCGCGGTATTGCTCGCCGCGCGTATCGTCGATGCGGTCACCGACCCCCTCATCGGCTGGGCCAACGACCGGCTGCCGCGGCGCCGGCTGTGGGTGGCGCTCGCCTTGCCGGCACTTGCGCTGGGCATGCTCGGCCTGCTGATTCCGCCCGAAGGGGCAGGCGCGCTGTGGCTGTTCGCGTTGCTGGTCGGGGTGTCGCTAGCCTACTCGGTGGCGACCATCGCCTATAACGCATGGGGGGCCGAGGTCGCCGATACGCCGGATGCGCGCACCCGCTTCGTCGCCAGCCGCGAAGCCTTTGCGCTCGTGGGCGTGGTGCTGGCGGCGGCGCTGCCCGGGGTGCTCGCGGCGGGCGCCGGTGAGGCGGCCGGGCTCGCGCGCCTGGCCTGGGTGTTCCTGCCGCTGCTCGCCGGTTTCGGGTTGTGGACCTTGCTGCGTGCGCCCGTCCCGTCGCCTCGTCCGGGCCGCGCGGCCCCGGTCTGGCGCGGGCTGATCGCGGTGCTGCGCGCGCCGGCCTTCGCCTGCCTGCTCGCGGTGTTCGCGGCCAATGGCATCGCTGCGGCGATTCCCTCGGCCACGGTGCTGTTCTTCGTCGCTGACGTGCTGCAGGCCGAATCGCTTGCGGGCGGCTTTCTCGCGCTGTACTTCTTCGCAGCGGCGGCGAGCCTGCCGCTGTGGGTGAGGGTGTCGCGCCGCGTCGGCAAGCTGCGCGCCTGGCTCGCCGGCATGGTGCTGGCGGTGGCTGTGTTCGCGTGGGCAGGTCTACTGGGCAGCGGGGATGTGTTCGCCTACGCGCTGATCTGTGTGCTGTCGGGTGTGGCGCTGGGCGCTGACCTGAGCCTTCCGCCGTCCCTCCTCGCCGACCTGATTGCGCGCAGCCATGGGCGAGCAGCCCTGCCCGTGGTCGCGCCAGTCGGTACCGGCGCAGAGGGCGAGGGGGCAGGAGCGGCCTGCGGGGCTGTAGAGGAAGGGAAGGACGGGCGGGGCGGGGCGCACGCGACATGCGGCGTACAGGGCCAGGCGGACACGCGGTGCGAGTCGCTGCCGGCGGGCGCCTGCTTCGGCTGGTGGAACTTCGTCACCAAGGCCAACCTGGCGCTCGCGGCCGGCCTGGCGCTCCCGCTGCTCGCGCTGCTCGGCTACGCGCCGGGTGCGCGCGACGCTGCGGCGGTGTCGGCGCTGGCCCGGGTGTATGGCTTTGCGCCGCTAGCGCTCAAGCTCGGGGCCATCGTGCTGCTGTGGCGGTGGCGGCATGCGATCGAGCCGGGGTATTCGCAGGCAGGCCCGTTCCCACGGTTGCGGCGAGCGACTGCAGATGAGCTTGAATGAGGAGAAGGCGAATGAAACGTTTCTGGTTGATCTTGGTGGCCGTGTTCGGCCTGTGGGGGTGCAGCAGCGTGAATGTGGATCACTATCGTGCGGAGCAGCCGGTGCTCGAGCTGCGCGACTACTTCGACGGCACGCTCGACGCCTGGGGCATGTTCCAGGACCGCTCGGGCAAGGTGGTCAAGCGCTTCCATGTCGTCATCGAGGCGAGTTGGCAGGGTGCGGTCGGCACGCTCGATGAGCGCTTCACCTATTCCGACGGCAGCACGCAGCGCCGCGTGTGGACCCTCACCCGCCTCGGCGAAGGGCGCTACACCGGCCGCGCGGACGAAGTGGTCGGCGTTGCCAGCGGCGAGGCCGCGGGCAACGCGCTGCGCTGGCGCTACGTGCTTGCGCTGCCGGTGGACGACAAGGTCTATAACGTCGACTTCGACGACTGGATGTTCCTGATGGACGACAAGGTCATGCTCAACCGCTCGGTGATGAGCAAGTTCGGCTTCCGGCTGGGCGAGGTCACGCTGAGCTTCGTCAAGCGGGCGCCGCAATGAACCTTGGCGCGGGCGTGCTGCAGCGCCTGTTCGGCCCGCTCAACACGCCGATTCGCGACTGGGCCGGCAGACGGGTGTGGATCGTCGGCGCCTCGTCGGGCATCGGCGAGGCGCTCGCGCTCGCGCTCGCGCGCCGTGGCGCCCGCCTGGCACTGTCGGCGCGCGGCGCGGACAAGCTGCGTGCGGTGTGCGCGGCCTGCGACGCTGCGCGTGCGCTGGCCAACACCATCTCTCCTGCCCACGCCGGGAGCGCCACCGCGCCCTCCAGTACCGCTCCCACAATGCTGCGGCCGGAGCTTGCGGCGGATCGCAGTCTCGCTCTGGCGCTGGACCTCACCGACGCTGACACCTTCGCCCGCGTCCGCGACGACATCCTTGCCCACTGGGGCGGCATCGACCTTGTCGTGTTCAACGCCGGCACCTACCGCCCGCTGCGCGCCTGGGAGCTGACCGCCGACGCCGTACGCGAAACCCTCGACGTCAACCTCTTCGGGACCATGAGCGGCGTCGCCGCCGTACTGCCGACCCTGCTCGCGCAGGGCAATGGGGCGCTCGCGCTGGTGGGAAGCGTCGCGGGCTACGGCGGACTGCCGAAGGCGGCGGTGTATGGCCCGTCCAAAGCTGCGCTGATCAACTTCGCCGAGGTGCTGCACCTCGACCTCGCCCCGCGCGGCATCGACGTTTTCTTGATCGACCCCGGCTTCGTCGCCACGCCGCTCACCGCGCAGAACGACTTCGCCATGCCGGCGCTGCAGACGCCGGCGCAGGCGGCCGATGCGATCGTAGAAGGCTTCGCACGCGGCGACTTCGAGATCCACTTCCCGAAGCGCTTCACCCGCGTGCTGAAGCTGTTGCAGTGGCTGCCGCGACGGATGTACTTCCCGCTCGTGCGCCGCGCGACCGGGCTTTGAGGAGGCATCGATGAACGATGAGGCTGCCGTGCCTGACCGGGGTGCGAATCCGAGTTCTGCGCGCCGCCTGGCCGACTTCTATGAAACCTTGACGCCCGCCAGCCTCGCCACGCTCGACCAGTACTACGCGCCCGATGCCCGCTTCAAGGACCCCTTCAACGAGGTCGCCGGCGTCCCCGCCATCCGCCGCATCTTCGAGCACATGTTCGCCACCACCGAGTCGCCGCGCTTCGTGGTCACCGATCGTATCGAGCAGGGCGCCCAGGCCATGCTCGGGTGGGCGTTTCACTTCCGCCTGCGCGGGCGCGCGCTCACGGTGCGGGGCGTTACGCACCTGCGCTTCGACGCCGAAGGCCGGGTGACGCTGCACCGCGACTACTGGGATGCCGCCGAGGAGCTGTACGAGAAGCTGCCGCTGCTCGGGGGGGCGATGCGGGTGATCAAGCGCAGGCTGAGTGCGACCGGATGAGTGACGCCATGCATGCACGAGGGAGCGTGGTGCTTGTTCGGATGCATGCTTCGCATCCGTCTCCTGCGGCGATCGGTCACGGACCTGCTGACCCGACGCCGGCAAGGGGACTATCATTGAGCGCTGATAGAACACCGCACACAGGTTCGCGCATGCTTTCAATCCCTCGCACCGTCGCCCGTCTCGTCGCCGTCCCGCTGCTCGCCATCGGCCTGCTCGCCGGCTGCACGCCGTCCGAGCCCGTCTTCAAGAGCACCGACATCACCGGCGCCGAGTACGGCAAGCGCTTCGCGCTCACCGATCACAACGGCCAGGCGCGCACGCTCGCCGACTTCAAGGGCAAGGTCGTCACGATCTTCTTCGGCTACACGCAATGCCCCGACGTGTGCCCCACCGCGCTGTCGGGCATGAGCGCGGTCATGGAGACGCTGGGCCCCGATGCCGACCGCGTGCAGGTGATCTTCGTCACCGTCGACCCCGAGCGCGACACGCCCGAGCTGCTCGCCGAGTATGTGCCGCTGTTCGACAAGCGCTTCCTCGGCATGTACGGCCCCGCCGACAAGATCGCCGAGATCGCCAAGGATTTCCGTGTGTTCTACCGCAAGAGCGGTGACGTCGATGGCCACTACACCATCGATCACTCGGCCGGCACCTACGCCTTCGGCCCGGACGGCCGGCTGCGCCTGTACATGAAGCACGCCGAAGACCCGCAGGTGATGGCGGCGGATATCAAGGCGCTGCTGGCGGGGAAGTGAGGCCTGTCAGCGGGTAAACGAATAATGGCAGCGATTGCTGCCATTATTGTCCGGGCTCCGTGAGGGCGCTTCACACCACTGCCGCCAGCAGCCCCCGCATCTTCTGCATCGCCTTGGCTTCGATCTGGCGGATGCGCTCGGCCGATACGCCGTATTCGGCGGCCAACTCGTGCAGCGTGGCGCTGTCGCCCTCGGCGAGCCAGCGGCGCTGGACGATCGCTCGGCTGCGGTCGTCGAGGCTGGCTAGCGCGTCGCGCAGGCCGGTGTCCTGCAGGTGGGCCAGTTCGGCCTGCTCTACCAGCTCTGACGGCTCGGCGTGCGGGTCGGGCAGGTAGGCGATCGGGGCGAAGCGCTCGTCCTCGTCGTCGCTGCCGGCGTCGAGCGGGATGTCGCGGCCGGTGAGGCGCGTCTCCATCTCCACCACTTCCTCGGGCTTGACGCCGAGTTGGGTGGCGATCGACTGCACCTCGGCGGGCTGGAGCGTGGTGCTGTCCTTCTTCATGCCGCGCAGGTTGAAGAACAGCTTGCGCTGCGCCTTGGTGGTGGCGATCTTCACCAGGCGCCAGTTCTTCAGGATGTATTCGTGAATCTCGGCCTTGATCCAGTGGATCGCGAACGACACCAGCCGCACACCGCGGCTCGGGTCGAAGCGCTTGACCGCTTTCATCAGCCCGATGTTGCCTTCCTGGATCAGGTCGGCGTGGGGCAGGCCGTAGCCGAGATAGCCGCGCGCGATCGACACGACCACACGCAGATGCGACATCACCAGTTGCCGCGCCGCATTCACGTCACCTTCGTCGCGCAGGCGCGCCGCCAGATCCGCCTCCTGCTGTTCGCTCAGCATCGGCATGCGATTCACGCTCTGGATGTACTGATCCAGGCTGCCGGCGGCGGGAACGGGGAAGGTCAGGGCTTGAGACATGGGCTTGAGTCCTCCTTGTGCTCGAAGTTTAGCACTCGGAGCATGAGAGTGCTAAGGGGCGGCGGGAGTTCCGGGTTGGCCTTTTTCAGTCTTTTTCGGTGGACACCCAGTCCTCGACGCGCAAACCCGAAATGCGCCTGAACTCGCGCGTATTGTGGGTGACCAGGATGGCGTCTTCGGCCAGTGCATGGCAGGCGATCCACAGGTCGTTCCCCCCGATCGGTGTGCCTGCCTCCTTCAGGCGGGTGGCCTGTTCCGCGTAATGCCGGCAGATGGCGGGGTTGGCGGGATAGCGCACCGGTACCTGGCGTGCCAGGGCGTTCAGCCGCCGCAGCACCTCCGTCTTGCGAGTGCTGCGCTCGGCGCCCTTCAGCAACTCGGCCCAAGTCACGAAAGACATGCACAGGGCGTCGCGCTCGGGGAGTGCGTCGATGCGCTGCGCGATGCCGGGCGGCTGGTTCTTGATCAGGTAGATCAGGATACTGGTGTCGAGCAGGTAGATCACAGCGTCTCGCGCTCCTGCACCGGCAGCGGCGCTTCCTGTTCGGCCTCGAGCGCGGCGAGGAAGTCGTCGTCCACTTCGCCCAGCGCTTTCAGGGCCTGCATCAGGGCGGCGCCACGCTGCACGCGCAAAGGGTGGATCACCAGGTCGCCCGCGTCGTTGCGCGTGATGCTGACGCGGTCGGTGTCGAGGCGGAACTCCGCCGGGATACGCACAGCCTGGCTGTTGCCGTTGTTGAAGACGCGGCTGGGCAGTGTTTCCATCATGCCACCCTTTGTAATTACGATTATGTGTGTATTTTAGTGCTTGTCTAACAGCACGGCAAACCTTCGCTGCTTCCTTCGCTGCTTCCTTCGTGGCAATTCAGTGGCGCGCAGGAAATTCCCGTGCGGTGTGACCGACGTTTAGCACGATCACCGAGTCATCCGTCACTTCCACGAAGGCAATGTAGGGCAGTCGGCAAACGGCGAGTTCGCGTGCGTCCGGGACCCGCGCACGTGCCCGGATGCGGTCCGGGGAGACGCGCAAGGCTTCGACTTCGGCAATGATGCGCGACTGGACGGACGCTGCAGTCAATGGGCCTGCTTCAGCGTAGTAATAGGCGAGAATCTCGTCGAGGTCGTCCAGCGCCTCGTCGGCCCAGAGGATATTCATGCACGACGATTCCGCGCGGCCAAACGCTTGCGCAGCAGGGCCATGGCTTCGTCGTGCGCATGTAGATTGGTCTGGC